>PADE01000219.1 GCA_002702965.1 Planctomycetaceae bacterium
TGGGTCAAATAATCCCAAAATTGCAGTAATTTTTTTAAAAAGAATTTTAATTTAGTAGTTGCATTAAATTACGATTTATTGTTCAATTTGCGATTATTGAAGTCCTCGGCCATCCGAAAGCGGCGGCTGCCGACCCGCGTTGGGGCGTCGCGAGTCAGGTACAGGTTGTCATCGTTCGAGAACCCGGTCGGCGACTTTCTCGGCTTTTTGTAGATCGAATAAAACAGGTAGTGGCGATCGCGTTCCCGAACCTCGTCAGGATTGCGCAATTCGCGCAACCAACCTAATGCTGCGGGCCACATGTAGGCAGCACTGGACGACGAACGGTGTGCGGTAGCACGCCGTGAAAATCCTCGCTGATAGTTGTAAGGTGAGATTCCATCGGCCCCGAAACCGTAAAAATTCTGCGCGGCGGCTCGGTAGTTCTCCAGCTGCATCAGTCGATAATGTTCATTCGGCCCATCCATTGAGATCATGGGGTGGATGGCGGGATAGATCTTGCAGTTGGTACCCGCGGCCAACTNCACGAAATCCTCGGTCTTCATATTGGTGTCTGAGTGGAAGAAGTCGGATGGCACGACGTAGTCGACCAAGCCCTCTTTGATCCAGGTCGCCAAGTCAAACCCTAGGTAATCGCACTCGTTGATGTTCTGCGGCACGCGTACACCGAATTCGAGCCGATCGATGCCTCGCCGCCTGGCCGCTTCGTCAAGCAGTTTCCGAGTCCGGCGACTCAGGTCGGTCAACAAGTGGGCGTTCTTTTTTCCCTCGCCAGGTTTGAACATGTGGCACCATCGCATGTAATCGTACTCGACACCGTCCACGTCATAGCCATCGAGTACTTCTTGGACAAAGCTCAACATCGCCTCGCGCACCCCGGCGATCGCGAAGTCATTGCCGGACTCCAGCAGCGCCCACTCCGGATGCTCTTTTGCGAGACCCTTGCGAGGCCCACCATGTCGATCGTTCATGCGAATGTCGGCNATAAACTGCATGTCATGCTGATGGCAGCGATCGATCAAGACCTTCAAGCAATCCACCCCCGCTTCATCCATTCCGGCTGGACGCCAAGGAAACAGCTCGGTGATCTTGGAAGCGGGGAGATCGCTCCAGAACGCGGTGAAGAGACAATAGCTAATCGCGTCGACCTGAGCTGCCGCCTCTTCATCGATCATCTCTTCGAGAATCCGTTTACTGAACTGCGCAGCCGGTTGGGAGATCTGGCGGTTGGGCGACTCATAGTAATTCGTATTTAGGATCGTCGCCCACATCGTGACTCCGTCCCAGGCGTGGAGAATCCGTCGTGGTCGCCGCCGGTTTGCAGCGACCCGTTGAACGTCCCCGCCATTTGGAAGCGCCGGGCTGCTGTCGGCCTGTGCCAATGTCGTCAACGTGTTATCAATCGGAACGCGAGGCAGACCCTTTATTGAAGCCTTCAGATGCGGACCGATCGCGGCCTCTTCGCCGTCGGTCGTTTGTGAGTTGTAGCCGCCATCTTGGCATCCCATCGCACCCAGGCAGCCGGCCACCCAGAACCAGCTCAACTCGAGGCACTTGCGATAAAACGTGCGCTCTCTCGAAAAGTGCGGGCTATTGCTTTTCATTGGTAATCCTATTGTTCGTTTGGCGTTTGCAGTCCGGCTGCCGCATCTGGTGAATCATACAGTGGCTACCCGGCCGGCCAGGATCGCCTACGAACGCTGCGCCATTTCGACAGCCGCATCCGTGTCGCACAAACTCGTCCGTATTGAATGTGCGGGTCTTCCGGCAAACGGCTGGACGCCAATCGCTCAGTGCTTTCCGTATGTTCCGTCGTCCTTGTCTTGTGCCATCGGTGGAAAACAGACGTAATCTTCCGACGTTGTGTGATACTGAACCTTCAGGACATCGAAGAGTGTCTCCAAGCGGTCGGATTTGTCGCGACTGATTTGGCGGGGATCGTTTTCGCGAAAATAGGTACTAATGGTTTCGATGGCATCGTCGATTTCCTGCGCGGTGTGTGGGAAGAAAGGCGGCCTGGTGGTCACCGCGCCGGACCGGGGAATGGCTGCGGCTTTTGCCCGGTTCTCGGGGAGATTCAATGTTCCGGTCCAGGGCTTCCCACTGAGCAGGAAATGTTGGTCGTCGGGAACACCTTGAATCCTGGCGTCGTACAGCAGATAGATGCGCTCGATCGCTCGTTTTGAACGGATCGGTGGCATGCCGCGTTGCCACACGGGGTGTGGCGAACCGAANACAAGGTGGTCGAAGCGTCGCAGTCTCGCNGGTAACCAGCCGTTGAATCCAACAATCCCAGTATCACCGCCGCCGATGTTTCCGCGAGGTTTCCAAAATACGTTGTGATGGCACGAGTGATTGGGACCTTGCAACACGATACTCCAATAGTTCCCCGAACAGAAATTACCTGCGATCGTCGCGCTGACGGGCGAATGCCAACAGTGAAACGCGTAGCCTTCACCAGCAATCACCGTGTTGCCCAGCACGCGGAGATTTCGACTATTCCACGGTAGATCGTGGCGCACTCCACCCGCCATGTACATGCTGTGTCCGTGGGTGCCTTTCCCCTGATGCACCATGCGGTTGTTTTGAAAGAGCCAGTTGTACGCTGGACCACCCGCAAAACCTTGTGAGTTGAAAAACGTACAACCAACGACTTCGCTGTTGCGCGAACTATAACTGCCACCCCCCTTGGTGTGAGCATTCGCGTAGTCGCCTCCGATCCATAGTCCCTGAACACTGACGTTGTCGGCCAACGACCAGTTTGGACTGGTGAATGTCTCGTCCGCGGATATCACCACCCGCCCACCGCGGAATGAGGGGTCGACTGCGCGGTAAATAGTTTTCTTGTCTTCGTTGGGTCCCGCCGGGCCAAACCGACAATCGAACAAATAGAATCCGGGCGAGATGTTTACTACATCGCCGCCTTGAATCGACTTGGTGGCATGGGTGAGAGTCTTCCAGGGTTTGTCTTCTGTGCCCTGGCTGGCATCGTCNCCGCTGGTGGCCACCCAATATTGTTTGCCCAGCTTGTGAAATGGATGTTCAGGCTGTTGAAAACCGGCATACCAAAAGCCACGTGTCGCGGCCTTGGCATCGCTTGTTTGAGCGCAGCTGATTGCATGCGCTCCAATCACGATTAACGATGACATCACGACGATTCGCATGGCACCATCCTCCTTCAACGTCTCGGGGGTTTTAGCGAGTGCGATGACTTGCCACAGAGTTATTTTTCACCGTGATGCGAATCACGGAAGACCTTCTTGTACTGTATCCCGATCGGAATGACCAATTGGAAGGCCTTCGCCTCGACAAAACAAAGGTCACCGACACGGGTCCCCGATGTACACCAACGACACACCCGTCAGATCCATTTTGGGTGCCAGAGGTTGTCCCTTCTCGGTCTCATTTCGCGCTTGACGGTCTCCGGTACCGCAATTACTTTACATTGTAAAGTGAGTTCGCAGAGCGAGCCCGNCTTCCGGCTGTTACAGGAACGCCATCATGGAACTTCGCGAGGCGTTGGGCCAGATTGCCGAGATTCGTCAACAGATGGCCCGCAGCGAGGTGTTTCGTGGATATCGATCGTTGACGGTTGGTGGTTCTGGGGCGCTGGGCCTGCTGGCGGCCTTCTGTCAGCCGTATCTTGTCGCGTCACCCGCAAGCGAATTGGGGCGCTACATCAGTTTCTGGGTTGGCGTTGCCGCGCTAAGTGTGATTGTGGCTGCCGGCGAGATGGCGTGGCGCGTGCACCATACCCATTCGGCGCTGGCGCGGCAGATGACGCAGCTGGCGGTGGAGCAGTTCTTGCCAAGCCTCCTTGTCGGAGCGGGGCTCACGCTTTGTATTTATCGCAGCGCGCCGGCTGTAGCCTGGATGCTGCCAGGATTGTGGTCGTTCACTTTCAGCTTGGGTGTCTTTGCGTCGTACCGCTTGCTGCCTCGGCAGTTCTTTTGGGTCGGTCTGTACTACTTCGCCTGCGGTATGGGTTGTTTTCTTTGGGGCCAGGGCCCCAACGCGTTGTCGCCGTGGCAGATGGGGATCAGTTTCGGCGGCGGCCAGTTGTTGTCGGCGGCCATTTTGTACTGGACGTTGGAGCGGACGCATGACTCGCAAACGTAAAACGCAAACACCACCTGCCGAGTCAGGACGTTTTTCGTACGACGGCCTGGACCGCGTTATCCACGAAAAGGCGCGGTTGGGAATCCTGGCTTCGCTCGCCGCTCGCGGCGACGGCCTGTTGTTTAACGATCTGAAGAATCTCTGCTCGCTCACCGATGGCAACCTCAGTCGACATTTGGGGGTCTTGAGCGAAGCCGGGATCGTCGAAGTCTGGAAGGGCCAACAAGGTTCACGGCCGCAGACGATGTACCGGCTCACAGTCAGCGGGCGCCAACGGTTTACGGATTATGTCAATGTTCTAGAGAGCGTCGTCGCCGATGCACAAGTGAAGATGCAATCGGAGGCCGGCCCGCGAACGTCGCCACCCGGGTGGGCGCCCGCGTAGGGGTTGAGTTTTTTTGTTTCTAAACTTTGCAATGCAAAGCAACGGTACCGAAGAGCCATCATCCACGAGGTCCCATTTCACAGACGGATGCCCTCATGCCCGTGTATTTGATCTACCTGCTGATTTTCTTTGTCGCTCCCGTGCTCGTCTTGGCGTGGCTGCTGCGGGACGTGATCGGCCATTACAAGCGAACGATTCTCTGGTCTTTGTTCTTTGTATACACGATTGGTTTCGTATGGGACTGGCTCTGTGTCAGGACGGGTGTGTGGCGCTATGACAGCGCGAAGACGCTCGGGATAGGGCTGGTCGGTTTGACGGCGGAACAGTTCATCGGATTTTACGTTTTCGGCACGCTATTGATTGTGGGTGTCGTTCTATTAGCCCTGCGAAAGGCGGAGCATGTTTGATCACCTGAGTTATGTGGGCTACAACGCGCTCTTCTGCCTGCCCTTTCTGATCCTCATCTGGCTGCGCCGCGAGTTCCTTGAAGTGCTCGTGACGAGGTGGCGACCGATCCTGATATCAACCGTTGCGCTCACGGTCTACGGTAGTCTGATCTGGCCGATCGCGCTGGAGTACGGGTGCTGGGCGTACGGTAGCGACAAGATCTCTGGAATCAAACTTCTCGGGTACGTCTACATTGACGATGTAATGCGGTGGCTGCTGGTGAGTTTCTTGCTGGCGTCGTACGTCAGTCTATCAACGCACTACGAACAACAGGGTGTCGACATTTTCTGGCGCGAGCTCAAGAGCCTGCTGCGCAGTTTCGCGTATGCCTTTCGCGGTGTCAGGATCATCTCTCTAGAACGGAACTCGACCGTGCACGTAGCGGTCGCCGTGTTTGTGCTGCTCGAGGCGATCTTGTTCAGGATCAGCGCGCTGGAATGGCTGTTTGTCGTGATGTCGATCGCACTCGTACTGGGATTCGAGATTTTCAACAGCTGTGTGGAGCGAATTGCATCCTGGTCGCCAGGCGAGAGTGAGCAGATGGTGGCTACTCTGGGGAAGGGTGTGGCCGAGCAGCGAGACCAGGAAATCGGCCTCGTCAAAGATGCCGCGGCCGCGGGCGTTTTGTTTTCGTCGGTGGCGGCGGGAGTGGTCGGCGTAACCCTGTTTTTCAGCCGCCTGCTGGAGAAGCTGTTCTGAGTGCCCGCTCATCGCCGGCAATCGGGATTGGAACGAGAAAGTCAAATTGAAATCAGACGATCCACTCGGATCGTCGAGAACAACAAACGGAGTTCCCACGTATCGCTCTGGAAGAACTCAGCGATCCTTAAAGGCGTGAATCGTTTAATGAATGATGGCCTGGTCACACCGCCAGCAATACCACCCGTGTTTGTGCCTGCCAACGCACCCCCAGCCGTTGAGGCGAAGTCGGTGGAGGCCTGGGAAGTGCTTTGTGTCCTCTCCGCAATCGTGATTGCAGACGTGGCCCTNTTCCGGGGTGGCGGATTCACAGGCTGGGCAGTCGTGCTGGTGACGATTCCCGTGTTGCTCTATGCGGGCTCGCCGACGCGTCAACCTCTCCGCTCGACGTGGCTCATCGGAATCGCCTTGTTGACACTCAGCACGCGACTCGTGTGGTTGGGTTCGACACTCACCGTCTGGTGCGGAGCAGGTCTGACCTGCGTCTTTGCCTTGGGGCTCGCAGGACGAACGGTTCATCTTCTGGAGTCCTTTGGCTTTGCCTGCTGCGTCATTCCGTCCGGGCTGCTCGGCCTCGTCCCTTACTGGAATCACTTCCAACGCAGAGCAACGAGCGTTTCTCCGAAGTGGCTGAACGTCTTGTTACCCGCCGGTGCACTTGCCGTCTTCGGCATGCTCTTCATCGGGGCAAACCCACATCTGGTTGATTGGGTTTCTGCAAACTTGACGAAGTGGATTCGTACCATGGAAAATTGGCTGATTCACACATCGCCTGCAGAGATCGTGTTCTTGATTAGCGCGGTGATTGTGTTTGTCGGTTTGTTGCGCCCCATCGCGGCCATTACGCAGCTCGCTGACAACTGCCCTCCCCAGCAAACGAAGGAGGGTAAACCATCTTTCTTCTACGCGCCTTGCCGTAACACGATGGTGACGGTTGCGATTTTATTTGCGGTCTATCTGGTCTTTGAGTTNCAGACGCTGTGGTTTCGGGAGTTTCCGGCAGGCTTCCACTATTCTGGTTACGCCCATCAAGGAGCCGCCTGGCTGACCGTCGCGCTGGTCGTCGCGACGGGTATGCTCTCGTTGATCTTCCGGGGCGATCTGCTGTCCGATCCGCGGTTGGGGCAACTCAAGATGCTTGCCTGGATCTGGTCGCTGGAAAATCTGATCCTGGGCCTGGCCGTTTTCAATCGAATGTTTATCTACATCCACTTCAATGGCATGACCCGCATGCGGGTTATTGGGTTGTTTGGTATTTCAGCCGTCATCGTGGGGTTCGCCATCGTCGTCACCAAGATCATTCGCAACCGGTCGTTCTTGTGGCTCTTGCGAGCGCATCTAGTGACGTTGGCGGCGGCATTCTATTTGTATAGTTTGACCCCCGTCGACTGGTTCACCACTGGATACAACGTTCGCCGAATCATGGCCGGTGACCTGGCTCCCGCGGTGCAAATCTCCGTCCATCCAATCGACTCACAGGGCCTGATGCGACTCAGGCCACTGGTGGACCATCAAAATAGGACCATTCGAGATGGCATTCGCGCTGTACTGGCCGAGGCACATTTGCGTGCCGAGAGGAAAGCAACCAGAGCAAATAGAGCCGGTTGGTCGGAGTACCAGATCTCCGATCAATGGGTGCTTTCCGGCTTTCGCAAGCATCACCAACAATGGCGGGATCATTACCGGGACGACGCCAAACGCAAAACCGATTACCAGCGCTTCGCGGACTTCGTTTATCAGTGGTATTGAAGTCCACATCTGTCTCTGGCCAGTGATGCGCCCCTGCAATCTGGATGCGGCTCGAGGCGACCTTGCCAGGATCAACAGACTGAGCACGAAAATGGGAAACAAGGAACGTGTCGCACCGCATCGATCTGGCATCTCAAATTGACCAGTGGCGATCCCACCTGCAACGCCACGGGGTGTTTGACGGCCCCGACCTGCAGGAGCTCGAAGGCCAGCTGCGCGGTCAGCTGAGCGAACTCGTCCAGNTCGGCCTCTCGGAGGAGGAGGCCTTTCTGATCGCCGTAAAACGCCTCGGGAGGATCGACACGAGATCACGAGAATTTGCACGGACACATGCCAGCCGCTTGTGGACACAACTCGTGCTGGATCCCGATGCGGGTGAGACGTCTGAGGAGGCGGTGCACAGCGAGTTTTTCATTGTGGTTGCCCTCGCGGTGGCCGCTGCGCTGGCGATCAAGGTCCCGGCACTCTTCGGACTGCAATTAGATGACGACGGTCCCGACAACGCAGCCAACGGGGCATTCTACCTGCGTAATCTGAGCCTATTCGTGCTGCCGTTTCTGGTCGGCTACCTGGCCTGGAAACGCCGTTGGGTGTCAGGCCTGCGCTGGCTGTTGCCACCCTTTGCCATCGCCGCGGCCCTCGTCAATCTCTACCCGTTTTCAGCGGGCGGGTCGACCGAGATCCTCACGATGATCCATTTGCCGATCGCTCTCTGGCTGCTGGTCGCCATCGCGCACGCCGGGGGAGAATGGAATGCCAGCGGCCGCAGGATGGACTTCGTTCGTTTCTCGGGCGAGTTGGCGATCTACTATGTGCTGATTGCCTTGGGGGGTGGTGTTTTCATCGCGTTCACACTCTTGATGTTCGGCTTCATCGGGTACGATGAGGCTGCCGGACAATTCGCCAACTTATGGATACTGCCCTGCGGTGCGCTGGGGGCGGTGATCGTGGCGAGTTGGTTGGTCGAAGCAAAACAAAGCGCGCTGGCGAACATGGCTCCGGTGCTGACGCGCTTGTTCACGCCGCTATTCGTACTGTTGCTACTGGCTTTCCTGGCAACCATGCTCTGGACGAGAACCGGGCTCCACGTCGACCGCGAGATGTTGATCGGTTTCGATCTGCTGCTGGTCCTGGTACTCGGNCTGCTGCTCTACGCGGTGTCGGCGCGCGATCCGCAAGCGCCGCCCGGTGTCTTCGATGGTCTCCAGCTAGTCCTGGTGATCAGCGCACTGGTGGTCGACATGCTGGCGCTGGTCGCGATTACGGGGCGGATTTCCGAGTTCGGTTTCAGCGCCAATCGAATCGCAGCGCTCGGAGAGAATCTCATTCTGCTGGTCAATCTGGGCTGGTCCGCATGGCTCTACTACCGCTTCGTGCGTGGCCGGCAGTCGTTCTTGGCGCTGGAGCGGTGGCAGACCGCCTACCTGCCGGTCTACGCCCTGTGGGCCGCGGTGGTGGTGGTACTGTTTCCACCCGTTTTCGGGTACCTCTAGAGTGGGAACTCGGCGCTCCGCGGTCTGCAGTCTGGGTAGCACTTCNNATCTCCACGGCACCGCTGTGACACCCCGCTTGTCCGACGATTCGGCGCGGAACACCTGTGGCACACGTTCCCATTGTGGGCTGCGTTGAGTTCGAGGCGCAGCGGGTAGACGATGTGCAGCGGGTAGACGAGGCACAGCGGTTAGACGCGGTCGGGAGTCTTGCCGGACTCGCAACAGAAACCACGCTCGACTCGGCCTTCATCGCCACGGCGCCTGGGTAGCCAAGCGAGGACATTTCGAGCGCACCTCGCGGGTGGCTCCAGATCGGGTCGTCATCGCGCCCGATCCACGTGTACAAATGAGGAAAACCTGTCTGTCTGATGAGTGGCTCCGCAAACAGGTTTCTTACCGCCCGATTCAGGACCGACCCCGATCCGACTGGGATGGTTGACGGCCGGCAACGCGTTTGCTCTGGCTACGTTCCATCGCTAGGCTGACCGCAGAGGCGGTTGACGTATGATCAATGCCAGCCGCGGGAAACAATCTAGATCGTCCAATATCGGTCCGAGACGAACCGACGGGGAGACGCCAGCATGCTGCGCACATTCGCTTGGCTGATAGGTGTGATCGTGTCAATCTTCTTCCTTTCGGCTCACGGTGCGGAGCTCAAAGCCGACGAAATGGCGGAAGGTTTTGGAGCGCAATCAAAAGGAGGCACCGGTGGCAAGAAGTTGGCCGTGACAACGTTGGCCGATCATGGACCTGGATCATTGCGCGAGGCGCTAGCGGTCGACGAGCCTCGAATTATCTCGTTCGTTGTGGAAGGGACGATTCAACTGGAACGTCCTCTCATCGTGCGGCGTGGACGGCTGACCGTGGATGGATCAAGTGCGCCCGGTCGAGGCGTCACGATCATGCGGCATGGGATCTGGTTCTTGGATGACAGTAGCGACATCATTCTGCGCGATCTGCGAGTTCGCGCGACCACAGGAGGAGCCGGCGGTGACGGCCTGCTGTTCAACGGCAACAACCAGCGCATTTTGATCGATCACTGTTCGCTCATGTGGGCCACCGACGAGAACATTGACACTTGGGGGCGGGTCAAAGACCTGACTTGCCAGTGGACACTAATCGCCGAGGGGCAACGCTACGGAGATCATGCCAAAGGGCGACACAGCATGGGTTGGTTGTGCGGACGGAACTGTGATCGGATCACGATCCATCACTGTCTGTTCGCTCACAATGGCGACCGCAACCCGCTGATCTCGAGTGGTGTTTTCGATCTAGTCAACAATGTAATCTACAACTGGAGTGGTGGTAGCAACGCGACAAAATTGATTCACGGAGCGCGGGCTAACGTCGTCAACTGCACGTTTCTCAAGGGTGCCGAGTCGCGTGGTGGTGGTGTCATCTGGTTGCAGCCGCAAGCCCCCAAGTCGAAGGTCTACGTTGCGGGAAACGTCACTCCATTTGCCCCAACGGGCGAGGGAGATCCGCGATTGAGTGTCCAGGAAGCGGAATTTCCCGCGTCACCGGATGTGATTGCAAGCACGCCGTTCGCCGCACCCAAAATCGAGACCCAATCCGCACAGAACGCATTGCAACTGGTGCTCAACCGAGTCGGCCCTAAAACGCGAGATGCCGACGAACAGCGCATTCTCAAAGAGGTCCGCGCAAAGACGGGGCACGTGGGCCGGAGGAACGAAGAAGTGGACGTTCGAGACCGCTTACAAGCGAACTTTCCCAAGACGCAACTCGATTCACTTGCGAAGTCCTTTGCGGGCCGACTGGGTTTTTATGCGAAGGACGTCCGCGGCGGCGCAACGTACGCCTTCAACGATGACCAACGTTTTCCACCTGCCAGCGTGATTAAGCTGCCGGTGATGATCCAACTGTATCGGCAAGCCGCTCTGGGCCACTTACAACTGGAGGAAAAACACCGCCTTCCCATCGACATCTCGACGCACGGGACGGGCGTCCTGAAGGCCCGCGATGGGCTGATCGAACTCCCGCTGCGCGAATACGGTCGTCTGATGATGATCCACAGCGATAACATGGCCACCGACCTGGTGATTCGCACCGTTGGTACCAAATCGACAAATCAGTTCTTGGACGATCAAGGTTGCCAGAGCACACGTGTTTCGTTGGAACTGGGCCGCTGGCATTACGTGATCTTGGGGATGACAAAGGCGCCCATTTCCCGCACAAACGACCAACGGTTGATTTCCCGGATCAAGGCGGGCCAGTTCGATAACGACGGGCTAGGTTATTCAGATTCGTTAGAGAACAACGTCTGCGGCCCGCGCGACACGGGGTTACTTCTCGAACGACTATATCTCGGCCAACTGGCCAATCGATCCGATACGGACGAGATGCTCAATCTGATGCGCGCTTCAACGCACAAACAGACCATTGCCAGATACCTCAAACCAGGTGTTCGGGTAGCCAACAAGTACGGTGGCAGCCGACGTATCGCGGCGGACGTGGGTATTGTGGAACTGCCGGAGCGACCGGTGGTGATTGCTGCATTCGCGATCAGTAATGCTGCCGACGATCGCTCGGGACGAGGGATCTTGGCACGTATGTCGCGATTGGTGATTGCCGCGATTGATCCGACGGCGGTCGAACCAATCGCGGACGATTGATCATGTTGACGGCCTTCCCTCCGCAGCGGGTCAGAGGAGGGAAGCGGGGCAGTGACCATTCGATGCAGCACGGCGAAGAGCGATGCAAACGCGATGGGTGTGCGCCGGACTTGTCCTGGCTTTGCCGTGGTCGGTCGACATCGGAAGTCACGAGTTCGACCGAAGGCCTATCGCACCAGCGGGTCCTTTCCAGCCTCCGACCGTCACGATTCGGAACGTCGAGAAACGGATTGGCGCGCGGCCGATTGGGAACAGTCATCTGCTTGGCGTCCCACTTCAATTCGGTGTCCGGTATCTGATGCGCAACTTGTCCGTTCGCGTCTCGTTGGCTTCGCACAACGCGACGAGATTTGCACCGGCTTGGCTGGCGCGCCGAATGTTGTGAGTGCCCATCATACCGAAGCCAACAGCCGCCCCATGGACCGTTTCGCTAGGAGGCGTAAACCCGCGGCCACCAAGGGCGTGGCGGGGAACAACCTGAGGAGAGACAGTGCCCGCAGACGTTAGCGCAGCGCTCCCTTTCAGCAGCGGCCGCCGAGAGATCAGCGCTCTCGACGTGTTCATCGAACTCTCCCTGACGGAACTCCAATGGGCCGAAGTTTCCGCGATGGCCTTGCTCACGCTCAGCGAGATCAGGTCTTCGCCAACTAGACTGAATCCAATGGCCTACCCCGTCAAACACCGATTGATCTACGACAAGATCAGGAGTTGCCGGAGTACTCGATCCGCGAGTAGCCCAATTTGCGGGTCATGCTGTAACATGATTCGATCGATCGTGGCGTCGTCGGTGCAAGGCGAACGAGGCGGGGACGACCTTTGCATCGATCTCCGCCAGCGGCCTGGCGCGGTTGGAACGAAGACTCAAAGCAAGCAGACACGAATTCAACACGGTTGCCATTTTTTGGAGCCGGTCTACGGCGACGCGACGACAACGAATGGGCCCCGATTCTCATGCGCCATTTGATTCATCCCAGACGTCGGCTGCCCCACTCGCTTGTCTCCTGGCTGTGGTTGCCGGTGTGCGTGCTGTCTTGCGGCGCGCCGGCCGCATTCGCGCGCCCCAACATCTTGGTGCTCCTCACGGACAACCAACCGTCGTGGGCGATGCAATGCGCGGGAAATTCAATCATCCAGACACCGAACATGGATCGCCTTGCCGCAGAGGGTGTGCGATTCACCAACGCCTTTGTCACGACACCCGTGTGCGCGGCGAGCCGGGCCAGTATTCTCACGGGGCTCTATCGAAGGCGCCACCAGTTTACGTTTCTCACCGCTCCGTTGCGCTCCGAGATTGCGAGACAAAGCTATCCCGCGTTGCTGCGGGCTGTCGGATACCGCACGGGTTTCATCGGGAAGTTCGGAATCGAATCGAATGGACGACTGCGCATTGAAAACGAGAAGGCGACGTTAGCGAAGATGCTCGATCACTTCGACAATTTCGAGCACTGGGGCGTCTCGGGACCCCACGGTTACTTTGTCGAGCAGGCGGACGGTAGCACCAGGCACCTGACCGATATCACCGCGGACAAAGCGATCCGGTTTGTCCGTGAACATGTGAAACGGGCCCCCGGTCAGCCGTTCTGTCTATCGGTCAGTTTCAATGCACCCCACGCTCAGGACGACGACCCTCGCCAGTATTTGTGGCCGAAACGCCTCGACGAGCTCTACAAGAATGCGACGATTCCGCCACCGCAGAATTCCACGCCAGCCTTTTTCAGAGCGCAGCCCAAGTTCCTCCAAACTTCGCTCGGTCGCGATAGATGGCGGTGGCGATTCGACACCCCGGAGAAGTTCCAGCGCATGATGAAGGGCATGTTCCGCATGGTGACAGGCGTTGACGGGGCGATCGGACGAATCCGAACGGAACTCGCCGAGTTGGGGATCGACCGCAACACCGTAATTATTTTCACGAGCGATAACGGGATGTTGTTCGGTGAACGAGGACTTAGCGACTGCTGGCTGTTGTACGAAAACTCGCTGCGCGTGCCGCTGGTGGTTTTCGACCCACGCGCGCAGCAGGGATTCGCCGGAACCACACGCGGCGAACTAGCCCTCAACATCGACATTGCACCAACGATTCTGGATGCAGCGGAGCAAGCGTTGCCCGGAAGCTTGCAGGGTCGTTCGCTGATGCCGCTGTGTCGGGGCCAACAGCGTGTCAAGTGGCGAAACGACTTCCTCTGTGAACACCTATTCAATCACCCCAGGATCCCAAAAAGCGACGGTGTAAGAACAAAGCGTTGGAAGTACATTCGCTACTTCGAGCAACGCCCGGAGTACGAAGAACTTTACGATCTGGCTCGCGATCCGCACGAGACGCACAATCTGGCCGCAGACGCGCGTTACGCTGGACGCCTTGCACAGCTGCGTCGACGGCGCGACGAATTAGTCAACACGGCCGCGCACGCTCCGTCCAAGTGAGGCCCGCCCGACGAGGCCAGGCACGCGGCTTGCGCTTCCGCAGCCCCAGATCTCGTCGGGTGAAGCGGTCCCAGTGAGCGGCCGTCGTATCGGGAACCGGAGCCGACCTACACACTCGGCGGTAATTGTCACGGGGCGCGAATGACCGAGTACGGCAGGTCTGGCGGAGGGCGTCGCCCGCGCCACCATCGGATGTGTCGCCCGCGGTGACCGGCAACGGTTTGGCGTGGGTTTGTTTATTCGGCAAAACGAATCGCATGCAGGTCGGCGTCCTTGAGCACAAAGCGGAGCCGGATAGGTTTGCCGGCCAGGTGACGGACGTCACTGCCGCTCTTCCAGGCGACGACTTGTTCAATGTGGTCACCGAAGATCTCCGGACAGTCGGCCAGCGCGAAACCGTTGGCCGGTTTCCCGTTGGGTGTCTGGATCTCCACGCGGATACTGCCCGCTGCCGACGTTGCGAAATTCATCACCAGAGTCGTCCCCTGAAACACGAGCGGTTTTGTGACGAAGCCGCCTCCCCTCAGCGGTGCATTGACCGACACGAACCGGTCGACACCCAAAGTAAAGCGGCGAAACCGTGACGCCTTTCCGCGTTGTGTCCAGGTGCCGCCGTCGGAGATATACAAGGACAGTTCACCGGGCGTCGCGGCTGTGCCGGCTTTGGTTACTAGCAGGCCGTACTGGGGAAAGGTCGCACCGTAGATCCAGCGCTCCTTGCGGGGACCGGGCCGGATGAAGGCCTCGCCCCACCGTTTGAAGTGGACCCCATCTCGACTTGTCATGAACAGGGTTTCCGAAATGTTGGCAAATTGGTACGCGGGATGACTAGTAGCCGGCAGGCCCTTTTCAATCTCGCGCCCCGCCACGAACCGACCTGGAAACCCCACAAAGAGATGCGGCGCTCGGTAATAGGTCCGAATCTGGTTGAGGTAGATTTGTTCCCGCGGTGCGCCCGGGTATTGGAGCCACTGCGGTTCCGTCCAGTTGAGAAAGTCGGTCGACGTACAGGTCAACACGTCGCGCACCCATCCCTTGTCGTCGATCCCCAGCTGTGGACCGACGTCGGTGAAAGAGTCGTCCAACCCACGGCACTGACGATAATACGTCACGTAACGCCCCCGCGCGGAGTCCCAGAATGCGACGTTTTGTGAATCGAACTGGCCCTTGGTGATCAGTGGCTGGTCTCGCATTCGTCGCCAGCGAATCCCATCGGCCGATGTGTAGCCGTAGAGCCCCGTCACCGGATCGTCCCAGAGAGCGACCAACGCCTTGTATCGCTCTTCGGGCTTGCAGTCGGGGTTGGTGTCCTTGAAAGGGACGAACTTTCCCTCGCCGGGAATGTTGAGGATGTTGTTCTTTGTCGAACCGTCGAACTCGACCAGCCCTAACTCCGGCCGCGTCCAATGAACACCATCTGTGCTCTCCGCATAGCAGTGGTTCGTTCTGCGTGGAGACCAGTTTGCCGCCGCGTAGTACATGCGGTACGCATCGCCGTCCTGGAGGAAAGTGACCGACCCGGACCAGTCTCCCTCCCATGGCTTGTCGCAGGTAAAGACCACCTCGCGCTCGACCGGCCGGTGCAGCCTCAATTCGGCCTTTCCCTCGAACCGTTCGATCAGATAGTCATCGACCATCAGCTCCAGTCGGGACCCGATGTCGATCGGTTCGCTTGCTCGGCTGACGCAAACGACCCCGCCGGCCATGGCCAGGGCCAAGATAAACCGAAACAACATCATTGTTTTTGTCCTTTTCTTTGTAGGGTTCGGGCGGTCTCATTCAGGATTAGGGGTTGTCATTGGCTATCGCTTCGCCCGCCGTTTGGCGCTACACACATTCCTGCGAAGGATCGAGCCAGTCGCAATGCAAACCGATCGCGAGCAGAGAAGTGCGCTACTCACGAGTTGACCGTTTAGATCGGACATGTTGGGCGTTGGTTGTGCTGCGTGAATCGATCGTCCAGCTGGGCCGGCGGGGATTCGCCGGCATCCGTTGATCCATGCATTCCAGGTCAAACGTACTTTACCAACGTATCCTCGTTCTCACAGCCGTGGCGCACCCCACCGCCGTCGTGTCGATAGCAGATCGCACGCCAAGCCGAGGATTGCCATCGAAGACCGGGCATCAGAACTCCTTCAGCAGATTGGATTCCCTGCCGAGGAACCCCAGCGGCGCGTTCTCCAGGATATCCTCCTTGAGATACCACAGGTGCGGCGGGTCCGGGACGATATCGAAGACCGCATCGCCCGTTGAGAAGGACCGCACCCATTGGAGCAGTTTCGTGTACTCCCGTTCGGCCTGATCACTGTGCAGGTAATAGCCTCTGCCCGGCCAGTCGGGCATTTCGACTTCTTTACCGGTTCGTTTCTTGAGTTTGAGGATTTCGCAAACGCGCTCGGCAAACCTGTATCCGGCGATCACACCGTGGAGCCGGCGTTTGTAGAGCGGTTGATCTTCCACCAATTCTGTTGCCAGCGCAATGTGGCGGTTCAGGCTGGCAACCCGTTGCGGCGTGAAAATCAAGTGCATCCCTCGTCCACCACTGTGAACCGGATGCGGGTGCTCGTCGAGGGCTCCCATTAGTGCTTCGTGGTAGGACTTCATCGGTGCGGACGCCGGGCCATAGTAGTTGCGGTAGTATCGATCGAGTTCACGATCTAGATTCAGGTCCGGGTTCCAGAGCAACTTTGCACACATGTAGAGATCCAATCCTTGCGGTCCCCAATGCGGATGGCTCTCGTTGTAAATTCCTCGGATGTTGAATTCCCGGTAGTGCCGGATGCGGTCGGCCATCGTCCGCACCAGAGGCAAGGGACCCTGCCACGCATAGCCGGACCAATACTCGTACGTGTAGACCGCAGAAACACCCAATTGCTTCCAGCGGGCGATGGCATTGCGCGTTTCCAGATTCCAGTTGGGAGCCGCATCATTCAACTTTCTGGTGTAGTCGGCCCATTGGTTAATCAGGCAGAGATGGATGACGATGTTGGGTTCGATCCGATCCACGATCGTGGGCGGTTTGGTCCAGGCCGAGTAAGCTTGCAACGACAAGCGCGCACCGGGAACGGCGCGGGCGACCTGGCGAGCGACGATATTGCTAAATGCGCAAACCCGATTGGACATGGACTCCGGGTCCGCCGGGTCGTCCATCGATCGGCATTCGGCACACTCGCAGAACGGGCACGCGTCATTCGGTGAGATCGAGAATGTGACGCTGTCGAGATTAACGCGATGCTTGGCCCTGGCGATGATTTTTTCAGCGAAGAGTTCCTGTAAGCCTGGATTGCTCAAACAGAGCTGGAGCCCCGTGGGGTTGCTCGGCCTGACCGCGTCATCCGGGTTGACCCTGCGCCGCTTGCCTTTGTACAGACAGAAGTACTCGGGATGTTGGTCGAAATACTCTTCGACCGTGATGAGTTGATAGTAGATGTGATCGAACCCGGGAGCCATGCGGCCCCCGAACCGCGGCTCATCCTCGAAATCGAAGTTCAGCCGGTTGCGAACGGACCACAGACTGGCTTGATCGCTTTGTTCCACCGTCGGCTGTCGATATCGCTGAAAACCCCCTCCGAGTGTACTGCGATACTCATAGTCGGGTGGCTCGGCCAGTGTTCTTCCCGATGGCAATGTCAAGCTGTCTTCCCTGGGGACGTGTTCGCCCCAGGGTTCAGGTCGATACCAGCGAACGCCGAGTTGTTCCAGCACGTCGTACACACCGTACAGCACCCCTCGTAGCCGATCGGGTCCACCGACAATTATCAGCCGCTGCGGCGTCACGTCGATCAGGTATTGCTCCTTGCCCAGTCCCGAAATGTCGATCGATGCGGTGAGTTCGCTGTGGCCGATCGCGATGTAGACCCCTTGGGGTTTAGTTGTCCCCGCGGGCATCCGACTCGGTTCACCACCGCCCCAGCGGATGATCTTGAAATCCCGGCCCGTCATCTTCTGCAGGTGGGCCTTCAATTCCTGCGCCGCAAATTTCTCTGCGGGAGACTCTTTGTCACCCAGGAATATGACGGGCAATCGTTGGTCGGGACGGACCAACGCGAGTTTCTCATCCGCTTCGCAAACCGGTCCGCTGCTGAAGGCGGCGCGCATTACGAGGATCGACACCAACGGAATCCAGATTCTGTGCATGTTCAGATCCTCGTCGACAACAGGGAAAGAGGGCCGCGTGCTGGAACGTTTCCGATCTGATCCCTGCTTATTCAAACTGCATCAGTACGCGATTGAAGAATTTTAGCGTCGCGCGTTCCGCCTGTTCCCGATGCGCGCCGGCCAGCGAATGACCGCCGCCCGCGATCGGGAGCAATCGGGTATCGACCTCGGCGGACCGCAACCGCTCGTACATCCATACCGATTGAGCGAAGAGGACTTCTTTGTCTTCGGTGCCGTGGATGATCAATGACGGTGCACAGGCCGGTGTCGCCCAGAACAACGGGCTGGCGCGGACGTAGCGGCGTCGGGTTTCGACGCTGAGTTTGGCACCGAGGATTTTTGGGAACACGTCGGGGGCCTGATCCCAGATGCCGAACTCGCGCGTGAAATCGCTGGCCTGGCTCCAGGCCGCAATACAGGTGATGTCCGACCGCTGGTCCAGGTGAGTGTGGTCGCCGCGAAATTCCGCGACACCGTTCGTCACCGCCAGAAACTGGGCGAGGTGTCCACCGGCCGACGTGCCCATCGCACCGATGCGATCGGGGTCGATGCGATAACGTTCGGCGTTCGCACGTAGCCAGCGAATCGCCGCACGGCAGTCATGGATGTGCGCCGGCCACTGGTGTTTCGGCGAGAGGCGGTACGAGATCGTGATCGCGACGTATCCGTCCCGCGCCAGGCGTTTGGTGAAATCGTTCCACGCACTGCGATCACCGCCGACGAATCCGCCGCCGTGAATGCAGATGACCGCCGGTCGTCGCGGGGTGTCCACTTGGTCGCCGGCTGGACGCGCCATGTTGAGCTGCAGTGATTCGCCGCCCGGCTGCGCGTATTCGATGCCTTCTTCGAAGAGCACTTCGTTGCCCGAGGCCGAGCAGGCGAGGAGCCCGATGTAGGCAATCGCGTGAAGGACGTGTTTGCGGCTGTCGATCATGTTGCGTTCCGTGGTGTGATCGGATTGTGACCTGCTCGCGCGGACCGGGGAGCGTGCACCGTTCAATGTGCAACAAGTAACGGTTGTCTGCAAGTTGGTGGTTGGCGAGCGAAGATTTATCGCTTCCGTTCGGCTAGGATGATGCGCAGCAGGGCGGTTGACATTTGTCCAACGTCATCCAGAAAAGGTTGCCCACATGAGGATCGCACGCTTTGTACTGCTGTTCTGCGCAACGTTCGGTTGTGGATCGGAAGCCGATCCTGTGATGTCACCGGCGGAGTCTGGGCGTCAGCAGGTACAACCCCAAACCGTGGCGAACCGCGGGAAACAGGTGGTCTCCCCCACTGCGGTTGGTGTTCGAGAGGCGACCGAATTTCTCAAGATTACGGTGGGCGAACCGACCAAACTAAGCGATCTGCTAAGTCAGAATTCCGCCAGCGTGGCTGTTTCGCGGACAGGGGTCGTCGCGGCTTTCTATCCGAAGCCGGGCACCGGTACCAAGTTCTATCGCATTTCAAAGGACGCCGGTCGGACCTGGGGCCAAGAGCTGGACTTTCCTCCCGCCTATGCGGGCATGATGTCCGTCGGCCTGCGCGAAGGGGGGGTCCTCTTTATGTTGGAGACAAAGCCGGTTGAGGGGGGAACGGCGGACCAGATGGAAGCCAAGCGGATCCTCTTCACCGACGACTTCCTGAAATACGAACTGGGTACTTCGGCGGTCTCTTTACCAAACATCGTGGCACATACCAAATGGGTGAAGCACGGTTGGCCCGGATTTTCGGTAGGAAAAATCGTTCAGTTGCCCAACGGCGATCTGCTGGGGACGCTGTATGGAAATCTGCGGGGTGACGACAACTGGTATCGCACCATGATCCTGCGATCAACGGACTTGGGCCAGAGTTGGCGGTATCGCGCCAGCGTCGCTTTCAGTCCGGATGATCCGGATCCACAATTGGCAGGCCAATACTGTGGTTATTGCGAGCCGAGTCTGGCTTTACTGTCCGATCGGAAACTGTTGTGCATCATGAGGACACAGGGGACTCACTATCCGGGCGAATATCGGCCACTCTACCAGTGCTGGTCAGACGATCTAGGTAAGACATGGACCGAGCCCGTCGTCAGCGCTCCGCTGCTGATGAATATCGCGCCCGTATTAGCAGTTCTCGACAACGGCGTGGTGGCCTGCGTGTACGGCCGGCCGGGCTTCCACGTCGCGTTTAGCCTGGACAACGGCCACACGTGGCAGGATCGGGTCAGCTTCTCCGATCTTCCGGTGGACGTCATCTCCGGCCAGTTTGACCTGGTCAAAGTTGGACCAAATCAGCTGGTGGCTGTCGGGAGTGACTCCCAGGGTACCAAGGCGTGGCCGTTGACCGTTGACCGCGTGCGGGAATCTACCACGCACGTACGTCTTCGTGGCCGTGTACTGGATGAACAAGGTCGTCCGATTGCCGATGCAACGATCGAGCGCAGCCCGAACCGTTACGCCGCCGATAACTGGTTGGAGCACGAATCCAAGTTGGACCGGTGGGGAGGCGGGACCCCCGTCACGGTCGGTTCACCTAACCTGGCATTCCGGTCCATTCGCAGTGAAAACAAGCATCCGACGGTGAAGTCGGATGCCGGCGGGCGGTTCGATTTCCCCGGCGTACCATTGAGCGAATACGTGTTGACCGTGGAAGCGGACGGTTACGCGCCACAACATCGTCATGTTCGTCTGCGGCCACAGTCTCCGGCGCAGGATTTTAGATTGAAACCGGGCCGGCTTGTGCGGGGCCGAGTGATCGATGATACGGGCCGGGGCATTCCAGAAATGTGTGTGGTGCTCAACCGGTGGCACATTCACACCGATTCGGACGGCTACTTCCACTGGTCACTAGAGGATCCAGTTCCACCGCAGGTGACGCTGGAAGTGCACAAGAAGTACAGCGGCCAGCACGAGACCTTGACGACGACGGTGCCCCTATCGCGACTGGAAACTCAGCCGATCGTCTTGCCGCGTCGATAGCTCGGGTGGCGCCGCCGGTGGCGTTGCCGTTTCGCGTCCCTACGACTGCCAACGAAGGGTAGCAAAGTCCGTCCGCTGGCGGACGGCTTCCCAGGTCTTTCCGGCATTGTGACCGATCATCGCGCGACGACTGGATGAGCCGGGACGAGGACGCGTTGCGTGTATTACGACGACGGCGCCGTTGTCCGGCGCAATCGCAAAGTGGTTCCCGCCGTTTCCGCACCCAAGTGACATGGGGTGCTTCGAGCGCCTGGTGCCAATGTCACTCGACGTTACGCACCCGCACTGCGCGCGCCAGACTGCCGATTGGTGGGGACAGGAGACGCGGATCTTGTGAGTAAACTGTTCCGCGGTAAACCGTCTACGAGTCCTGACCGACTTCCTTTTGAGGCCTACGAACAGGGGTGGGAACTCGGAAAATGGGTTCGATTAAGGGGAGAACCTCGGATCCGGTCACAATATGGCCTGCACGCCTAGCAGGAGCACGGCCAGCACAACGGCGCCCAAAAAAAGCACCGCGAACCCTCCGAGTACACCCACGATAATGGCCATCATCCAATCTGCATCGAAGGTCAGTTTGACCGCCACAATCATCGGGGCAATGGCCAACAGACCAAGCACCCGGCTGAAACCCGAAAGAGGCAGGCCGGTATAGGTATACACCAAGGCCACAACGATATAGCGTTTGTAGTAATCCCAGAAGCCCCAGTGCGGCTCGCTATGGTAAGTAAAAAGCTCAAATGGACCCTGGTCAATGGCCTTGCCGACATAGTGCAGCAAAGTGAAAGATAGTGCAGCAAAGTGAAAGATAGTGCAGCAAAGTGAAAGATAGTGCAGCAAAGTGAAAGATAGTGCAGCAAAGTGAAAGCCAGCGCCGCGAATAGGCTGAACGGAAGGCCCACTACGAGCGCGATCAGAAATATCCAAACGGTTGAATACATCTCGACGCCTGCATTCCTGTCGGTTTTGTTCTTGTCATCCTCACCTGCCCGACAACGACTGCGGATTGACGACCACGGCGTTTGTGCCGTTCAAACGTGGCCAATTGTGAACGGAGACCGCGCCCCTCGCGGACAGACAAGTGCCCGTGACTGCGCCCGANNACTGCGCCCGANNACTGCGCCCGACAACTGCGCCCGACAACTGCGCCCGACAACTGCGCAGGAGTTAGGGCACCCTGATNCCTGTCCGCAACCGCTGTAGCGGGCGGCCGGTCAGCGGTGCGGAGCTGAAACGCGGTGCGGAACTGAAACTCGGTGCGGAACTGAAACTAATGTCGTCGAGAACCTCCNCCGCGTGTCACCAGCTCCTGTTTCGCGTAGGTCTCCCACCTGGCGGTATACCGCACAAACGCCGCGGCGATGCTCGGTTCGTCAAACTCCGATCATGAACCGAGCGCCAACAGCACACAGAAATCCTCCCGCCCAACACATCGCCGGATNCTGGCAGTCTTCCCAGTGTTGGATCACGAAAATAAGTTGCGCTGGCCCACAAATAAGACAAGCGATGCCCCACCCAGCACTTTCTTGGAACGCCAGGTAGACGACCCAAACATAAGCGGCAAGNAGCAATCCGTATCCAATCAGAGCGAGAAGCAACGCCAATATTGCCATGGTGGTAAACTCCTTTTGATCAACAACACCCCAACCGACCCTGAAATGGTCTGCTTCTCGAACACTCGATGTGGGCGCCAACGTGCCGAAATGAAATAAGTGCCCCAATAAGTNCCAAAATAACGTCCAGAAAGCAAGGGCAATCGATGTCCGTCATCGGAAGGCCACCCGCTGCAAAATAGGACTGCTTTGTGTTTGACGGCGGTTCGGTATTTGACAACGCGTCAATCGGGGGATGATCGAACACGCGACGATGGGGACTACCCGCTGCCCACTCGACTTTGATTCGGTCGCCGGCACGCATCGAGTCACCGTAACACGGTCGAACCAGGCGACTTCTCGCAGGTCCAAACAGCGCTGCGGTCCCGCTGGGCACCGGGGTGGTCCGCCGGGATCGCACCGACGAGACGGTTCTCGCCATCGACCCACNCTGCTGCGTAGCNCCGGGAAAAACGCGCGGTGCGGTACATTGTGGTCGCGCCACGGGAGCCCTCAATCGGGTGTCACCAAAGATCTGGGTGGCGTGGAAAACACGGCTAGGATCGCGATCGAGGGAAACAGGCTCCCGATACTCGCCGTCGATGTTCTGTTTGTTTCGCCGAACACGGGCGATGTACAGGGGTCGTGCTGCCCTATTTCGGGCCACCGGAAGTGGGTTGAGCAGACCCACAGGAAGAGCAAACAGGAAGGGCAAACAGGAAGGGCAAACAGGATGCCCTATCGTGGAATCTGGTTCCATCCGAGGATATCATTGAGCCCACTGACCGCCGGTGCGGCCGAAGCAGGTTCCAGCGGCGAAATGTCGGCTGGCAGATGTCGGGNCAATCGAGAACTATTACTCCGACCCCAAAAAACTCCGACCCCAAAGCACTTGATGCTGTTTTTGAGTAGCGGGTAGCCTTGTCGGTCGTGCAGTCCGAACAGCGGGCGCAAGTCGAATGGAGAGGGAGTTGTCATGGCGACGGAAGCCTTGAACCGCGGCCCGATGGGGCGCCGCCAGTTCCTGCGGGCCGGGGTGGCCGGTCTGGGCGCGTTGGGGTTGGCAGACCTGCTGCGCCTGCGGGCGCAGGCGACCGCAGCGGGTCGCCCGCGCCGCGACACGGCCTGTATCCTGGTCTGGCTGGATGGGGGGCCGAGCCACCTGGACACCTATGATCTGAAACCAGACGCACCGGCAGAGTTTCGTGGCAAGTTCATGCCCATTCGTAGCAAGGTGCCCGGCATCGACGTGTGCGAACTATTGCCACGGCATGCGCAGTTGGCCGACAAGTTTACTCTGATCCGCTCGTGTAGCCACAGTGAGGCCGACCACGCGAAGGGCGCCCAGTACATGCTCAGCGGTCGTACGTCGCCCGGCCCAAACGGCCTGGAGCCGGCCATTCGCTTCCCCGATCTCGGCTCGATCGTCAAGTGGGCCGGTCCGTTGGGTCGCAACGGGTTGCCCAGTTACGTGGGTGTCCCGCGACGTCAAGAGTCGGCGGGCCCAGGCTATCTCGGCATGACGTACGAGCCCTTCGAAGTGCGGTCCAATCCCAACAAGCCCGACTTCCAGGTCCCGAACCTGGGCCTGTCGGCTGCCGGCACCGACCGGCTTCGCGATCGCATGGCGCTACTGCGGAGTTTCGACGACATGCGGCGCGACCTGGACCATCGCGGCCTGATGGAGGCCATCGACAGCTACGAGCGTGAAGCGATCCGGCTGTTGACCGCTGGCGCGGCGCGGCAGGCCTTCGACCTGAGCCGCGTGGATCCCCGCCAGCGCGACCGCTACGGGCGTAGCTACGTCGGGCAGAACTTGCTGTTGGCTNTGCGGCTGGTCGAGGCCGGGATCGGGTTCGTGCATGCGGACGGGCGAAACTTTGCCGACGCGGCACCCGGCATCCAATCGGACTGGGACGATCACGCGGGCTTTCCCTGCAACATCTTCGACGCGATGGAGAAACGACTCCCGTGGTTTGACCAGGCGATCTCGGCTCTGATCGAGGACCTTTATCAGCGTGGCCTGGACAAAAAGGTGTTGGTGGTCGTGACCGGCGAATTCGGCCGCACACCACGCGTCCATCTGAAGGCGAACCCAAAAACCAAGGTGGTGCAGCCGGGGCGCGAGCACTGGTCACAGGCGATGAGCATGCTGGTCTCCGGTGGCGGCCTCACGATGGGGCAAGTGATCGGATCGACGACGGCCCGTGGCGAGATGCCCAAGGATCGGCCGCTTCGACCGGGGGACCTCCTGGCCACCGTGTACCACCACCTGGGGATCGACACCTCCCAAGAGTACCTTGACCACAGCGGTCGGCCGCGGCCGATCCTGTCCGACGGAGCGCCGATCCCGGAGCTGGTCGGCTAAAGTGGTCCAAGAAGGCGACCGTCGCTTGCCACCGAGGCCTTCGCAGTGCGTGTGAACGACCTGGTTCACCGAACCGGCGACACCACCTCGGCCCGACGTCGGTCCGTGACCAGGTCACACCCCCACACGACACCGCGCTGGGCACTATATTACGGGCATCTATCTATATCCGCGAACCGCACGGCCCCGGCGAGGCAAAGGGCGTTATGACCGACTACAACCACCATTCCGTCGACCGACGTGCGCTACTGAAAACAGCGGCCCGTATCACGTCTGGAATCGCTCTTTCGTCGGCAACGTCTCTCGCGGCCGATGGCCGATCGAAGGAGTCGTTTATCGAAGCCTATCCCGCGCGACTGAGCTACGAGCCTGGGGACGAGGTCGCGCTACACGTCTCAACAACTGCGGCCAAGTACTCCGTCAAGATCGCCCGCGTCGGTGCGCAGCATAAGCTGGTCTGGAGCCAGGACGGAATATCCGGCGGCGAGCATATCACGCCGGCGAACGCATCCACGCACGGCTGCCGCTGGCCGGTGTCACTCAAAGTCCGCGTCCCCGATGATTGGAAGTCTGGCTACTACGAAGTCACCTTACAGGCCACAGACGCAGAGGGCGAACCGATCCGTGGTGACGCATTTTTTGTCGTGCGTTCGGGCCGGTCGGGACAGCGAGCTCGCATCCTGCTGCAACTCACGACCAACACCTACAACGCCTACAATAACTGGGGAGGACCTTGCCTGTACGAAAGCGGCCCACTGCCACTGCAAGGCGTACGTGTGTCGTTCGAGCGTCCGATGGCGCGCGGGTTCTTGACGAAACCGAAAGGCAAACACAGCAACTGGGCACCGTACGCCGGTTGGCACAACTGGGAGCGAGAGTTCGTCGCTTGGGCAGAAGCGGTCGGTTATCAACTCGACTACGCCGTCAACGCTGACCTCGAACAGCGGCCAGAAATCTTAAAGAGCTACCGGCTCGTCCTCAGCGTCGGACACGACGAGTATTGGTCGTCACCGATGCGCGATCATCTGGAAGCGTTCATTGCCGATGGCGGCAACGTCGCGTTCTTCAGCGGCAACGTGTGCTACTGGCAAGTCCGATTGGAAGACAAAGGCAACGCGATGGTCGGATACAAGTTCGGCTATGAAAAGGACCCGTTCTACAAGGAGAACAGAAACAAGCTGATTGCCACACTCTGGTCGAATCGGCTCATCGGCCGGCCCGAAAACCAATTGACGGGTGTCAGCTTTAATTACGGTGGCTACCACCGTTTCGGGTCGGTTCCGCGAGGCGCTGGCGGATACACGATCCAACGGCCGAAACACTGGGTTTTCACAGGCACGAAACTTGAATGGGGAGACGTGCTCGGCGCGCAGCACAAGATCGTCGGCTACGAATGCGATGGCTGCGAATTCGTGCTGGAAAATGGGTTGCCGGTTCCAACCCATCGCGACGGCACCCCCGCCGGATTCGAGATCCTGGCCTCCGCTCCAGCCCGTCTTTGGGATTCCGATCTGGAATTCGCCTCGAAGAGTCTGTTCGGCGGCACCGAACACAAGGACCGGTTCACCCACGGCGCGGCGACGATGGGTGTCTATACACGCGGTGGGACCGTGTTCACAACCGGCTGCACCGAATGGCCCCACGGGTTGGCCGGCAAAGATCCGTTGGTCCAGCAGATTACGCGCAACGTGTTGGATCGCCTGTCGGTGTAGCAGCGCGTTAGGATGACGTCCCGCTCCCCTTCGGCCCCACCCGCAGATCTCAGCCGGGCGGTCACGGCCCGACACGCCCCGCCCAGACGCGTGAGTCGGTTACCCACTCCCGGTGGCAATGCGGCTCGACTTGACACACCTTCTGCGCGCTCACCGGGGGCGTGGGGTGGATCGCGCGTACTCTGGCTATCGCTTGACGGCGTCGAAGCCGTACAGAAAGGCACGCTGCAGAACGAACCGCAGCATTGCCGCGCTGGCCGGAGCCGTGTCCCCGCCGGACCAGCGGACCGTCTGCAGGCGATGGTCTCCGCTCATCGGCAGGCAGTCGTCTGCGGAAAAACCGGGTACGACGCGGCCGGTTCTGTCGAGAAGTTCAACGCGCAACTCGCCCCCCGCGCGTGTGACCACGTTGACACGAATCGTCTTTCCACCGAGATCGCGACGACGGGTCGTGGCGGTACCGGCGTGAGGACCGCCGATCGACGGGGCCAAGGCCCATAATCGGCCGGCCGTCCACGTCGCCCGACAGAGGGCTCCGAAGTCGGGTGTCGAACTCGACTGCCGGCTGAGCTTTTCGCCGCGCGCCCGCAGTTGCCGCGGCCCCGAGTCTTTGGTGTTGAACATGTCCCCGTGCAGACCCTGCGTGCCGCTGTAATAGACGTGCAGCTTGTCGCCGTCGATGACCGGTGTCCTCATCGGCCAGATCATACCGCCGCCGTAATCGCCCAGTGGTGGATTGGGCAGCGCCGGACGTCGATCGGCGCGCCACCAGCGAACACCGTCGCGCGAAGCGGCCCACTGGAGGTCGATGTTTTGCGTGTGGTTGTGGTACACCGTCGTCGTCGCCACGAACCCGCCGGGCACTTTCAGCGGGCACAGCTCCATGAACTGCGTATCCGCCGGGTCGCGCCAGTCGGGCGTCATGACCAGTTGCGTTGGGTCGCTCCAGTTCATGCCATCGGGACTCGTTCGGCGCCCGATCAGCCGGACTCCGCCGTCGGCAATGTCGTACGGGGCCAGCCCGCCGGGGAACGCCGGCAGCTCCGTCTTGTGATACGAAACGTACTCGCGCTCGCCGAAACGATAGATAAAACAACTGTCGTTCGTCGCCAGCTTCAGCGGTCCGGCGACAGCCTGCCAGGCTTTGCCGTTTTTCGATCGGTAGCGATATAGCCCGTACGGATGGGTATCGCGTTTTTCCGGAAGCGGCAACCCTTCGATCCGTCCACTCGCCCCGGGATAGCCCGGGTAGCGAAAGATGAACATCTCGTACGGCCAGTCCCGATTTACGTCGATATTGACCGAAGCGTACGAACACCACAGATCGAGCAGAATGTTCGTGTGCTCGTGCCCCTCCCAGCGGACGAACGACAACTTGGGCCGCAACCAGTTCACGCCGTCGCGGCTTTCCAGATACGTCAGCCGGCGATCGTGGGTCCAGGTGCCCGGCCCGTACGGTTTCGAAACAGGTGTTGAAACCTGCCACGCCTTCCACACCCCGTCGATCGGATCGCGGAGCACCGTCCCGTGACTGAACACGCCACCCGCATCCCAGGGCATCTCCGGCTCGAGCAACGGGTTGGCTGGATCGGGCCGCCCCGGTTCCACCCGCCACGCGACCGCCTTCAAATCGGTAAAGTCGTCCGGCATCACGAACGGTAGAATTTCGGGTGAGCCGAGGAATGCGGAGGACTGCGCGACCAGAAAAACAACGGCGGTTGCTGACACGAAAGCCACCTGCTGATGGGGGAAGGCGTGGGTCTGTGGTGAGATCGAACGAGGAAGGCGATTGTAACAGGTCAGCCAACAGTGAACGGGCGCGCAGGACCGCTTGGGGATTTCTCCTGCGACAGGGTACAAACGAAGTTCAGCCTGGCGGGCCGGTTCCCATCGGTCAATTCACACTTGCAGGTTCGGCCGGGACGAATCGGCCTACGTTCTGTTTGCAACACGACCCCTGGGTCTCTTTTTGAGACCCCCTAGCTGGTTAGAGAGGATGTCGGACACAATCGCGCCAGCCCCTGTGGCATCAATCGAAACGGGCGGCCTAGGTCGGGGATCGTCTCTCGATCGCGCGTTCGTTTACAATCGGATACCGAAAAGGGCGTGGAACCCGGGACCGACGTAGCAACCAGGGTAAAATACTGTGCTCCGTACCAAGCTTGAGCTTATGAACCTGCCCATCAGGAAACGAATGTACGGGACCGGAGTGTGGGTTGTCAGCGCCGCATTGGTCGCTGCCACAGCGGCGGAGACCGTGGCTGCGGAGCTGCCGGCGAAACTGGCTTCGCTGATCAAAGAGACCTGCTTCGAGTGCCACAACGACAAGGATGCGAAAGGCGACCTGAATCTGTCGCGGCTGTCGTACGATCTGCATGACCGTGAAGTCCGCGCGCGTTGGATCCAAGTTCACGACCGTGTCGAAAACGGTGAGATGCCACCGAAATCGGAAGACCTGCCGCCGTCGCGGCGAGACGAACTGGTGACATTGCTGGGTCAACCCATCGCGGCGGCAGAACGCGCGGAGATTCTCGCTGACGGACGCGGGCCAATTCGGCGGCTGAATCGGGATGAGTTTGAGCAGAACCTGCGCGACCTGCTGCAGCTACCGCATCTCGATATTCGCGACATGCTGCCTGCGGATCGTACGAGCTATCATTTTGACAAAGCGTCGGCTGCGCTCGATATGTCGCGTGTCCAGCTCATCGCGTATCTCGACGCAGCCGAGGTGGCGCTGAGAACGGCAATCGCCACGGCGGATCGGGCGCCGCCCATCGAACAACGTCGTGTTGTGGGCAGGCAGCTGTCTGTCAGCTGGTTCATTGCCGGCGGGCGGCAATCGCTGTTTTTCGCACGCCAGTCCAAAGGCATCGATCTGGAAAAACATGCGCCGCCGCGAGGGCAGCCGGACCAACCGGATCCCACTGTCGAGCTGGCGTTGTTTCGATCACCCGGGTGGCCCTACAGCGTTTCTCCGAAGGGAATCGTGGCGTCGGTCGCGGGTGACTACCGGGTGCGTTTTTCCGCGCGCGCGGTGCTGCAGACCGAGGACTTCGTACTGAAGCCGGCCATCAAGTCCGTCCCGATGACGTTTCGCGCACGTCGCCCCACGAATCACGACATCGCCGAAGACGTGCGTTCCACGGGTGGCCTCATCGACATTCATCCCATCGGCGGTGTCTACGAAACGAGAGTGTACCTGCGGGCGGGCCAGACGATTGAGTACGGACTGCTCGGACTCCCGAACCCGCAGATCGACGCCCAGGGCAGAACCGGCTATTACCGTTACCCGCCGTTCCCGGAAGGTGGTCAGCCGGGCGTCGCGTTTCAATGGCTGGAAATGCAAGGTCCCATCGCGCCCGCGGACTGGCCACCCGCGTCTCACCGGGTGCTGTTCGATGATCTGGGCAGCGGCGTGACATCGGCACAGCCGCAGCGAGACGTGCAGCGGCTGATGCGCCGCTTCATGCAACTCGCTGCGCGCGAGCCGGTTCCGGAAGACGCCATGATCGGTTTTGAGAAGCTGGCGCTGTCGCGGCTGGGGCGAGGTCTGTCGCTCGCGGAGGCGCTGCTCACCGGTTATCAGGCTTTCCTCTGCTCCGACCGGTTCCTTTACCTGCGCGAGCCAAAACGGCCCGACGATCATTTCGCGATCGCCAACCGCCTCTCACACTTTCTTGGTGACACGCGCCCGGACGCCGAATTGGCCGGGCTTGCAAGCGGCAAAAAACTCCGCAACCCGGTGACGCTTCGACGTCAGGCTGAGCGGCTCATCGCGTCGCCAGGGTTCGACCGTTTTGTCGAGCATTTTACCGGCTGCTGGCTGAACCTGCGCGAACTGCGTCGTGACGCCCCCGACATCCGGTTGTATCCCGAATATCGCCTCGACGATTATCTGGTCGAATCGATGGGCCGGGAGACCCGCGCATTCTTCACCGCGATGATTCGCGAAAATCTTCCCGCCTCGACCCTGATCGACACCGATTTCATATTTGCCAACGATCGTCTGGCTGTGCACTATGCCCTGCCGCCGATCGGAGGTTCTGCGATGCGCCGCGTCGCGCTGCCCGCGAACAGTCCGTACGGTGGATTGCTCACGCAGGCATCCATCCTGAAAATCACCGCCGGCGGCACCTCCACGTCTCCCGTTCTTCGCGGTGTCTGGATCATGGACCGACTGTTGGGCGACCCGCCGCCGCCGCCGCCGCCGGGCGTGCCCGCCCTTGAACCCGATATTCGAGGTGCAAAAACGATTCGCGATCAGCTCGCGCTGCATACGCAATCGAAGACCTGTGCGTCCTGCCACGTGAAGTTCGATGCGATCGGACTCGCGCTGGAGAACTTCGACGTTCTGGGAGCATGGCGTACACGTTATCGCGGACTGAACGAAGGTGATCCCGTCACGGGCATCGACCGGGCCGGTCACGACTTCGTCTACACGGTCGCAAATGCCGTCGATGCGACCGGCACGCTCGGCGACGGACGCAAGTTCCAGGACATCCGTGGTCTGAAGGCCATCCTTTTGACCAACCCAAGACGGCTCGCGAAAAACCTGCTGCACCAGTTCACGGTGTATGCGACCGGTACTCCCGTGCGATTCTCAGACCGCGTGGAGATCGAAACGATGCTCGATGCGTGCCGCGACGATGGGTACCGCGTTCGGGATCTGATGTTCGCGCTGATCCAAAGTCCGGTATTCGTCGGTCGCGTCGAAGAGTAGCGGGAGAGGGAACGAAACATGGAAAGACAAACGCTCCTGAACGCACCGTATATTTCGACCGTAGCCTCATCGGCGCACCTGCCCAGACGGACCCTGCTGCGCGGGCTGGGTGTAACGCTCGCGCTGCCGGCGTTGGAATGTATGACACCTGTTTTCACCGCGACCGCCGAACAGCCCCCGCCCCGGCGGATGCTGATCATCGCCAATAACCTCGGACTGTTGCCGAAGTATTTTTTCCCGACCGGGCAGGGCCGAGACTACGGATTGTCGCCGTATCTCGCCGCACTCGCCGATTTGCGTGAGGACTTCACGGTCTTCAGCGGACTATCGCACCCAGGCGTCGCCGGAGCGCATAGCACCGACAACTGTTTCCTCACCGCTGCACCTGGCGCTTTCAGAGCCAGCTTTCGCAACAGCATTTCCCTCGACCAGTTCGCCGCGGCAAGGATTCGCCAGGCCACTCGATTTCCGACGCTGAACCTTGGTGTGAACGTCACGAAGGCCGTCCGCAGTCTGTCGTGGACGCGTGACGGAGTGCTATTGCCCGCCGAGGACAATGCGACGGCCCTCTATCAAAAGATGTTTCTTCGAGGCGATGCGGCCTCGATCCAAAGACAGCTCCACCGTCTCGACAACCGCGGTAGCATCCTCGACACGCTGCTGGTTGAAACGAAACGGCTTCGTGGACGCATCAGCCAGGCGGACAAATCCCGTCTCGACCAGTACCTGACCTCGGTGCGCGAAGTGGAGGAGCGCCTCCAGACCGCCCGCGACTGGGAGCTGCGCCCGAAGCCAACGGCGGCGCAGCCTGCCCCCACCAACATCAACGACAACAAGCTTCTCTTCGAAAAGTTCGACCTGATGCTCGCGATGTCGCAGCTTGCTTTCGAGACGGATTCCACGCGGATCATAACGCTGATGGTCGATGCCTTTAGGACGCCCGTGTTCAGGTTGCGTGGGCGGGAGAGCACGACCGAGAGTTATCACAACCTCAGCCATCACGGACAGAACGAGGAGAAACTGCAGCAACTCGAAGCCGCCGACCGGCAGCACATGGCCGTCCTCCACAAACTGCTCCGCAACCTCGCGCAAAGGACGGAAAGTGGTCAGCGTCTGCTCGACCACACCATGGTCCTGTACGGCAGCAACCTAGGCGACGCAAATATCCACGACACGAGCAACCTCCCCATTATCCTCGCGGGGGGCGGATTCCGACACGGGCAGCACCTTGTATTCAGCCACGACAACAACACGCCGCTCTGCAACCTCTTCGTCAGCATGCTGCAGCGACTAGGAGTTGAGGTCGATGCGTTCGCATCAAGTACAGGAACGATCGGGGGCTTGGAGATCGCGTGAGGTGTGACCGGGAGGTTTTTTCTGTTCGTCGTCAACGGCATCCTCTTTTGGGACAGCCTGTAACACGTTCGTCATCCACCGTCTCTGTCAGTTTCGCTCGATCTGAAACACTCCGTGTGGGCGGCAGGATTTATATTGGTGGCAGCTGGATACGTTCGCCGAAGGGACCACGCATCAAACGTCTGTTAGGAACAGTGTTGGAAACAGTGCTGGGAACAGTGCTGCGAACAGTGCTGCGAACAGTGCTGGGAACAGTGCTGGGAACAGTGCTGGGGAGGGTGTACGGGATGGGCCGCGGACCGAGGTTCGTGTCGGCCGATCTGATCCTCAGAGAATATTGACTCGACCCGCCGCCAACGGGGAGAATTTCGAGGCCTGCCGCAATCTAAAGGAGTCCACCGATGTCGAATAACCCTTGTCGACAGACTTTCGATAAGCCGGGCGGTGCGCGCCCGCCAGTTCTGAGATTTCTGATACTGATGATGGTGGGATCGGTCACCCAATCACCCTGGTCTACCAGCGACTGGGGTGCGCAGACGGCGTGGGGAGCGCAGGCCGGCCGATTGTCGCTGGAGTGGGTCCCGCGCGACACGGTGGCGCTGATTGCCGTCAGACCGGCAAGGCTGTTGGCACACCCGCACATGGCGACCCTCGTCAAAGCGCTGGATGAGCACGGTGAGCTGGTCGAGGGGTTGGGTGTCTCGCTCGCCAACGTCGAACAGGCGTCGTTTGTGTTCTTGCCGGGAAGCAGCCTGGGAAGCCCCCCCAGGATGGCGGGAATCATCGTAGGTACCCGCCATCCTGATGACGCCGAACAGTTGGCCAGATACGCCTCGCCGCAGGGCGCGCCGCGGATGTTTGGCGGATACCGCTACCACGGAGGGCCACGCGGTCCCTGCAGTTTTTTTCGTGGGAAGGTCTGTGTTATCGCGGACCGGGAACAGGCACTGCAGCGGTTGTTGGCTGCCGGTGCCGCAGGTGCAAGCGAAGCGGCCTGGTCCAGGCGGTGGAGCGACATCGCGGGCGGTGACGTCGCGTGTCTGATCGACGTAGCGCAGATGCGCGCACCGTTGAACGGTCTGTTGGCGGGGCCCCCTCTGGGTGCCACTCTGCCGCTGGGCGCCCTGGCGCCACTCTGGACGAAGAGCCAATGGGTGGCCTTGTCGTTGCGGGGCGACCAGGACCTTCAGCTCATCGGCCAGATCGATTGTGCTTCGGCCGCTGCTGCCAAGTCGGTTGCCGAAACGGCCACCGCCATTCTGATCCTGGTACGCAATAGCCTCGAGCAGCTGCTTGCGAGGCATCAGCTGGGCGAAGTGACCGTCGTCGACGCGCTTGCGCAGCAGGCCGCCGACCTGGCCAACGGAATCCTCGCCAACTTCCGCGTCACCACTGCCGGGGCACGTGTGGAACTGGCAGGAGCAACCTCGCTGGCCGCGACGGCCCAGTTTCTGGCGCTGACGCTTCCCGCCGTACAGACCGCGCGCCAAGCAGCGCGTCGCACACAATCGATCAACAATCTCAAGCAGATCGCCCTGGCCTTCCATAACTACTACGACACACATAAACGGTTTCCGACTACGATGATGCTCGGTCCCGATGGCAAGACGCTACACAGCTGGCGGGTCGCCATTTTACCGTACCTCGCAGCGGATCTGCTCTACCAGGAGTACCGTCTGGACGAACCCTGGGACAGCGACCACAACCAACGGCTCCTGGCACGCATGCCGAGCACGTACCGTCATCCGTCGGATCCGCCGGACAGTACGGCCAGCTCGTACTACGGGCTCTCCGGAAAGACCAGCGTGTTCGGGGAGCAGGGATTGACGTTCCGCAAGATCGTCGACGGTACTTCGAACACGGTGCTGGTGGTCGAGGCGCAGCGGAACATCCCCTGGACCAAACCCCAGGACATTCCTTTTACTCCCGACAAACTGCCGAAACTCGGCGGTTACCAGGAGGAGGGTTTCCTGGCGGCATTCTGTGACGGATCGGTGCGGCTGATCGCCACATCGGTTGGCGACGAGATCCTGAAACGTTACTTCCAGTACAACGACGGCCAGCCGATCCCCCGCCGCTAGCCGAACCACCTAAGCGAGAACCAACGGCCGCGTCGGCTCTTTGTAACCCGCGCCGACGTGTCCAAGGTGCAGGACGCCGCCCCAACTGACCGTGGCGGACGGTCGCCGGGCGGGACCGCTACGGCCGGGTTAGTGCGGTGGTTGCCAAACACGCACTGCGAGGGACCGAGATCATTTCGCGGCATTTGATCGGGCTACGGCCGAACTTGGAAGGCGTAAAGTCGGGCGTTGTGCAGACGAAATCGAAAACATAAGACTCGACCCGACAGTGCCGACAGGTCCTGATGGTCCTTCCAGGCGGGTTTGAATCGCAGCTCGTCTACTGTCGGATACTCCGCGGCGTCCTTGCCGGAAAAACCGGGGATTCCCTTACCGCCCTCGCCAAGCACTTCAACTTGGATTCGCCCGCCGCGCGCGTCGACGTTGACCTGAAGGCTGTCGCCCATGAGCCGGAAGGGCTTGGTGACAACTACGCCGGGCTTGTCTTTCGCTTCCAGACCAATGAATCGATCCAGCGGCAGCGTGGCCAGGCCGATAGCATGTTGGCGGGAAAGAATGTCGTGACGCTCGTTGGCACCGCCGTAGTACAGCCAGTGGCGGTCGTTGTGAGTGACGATCGTCGAGGCGGGGGTGATCAGGTCCTTGTCGAAGGCGCCGTCCGGGCCGCGGGGGACGAGTGGCTGCAGGGCGTAGACCCAGCCCAGGTCCCAATGGGCGGCGTCCCGGCTGGTGCCGAGGTAGAAGTTCATTACGTCGCGCTGGTGACGCTTGTGATAATCTACCGCCCCTTCGCCGTGGTCGCCGGGCCATTCGTACACGCTCAAAATGCCGAAGTGTATGCCGTTGTAAATCCAATCGTTACATGAGTAGATTTGCCGTCGGCGATGCTCGTGGGGGCCCTCGCGGTCGAACTTCCACTCGCGGACCAGGTTCCAGGCGGTGGGAACCGTCGAAATGTCGTGGAACGTGTTGCCGCTGTTGGCTCGGTCAGCCGCGTCGTTCCCGCGCGAGGAAATCACGCCGGTGTAGAGATCGCCGGTCGAGCTGGGCCCAAAACAGATGCCCGACCGGTCGCCGCCAACGCCCGTGCAATCGCGCTTGATAGCGAAGAAACCACGCTGCTTGCAGTCGGTGACTTTCAGCCAGGCCGAAATCGTAAACGCGGTGGTGATGTTGTAATTGGTTGACGGCAGCGTGACGTAGTCGTTCTCATTGGACAGATCGAGCGAGTGGGCGCCGCCCACGGCCGGCGTGTCGGTGCTGAAACCCGCGCCGACGATCGAGACGCTGTGGTTATCGCCGACCCGATCCGTGACCTTCTTGCCGTCGTCAAAACTCCAATACGAGACCGGGCGGCTCGCCTTGGGCAGCTTCGTCGGCGTCACTTTGCCGGCCGCCAACGCCGCGATCTGTTTTGAGGTCAATGACACATTCCAGACCGCTACCTCGTCCACCAGACCGTTGTAGAAACACCAACGTTCCGCCCCCGCGCCTTCGCCGCCGAACCCGCTGAACGAGCTGTTGGCATCGACGAAATCGATATTTGCATCGTGAACCTTGAGCTGCCCATTACCGGCTCCGCTGTCGCCGGTATACGACGTCCTGGCGACGCCGTTCAGATACATCGTAACGCGGTCGTCTTTCAGCACGGAGGCCACGTGAATCCACTTGCCGGTGGGCAGGCCGATGTTCTCTTTGACGTCCCTGCTGGTCATGCTGCGGCTACCGCGGATTTCGCCCGCGCCGCCGCGATCGCCGAAGTCCGTGCGGGTGAACAGCCGATAGAGCTGGGCGTCGGGGTCCCAGAGGATCTGGTTGCACGTGTCCGCCGCGCGGCGGGTGACCGGCTGGCCGTTGTTGTAGGGCGTCCAGTGGATGCCGTCGCCCGAGTGAGCCAGCGCCGCTCTCATACCTGGACCGTCGTAGGCTGCCTTGAAGCGGTGCGCCGGATCGGTCTCATGCGGATCGATGGAAACCGTCATGGTGAAATCGCCGGCGAAGTTGATCCCCTCGACGTCGGCGCCCCGCATAAAATGCAGTCCGTCCTCCGACTCGGCGTAGTTGTAGCCGCCGGCTTCATGTTTGCGGTACCACATCTTAAATCGGCCTTCGTCATACAGCACGGTGCCGTAGAAGCGGCCGTCGGTGACGATCGGCTTTCCGCCATTGGCCTTGGTCACCTTGCCCAGCACGCGGGCGACGTTCTGTTTGTTGGCGATGACGTAGTCGTCGACCAGCAGTTGCTTGCGGTGGCCGATGGGGACCAGATCCGCATCGCGCCGCACGGTGCGCGTTGCGGGCTGTGCCCTGACCGTCGCACCGAACCCGAGCCCGTTGACAGCCTTGACTGCGCCCATGGCCAGCCCAATCGCGGCGGTCAACATGGCCACGATCAATACGACCGCGCTTGCGCCTTTGAATCTGTTCATCGGATCACTCCTTCATGCCCTGCCGGGGGAGACGTTCGTTTGTCCGACGCGCATTAATCGAATCGGATGGGTTCGACGCCGCCAACCATCCGGTCCATCGTAGGGGCTGCTCGGTACTGTTGACCAGCAGATCAAAATCCCGCTCGAGAACACCTTCCAGCAACCGGCCGAGAAACAACCGTTTTATGGCAGCACCTGGAGATCTGCAAAGAGCGTGGTGGTCACCTCAATGCTGGCCACGCTCGAAGTGGATCGGCGATCTGGCGATGGTCAGGAGCGGCCGCTATGTTGAGATAGATCGCGAGTGCAGCCGTCGTAATGGTGATGATTGGCTTTCGGGCAAGACAAAACTTCCCACAGTGGGGTAACCAGCCAAGAGCCACATGAAAGAACAGAGAACCATCATTCTACTACTGGCGCTCTCTGTCCTTGCGGTACGGCTCAACGCACAGGAACTACCGCGTTTGCCGAAGCAGCTGGACCCCACGCAGCAAAGCTACCAAGAGCAGACGAAGCTGCCTGATCTTGCCGAGCCATACGTCAGCACCGCGCCCCAGGATCTAGGTGATGGACTGCAAGTGGGCAGCTTGGATTTGCCGGGCACCGAGGTAGCTGTCGAGGCCCTGGTTGTTGATGACAAGGCGAGAAAATATTCAAACCTCGACAGCCTGTTGCTCTGGAAAGACGGTAAGTTGCTTTTTGAGATGTATAACCGTCGCGGCCGCGTCGATGCGCCGCACTACACCATGTCCATCACCAAGACGCTGACTTCGATTACTTTGGCGCGGGCTATCCAGGTCGGCATGCTGAGCATGGAAGACCTCGACAAGCCGGTAATCAGCTTCATGCCGGAGATCGACAAGTCAAAGATTCAACCCGGCGTCGAGACGATCACGTTGAGAGACGCGCTTTATATGAAATCCGGTTTGCGATTTAGCGAACCGAACCTGCAGTTGAAGTACGGGCCCGGCAACCCTCGGCAAAAGTACTTCCAGAAATTGTTCGAGCTGACGGCTCCGGTAACTGCTGAAAGCAAAAAGTACAAATATTCAGGCACCGATCCATCCATGATCATGATGATCATGGACATCAAAGTCCCTGGAACGGTGCAGGAATTTATCGCCCGCGAACTGGCTGGGAAATTGGGTGCGATCTACAGTTGGGCCAATCAAGGCTGTGGGATCCCAAAGTGCGGCGCCGGTAGCAATTTTACCTCGCGATCACTTGTGAAGATTGGTACGGCAATCATTCAAGGTGGCAAGTACAACGGCGAACAATTGTTGTCACCTGAATACGTCAGAGAGGTCATGGATACAGGTAAGGGAAACGGCTATTTCTATTACTTCCACAATCGCAGCAAGATGTCTGCGGAAACGAAAATCGACTTCATCAGCGGTATTGGTGCCGGCGGCCAATACATGGCAACCTTTCCAGATCTACACATCGTCTTAGTCGCAACCGCCCACAACAAAAGAGCGATCGGTCTGCCACTGCAAGCCGCCATGGAACACCTGATCCCGTTGTTTCAATAGGGTCGGGTGTCGGTGGGTTTGGGGACCGGTGAGGAGGGGGCAGGCCGCACGCTCTGATCGAGATTGCGGACTTGGGCGATGACGCGGATGGCGATGCGGAGTCAAGCGAAAGAAGCGGGGGAGGGACTCAAACTCCCCTTCGGCTGTCCGGGACAAACGTACCGGTTGATCTGAACTGGGGAGGCCGGGAGATTGTTTCAGCAGCGGGGCACCCACAGGCGGCCGTCCCCCGGGCTGCTCAAACGGGCTGAACTCGTACCGCCCGCGGGCGAGAAAAGTAATCGCATGAAAAGCATCCTCATTCCCGCCGATCAGATTGCTCCTGTCCCAGCATGGGCCTGGCCGGGTGGCGAACACTCGCACCAGGGTTGATTTGTGCGCACTTTCGGATGACGATCTGCTAACGAACTCGCAAGTTAGAAGAGGCGCAGCGCCGCGGACAGCGGAGCGTACAACACCCGGACCGGCTCGAGAGAGGTGATGATGTACTGTGCGAACTGTGGTGCGGAATTGACGGCCCAGGCCAACACCTGTGAGCACTGTGGCGGTCAGCTTCTACCCCCCAAACTAGACGATCTAGCCAACCCCTATGTTTCTCCCCAGGTCGCTCAGGCGGCTTCGCAGACCAAGTCAATCGGGGACGACCCGGCAATACGGATGCTGTTGCCGGTGGGGCGGTCTTGGTTGGCGATTGTAGCCGGTTACTTGGGGCTCTTGAGTATCTTGATGTGCCCCGCGCCGCTGGCGCTGCTGTTCGGCATCTTGGCGGTCGTCGACATTCGCAAGCATCCAGAGAAACACGGACTGGGGCGTGCGATTTTCGGAATTGTGATGGGTGGAATGTTCACACTGGGATTGTTTTGGTTGTTGGGGCAGTGGAGGCTCAATGCTCCCTGAGCAATCCCCACGCACCGTCTCGAATCACGGCTACGGGACTTGCACATCTCGCGCGATGGGATGAAACTGCGACCCGACCAGCAGACCTGTGAATTTGTGCAACCGTTTTCCGTAGCGGGGTGCACCCCTTTGAATCGTCACGCCCCTGACAGGTGGAGGTCCTCGTGAGTACTTCAGATTGGGTGTTGGAGATGCTGTTCACCAGGTCTTCAATGTTCTTTTATTTCGTGATCAATTTCACCGTGATCGCGCTAAGCATCAGTCGAATTGGCCGTCATCCGCGTATTTCCCTTCTGACGATCATCTGTTCGGGAGGGTTCATGGGAATCAACGCGTTCTATCTATGCTATTCCTATCTGGCGATGACGAACGCTGTTGATCACAACACGCTGCAGATCTTCCGGTATGCCGGGACGAACCTCACCGGTTATACGGGTCTCGTCCTTTCCATCGTGATGTGGATTGCGATGTTCATCGATCGCGGACCCGCGAACGTCTCCAACTCAGCCTCAGCAGGAATCGGAGCTGCAGATCCTTAAGACGCGCCACCGCGACTCCAACCGCACGAGGATTCAACGAATCCTGAGCTGTCGACGTTACTTAGTAGGACCGCAATGGTCGTCCCAAATGCCGCTGGACACAGGGAGCATTTCATGACTTTTAGCGAATGGGTGATGGAGATGCTGCGAATCCGTAGCGCGACAGTGTTTCAGATCCCCTTGTGTGCTGGAGTGATCACCATCAGCATCATCCGCATGCAACGGCACCGTCTCGTTTCTGTGTTGGCATCGCTCTCGGCGTTAGGTTTCTTGGGACTTCATCTGTTGGGTTTCTTCTATTCCTACGTGACAATGACCGCAGCTTTACCCTCCGACTGGCTTCGGATCTTTCACTATGCCACGGCGAACTTGGCCGGCTACCTGAACCTCGTCTTTGTGACGATGCTGTGGAGTGCCATGTTCATCGGACGCAGACCGGCAAGCACGTCCCCACCCGCCCGCGATGAGGCCCGCCCAAGGCAGCCCTAGAGATACGCAACACGCTTTCCGCTGGCTCCGCCGTCCCCGCCGTTGGGTGCAATGTCCTCGGGATCAACCGTCCCCGTCTCCAGCCGCTCACCCCGGCTCGCCGGGCTCACGATGGCTGTCAGCTGGAGCCGCCGGCCGCCGCGGTTGCCCCGATAACGCCTGCTGGGAATGCTGCTGCTGGTGGGGTGTGCTGTTTTGGTTGCCAAGTTGGAAGAGTTGGACGCAGCAATCAAGCGGAATGACCCGGGCGCAGTTGTCGCAGTCGGTCTCACCGAGATCCAGATCACTGACGGCGGTTGGTGCACTCGGCGGGGAGACCGAGCTTGCGAGCGCCGTACAGAATCGAGATGTCATTCGACATCGACTCGCGGACCGAGAAACAGAAAGGAACACCGATGTCGAAGGAGAGCAAAATCATAGGCGGGGTTCCCTTGAAGGCCCTCTTCCTTGTGATGCCGTGCTGCGTGGCGAACGTCGGGGATCCCGGTGCCGCGGCGGAGCCAGCCGTCGAGGCGATTCAGTTTAAGTCTCAGGTGGTCTACCGGTCCGAGCGTCCGCCGGGGTATGCGGCGTGGGTGTCATTCTTCCCCGGCCAGGAGGGACGCTGGTACATCGGCTGCGAAGAAGTCAGCCGGCCCGCTCAGCCGTTGCCGCCGACCTCGCCGGAGCACTGGTTTGGGATGGGACTGCCGGCCGGTTACGACAAGTCACAGTATTTGATGGAAGCGGTGCTGTTGGAGTCGTCCGATGACCTACAGACCTGGAAGGTGATCTCGCGAGAACCGTATCGCCACCAGCACAGCGTTCATCAATTCGGTTCGGCTCGGACCACCGATGGTCGCTTCCTGCGGTTCAACTGGGCTTGCTACTCGCTCGATCCGGCCGTCAACACAAACGAGATTTTGCGGGTCTCGATAGACAACGGGAAATCGTGGAATCCGGCCGCCCCGTTTTGCGTGGACCGGTTCGCCTACTACCCGCACCGATTGCGGACGCTGCGCGATGGGACGTTGGTGTTGTGCATGCATTACGCCCCGCGGTGGGGTAAAGGAACGGACCGCCCGCTGCGCACTGCGATGCGGCTCGATACCAACAACGAAGGAAAAATGACGCTGTTCTTCAGCTTTGATCAGGGGCGTTCGTGGTCGGGGCCGTTGCCTATTTTCGACGGGGTGTATGTTTCCGAAACGGACTTTGTTGAGTTGCCCGACGGGAATTTGCTGTTCTTCAACAACAGCATCTTTTCCAAGCCGGGCCGGCAATTCGTCTATCGCGACGCCGAGCGGTTCATGCCTGGTCCTTTGGAGAACGTCCGCAGCGGCACCGTTCCGGAAACCGTCTGCTCGACCGATGATGGTACGCTTGTCGGATGCCATCGTCCGGGCAGTTACTATTCGTCCGACGACTTGGGACAAACGTGGAATCGCCTTGCCGGTGTGCCCGACCGCGGCCCGGAAGTTTATCAACCGTGGATCCACGCACTGCCCGACGACGGCGGCACCCGGACGTCTCGAGACGCCATCCGTGCAGGACGTGGAAGCCGAATTCGCCCGCTTAGAGGCGCTGCTGAATCCAGGGTTCCAGGCGGGGGTACTCATCCGTGGTGAGGACGATCGCCCCGTCCCGTTTGGATCAAACGAAGCACTCGAGGGTTTTGCCAACCGGCTTGGCGTGAGGGGCCCGTGGGTGGCGCCAGCGGCGCTGCCAACAGATCGTCGAAAGGCAGTCGCGACGGCGCTGCGTCAGAAACGCCAGGTCGAAGAGTTGGAACAACACGTCCAATGGCTGATCCCGAATTCGGATCACGTACGGAGCCGACTCTGCCGCCAGTTGCATCCCTGGGTGGACCGGTTGTTTCAAGAAAACCAAATGAGTAAGTGGGCCGGTAAGGCCCGCGCCGACACGTATTCAGCGGAGGAGTTTGCCAAAGCGAGTGGCCGGTTGCGGGACTATTTTTGGACCGAGATCCTGGGCAAGCTCGAGAAACCGACGGTCGAGATGAGGCCACGGACTCGAAAAAATCGCGAGACCAAAAAATGGGCTGCTTACGATGTCGTTTTGGACGTGTGGCCAGAAGTGTTTGCCTGGGGAATGTTGGCCGTCCCCAAAGACCTTGAGCCGGGAGAAAAGAGGCCAGTGGTCGTCGTCCAACACGGGCATAGTGGGTTGCCGGATCATCTGTTTTCCAATGTGCCGGGCGAGGGCGCTTACTCGGCGTATCAGGGAACCGGCGCCGACCTCGCAGATCGCGGATTTATCGTCTTCTCGCCACATAATCTTTATGGTGGAGGCGATCGGTTCCGGTATCTCAATAAGAAAGCGAACCTTGTCAAAGGAACGCTCTTTTCGGTGATCTTGGCGCAACACCAACAGATTCTCAATTGGCTCAAAACGTTGTCATTTGTGGACGCGAAACGGATTGGTTTCTACGGGCTGAGTTACGGCGGGGAGACCGCCGTGCGAGTTCCACCGATCCTCACCGATTACAGCCTCTCGATTTGCTCCGCCGATTTCAATGACTGGACTCGGAAAGTTGCCACCTGTCACGACCGGTATAGTTTCATGTTTCACGGCGAATGGGAGATGTCGTACTTCAATATGGGAAGCACCTTTAGTTATGCGGAGATGGTGTATCTGATGATCCCCCGCCCGTTCATGGCGGAGCGCGGCCACCACGACACGGTTTCCGACGATTCGTGGGCCGCGATGGAATACTCGAAAATTCGTTGGATGTATGACCAGTTAGACATCGGCGACCGAACCGAAATTGAATTCCACAACGGTGGTCATACCATGCAAAAGCGGGGCACGTTTGAGTTCCTTCACAAGCACCTGAATTGGCCAACACCCAAGTAGCGCTGAGGGTCTCAAACGAGATTCGTGGAGAGCGCGACGATGAAACAAACACCACGCGCCGCCTCGGCCGCGAGTCGTCGGTGTCACGGTTGAATGACGGTGTGCGATCACTCAACGTGGGGCTGTCTAACGAATGTCCAACAACCAGAAAATGCCGCACACCGGGCTTCGCTTTGTGGAATGGTGGAGCAGGCGAAAGAACGATTCCGCGCTGCGGCTGCTCGCCGCCGGAATCGTGGCAGCGAGTTTGGCATGGGCGTTGGATGGGGTATCCGCGGCTGACCCGATGTTTCGGGTGCCGGTCGGCGAGCGCCAGCTGTTGCTCGACGACACGGGTATCACCAGGATCGAGAAGCTGCAGCGCACGATGCATCGACCGGACAAGAGGGGGGCGGTCATCCGGCCGGCCCCGGCACAAAGGGGTAGCCTCCAGATCCGTCACGCACCGTTTTGGCTTTCCCGGGAACAAGTTTTCAAGGTGCTCGTCGCAAACACCGCTGGACCCACGACGATACTGCGCTGGTACACCAGCGCCGATGGCCTGCATTGGGTACCCGGGCCGGCGCCAGACAAGACGTTTATGAGCCATCATGTTGTCTACGACCGACAGGACTCCAACCCCAACCGGCGTTACAAGGCGGCCCGGCCCCCGGAAGGGTTAGCCGTCTCAGCCGACGGGATGGCGTGGACGAAACTGAACGTGCCAGGCATCCCCAGCAGTGACGAAGCGAATTTCTCTTACCATCCACGGGAACGCCAGTTCTTGCTGACCGTGAAGCGCGGCGGGCCCCACGGTCGAGCGGTTGCCGTAGCGACCAGCAACGACTTTGTCGAATGGAACGACTTCGGTGTCGGTTTCTTAGCAGATGATCTGGACCAGCGGCTCGGTAGGGAGCGGATCCAGCATTATCTGGCCGACCCCACGCGTCTACTGTCCCTGCCGGCACACCCGGCTGACTACACCGTTGACGTCTACAACATGGGCCTGTTCAGGTACGAGGGGCTGTACATCGGGCTGCCGGCCATGCACCACCGCCACACCGTCCGCCCTCCCGGGCAGGACGACTCCTTGTTTCACTTAGTGCAGCTTGTGTGCAGTCGCGACTTGAAGACCTGGAGGCGGTTGGGAGATCGCCAGCCGTGGCTTGAGATCTCGCGCCTGGGCTCCGGAGCGTATGACAGTAAGATCATTCTCCCTCCCTCGGCCCCGCTGGTCCGCGGTCCGGGCTGCCTGGACGGCGCCGACGAGGTATCCCGGGATCAACTGTGGTTCTACTACACCGGTGGCAAGGCGGAACCCGATCCCGACCATATGGCCATCTGCCTGGCGGTCCTTCGGCGCGACGGGTTCGTCTCGCTGGACGCCGGCGAAAACGAGGGCCAGGTGCTGACCAGGCCGTTTACCGTGCCTGGCTCCCAGCTCTACGTCAACGTCGCTGCGCCGCGGGGTGAGCTTGGCGTCGAGGTTCTAAACGGAGCCGGCCAGGTCGTCGCCCAGTCCGCGCCGCTGATCGGCGATCTGCAGCGCGCGCCCGTGAAATGGGCCACGGGCCATATCGCGGCGCTGAAGGACCAGCGTGCAAGCCTGCGTTTTACGCTCCGCAACGCGCAGTTCTATTCTTACTGGTTGGAATAAGGCTACCCCTGCTTGGTCCCGTCCCCGCCGCTTCGCCGAGTCGGGCCCGTGCGCTAGCGCACCCCCGGCTCACCGCCCCCTGGTCGGGCGCACCAGGGTTGGCAGCTGGAACCCCAACCCGAAAGGGGCACACATGAAACATCTGCGGGGAGGTCTGCCGGTACTGGGGGGTGCGACGTTTGGGTTGCCGAGTCGGTCGAGTTGAGAGCTAAGATCGAGCGGAATGCGGATGACCCAAGCATCGCGGGTGACAACGCGGCTCGACTGTCTCGCGAACGGTTTGCACTCGCGATGCCGAACAAGTCGCAAGCAGCGATCGTCGGCACCGCGCTAGAACCAAGAACGTCGCTGGCGCCGAAAAAACGCTCGCAACATCACGCGCGGAGGATTGCCGCACTGGAAAAGCGGCTCAAACCACGCGTAATCAACAGGAAACGGACGAAACAGGAAGTCGGTGGACTTTGCCAACTGGTTGTCGCGGGAGGAGCCGGCAATAATAGTTCTGTTGAAGGAAAAGGAAGCCGCTGCGAAAACCGGACACACGACTGGTTTTGCGAGGGGGTTTTCCGGAATGAGATTCAGATCGCGAGCAAATAAGATCGCCGTAAATCAAAACGAATGAACAACCGCTCTCTCGAGTCGTTTATGTTCGAGGGGGACAGACAACCACTGGGAGCACAACATGTATCGAAGTTGCTTGTCCTTAGGGATATCGCTTCTCTTCGCATCCCAATCCTTCGCGGAGGAGAAGGCCAAGATCGTCTTTCTTTCTGGCACACCCAGTCATGGTCGCATGTCCCATGAACATCGTGCCGGCAATATGATTCTCGCCGAGGCTCTGCAGCGGTCAGGACTCGCGGTCGATCCGTACGTGGTTCCGCACTACGGTTATCCCAAGGACAAGAAGATCCTGGAAGGTGCAGCGACCGTTGTGATTTTTTGCACGGGCCATCGTGGCCATATCCTGCGACCCCATCTCGATGAGTTCGATGCGCTGATGAAGAAGGGGACGGGTGTGGTGATGATTCACTGGGCCACGGAAGCAGAGAAGGGCAAGCCGGGGAAGAAGTTCCTGGAGTGGATGGGTGGATTCTGCGATCTCGATTGGTCAGTCAATCCGCATTGGACGGCGCATTTCAAGGACTTTCCGAAACATCCGATTTGCAATGGCGTGAAACCATTCAGCGTCAATGACGAGTGGTACTACCACATGCGTTTCGTCGAGGACCAGAAAGGGCTCACCCCAATTCTCTCGGACTTGCCGCCGGCCGAATCGCTTCGTCGCAAAGACGGCCCGCGCAGTGGCAACCCGACGGTTCGCAAGGCGGTTGCCGCGGGACGAAAGCAAACAGTCGCTTGGGCATATCAGCGTCCGGGCGGGGGTCGAGGATTTGGATTTACCGGGGCGCACAACCACGACAGTTGGCGGAACGACGGATTCCGAAAAACCGTGTTGAATGCCATTCTTTGGACGGCCCAAGTCGAGGTGCCCGCAGGCGGTTGTCCATCGCAAACGCCTTCCAAGAAAACGATTGAGCAGAATCTGGACGGTAGTAAGAAGGGCGCGCAGAAGGTCACCGCCAAACAGATCCTGACTTCAATGGACGCAAATCGCGACGGAAAAATCAGCAAGGACGAGGCATCGGAAGGCCTGAAGCCGTTCTTTGATGGCCTCGACGCAAACAAGGACGGAGTGATTGACCTAAAGGAAGCTCAGGTGATTGCGGACTTCTCCAATAACCAGCAAACCACGAAGTCGGCAAAAGTACCACGCGGTTCTCCCAAAGACGAGGAAAAGGCGCTCAGATTGCTGGTTGTCACGTTGGGGAGGGTCGAGGACAGTCGTGTGCAAGCTTCACTGCTGGAAGGGATGCTAACCGGCCTCGCCGGCCGGCGCAATGTCGCTCCGCCAAAGGCTTGGACGAGAGTTGCCACCAAACTTGGCAAGAGCAGCAATCCTGACGTTCGCGAGTTGTCCTCGGAGCTGTCACAGATTTTTGGCGACGAAGCTGCCACCGCTCGGGCGCTCGAAACGGTGAAGAACAAGTCGGCCACGACGGCACAGCGGCGTCGCGCGTTGCATTCGTTGCTGACGCAAAAGAACGAGCAAGTTTCCGGGCTGCTAGAACCGCTATTGGACGAACCTGAGTTGCGACGCGACGCAATTCGTGGCTTCGCGGCGATCGAGAATGCGGATGCTCCGGCGATACTGTTAGCCCGCTATAAAAAGTCGACGGTTCAGGATCGTAAAGCCGTCATCGAGACGTTGGCAACTCGTAAACAATATGCCGAAGCGTTGTTAGACTCGATCAAAGCAAAGCAGATTCCCAGTTCCGACGTGCCCGCCCATGTCGCTCGCTCGCTCGACTTCATGCTTGGGGAAGCGTTCGCCAAAGTCTTTGGCGACGTTCGCAAGTTGTCAGCGAATCGGACCACGTTGATCGAGAAGTACAAGAAGCTCATCACGGACGACGCGTTGGAATCGGCAGACGCTTCCAAAGGCCGCGCGGTTTTCAATAAGACGTGCGCTTCGTGCCACGTGATCTACGGTACTGGAGGTAACATCGGTCCCGATCTTACCGGGTCGAATCGCGCCAACCTCGACTACATCCTCTTGAATAGCGTCGATCCCAGTTACGACGTTCCTGAAGGATACAAGATGGTTATCGTTCAGACCGTCGATGGGCGCGTTCTAAATGGTGTCATCGCTGAAGAGAATGCGCAGCGGGTGATCTTGAAGACGGTTCAACAGCCGCGAGTTGTGATTCTCAAAGAGGACATTGAAGTCCGCAGTGTCTCGAAAAAATCGATCATGCCCGATGGGCAACTCGAGCAGATGAAACCACAGGAAGTGATTGACTTGGTCCGTTACTTACAAACGGTTGAGCAGGTGGAGGTGAAGAAATGATCACGAGAGCAAAGCGACTGATGTACAGAGTCCCGCTGAAGTTGCGTTTGGCGGGCCTGGCTGTGGTCACGCTCGCAGCGGTGTCACTCGTTGCGATCGCTGCCCAGCCCAAGAGAAATCGCCTGCCGAAGCGTCAGCACTCGACCAGCAATGCGCCATTCCTGAAGCCGCAAGCCGCGGTTGACAAGATGTCGATCCCGGACGGCTTCGAAGTTTCGATCTTTGCCGCCGAGCCGGACATCGGTGAACCCATCGCGTTTTGCTTCGACGACCGTGGCCGCGTCTGGGTCGTTGAAAACTACAACTACCGAACTCGTGGACGGCACACGGAGGATCAAGTCACGCGGATTCAAATTCTCGAGGACACCGACCGCGACGGCGTCTTCGACAAAAAGAAGACCTTCACCGACAAGCTGACATTCACGTCGGGGATCGCGTTAGGCTTTGGCGGCGTCTTCGTCGGATCCCCGCCGAACCTTTCGTTCATTCCCGATGCGAACGGCGATGATGTCCCGGACGGCCCACCGGAGGTCTTGTTGAGCGGTTGGGGAATCAATGATCGCCACGAAACGCTCAACAGTTTCATTTGGGGGCCGGACGGCTGGCTCTACGGCTGCCACGGAGTCTTCACGCAGTCACGGGTAGGTAAACCGGACGCTTCAGCATCGGCCCGGCAGTTCATCGATGGAGGTGTCTGGCGCTATCATCCCGTGCGACAGAAGTTCGAAGTGTTCGCGCGTGGGCTCTCGAACCCATGGGGATTTGACTTTGATGATCACGGCCAGGGCTTCGCGACCTGCTGCGTAATTCCGCACCTCTTTCACGTTGTGCAAGGTGGTGTTTATCACAAACAGAGCCGCCCGCATGTAAATCCCCATATCTACGATGACATCAAAACCATTCGTGACCACACACACCTGTCCGCACACGGTGGGGCGCGTATCTATTTGGCCGATACGTTTCCGCCCGAGTACCGCAATCGTTTGTTCATGTGCAATATCCACGAACATGCGGTACTGACCGACGTGCTTGTCCCCGATGGCTCGAGCTTCGTTGGGAAGCACGGTGACGACTTCATGCCGACCAATGATCTGGCGTGGGTTGGATTCAGTGTCGAGATTGGTCCTGACGGCGGTGTCTACATCCTCGACTGGCATGACACGGACGTCTGTGGGAATCGAGTCAATTTCCCGAACTCGGGACGCGTTTATCGCATCATGCCGAAGGGTGCGGAACGTACACCTGCCCCGAATCTAAGATCGCTTTCAGATGAGCAACTGATTGCACTCCAGCAACACTCAAACGACTGGTACGTCCGCCAGGCGCGAGTCCTGCTGCACACGCGAGCGGCTGCCGGAAAACTCGATGAGTCTACAGCGCGACGGTTGCTCGAACAGCAAATCGAAGTTGCTGCAACTTCCGGAAAGAAGTTGCGCGCCTTGTGGGCGATGCACGTTTGTGGAGTGCTGGATACCGGCCGTCTGAGTGAACTGCTCGGTGATGCCGATGAGCATCTGCGCGCGTGGGCGATTCAATTGCTTGCCGACGAAAGCCCGGTCAATGCATTCCAACCGCTGGCAACCACCGACAAGCCGGTCCTTCAACCGCAGATACTTCGGCGGCTGTCCGCGATGGGCAGCGATGATCCGTCTGCAGTTGTGCGACTGCACCTGGCGGCGATCGCTCAACGTTTACCCTATGCGGAACGCTGGCCCATTCTGGATCCACTTTCACAACGCACCGAAGATGTGGAGGATCGCAATCTTCCTCGTATGGTGTGGTACGCTCTGGAGCCCATGGTTTCTGGAAACGCAGAGCGGGCCCTCCAACTCGCTGTCGAAAGCGAGTTTCCCAAGCTTCCCGAATTTGTCGCTCGCCGTATGATTGGTGGTGATGTCGCGGTCAACCTCAATGGCCCAAAGAAGCCGTCCCTGCGCGAACAACTTCGCGCGCTGCAACGCGTTGCGGCGGGCTTTGCGATCGAAGACGTGGGGGAAGGCGGGGTCGTTTATCACAAGGCATTCCGCAATCTTACAGCGGTGCAAACGCATCCGCTTGATCGAGAAACGCCTTGCGTGATCCATCGTGAAATCGATGTGCCTGAGGGTAAAAAGACTTCGCTGAAACTACGGATCAGCCATCACCCACACGGCGACTGGCAGCTGCGCGTGCTCGTCGGTAAGAAGGTGCTCGCGGACCAGATTGTCGGGCCCAAAACCGTGAGCAAGAACGAGTGGGCGGATGTCGACGTCGACTTGACGCAGTTTGCCGGNACAAAGATCAAACTGTCGCTCGAAAACCGGGCGAACAACTGGAATTGTGAATGGGCTTACTGGAACGAGATTCAGGTCGTGAGCAAATAGACTCGCCGCAGATCAGAACGAATGAACAACCGANCCGTCATCGCATCCACACTCGTATTGGAGATCGATCAACAAGCGGGTAGGTGAGCGTCCGGTCACGGGTTCCTGACCAGCCGAGCTTGAATGGCACAACACGAGTCAAAATCAAGACCATGACCATCCCCCGGGCGTTCTTCACCGCCGTCGTGATCCTGGCTCTTTCATCGGGCTGGTTGCTTGCGGCCGCGAACCGGCCTCCCAACATTGTGGTGATCTTGACCGACGACCAGGGCTATGCCGATATCAGCCTGAATCCGCATCACCCAAAAGAAGTCTCGACGCCACACATCGACGCCCTGGCCAAGGATGGCGTCCTGTTCTCACAGGCCTACACGAGCGGAAATGTTTGTTCTCCCACCCGGGCCGGACTGATGTTGGGGCGTTACCAGCAACGAGTCGGGGTCTACTCGGCTGGCGACGGTGGACGCGGATTCGACCCGACCATCCCGATCTTTCCATCGTTTTTACCGGACCGTTATGTCTCAACCGCAATCGGAAAGTGGCACCTCGGTCTCGACAGGGACTATCCCGCATTGAAGTGGCACGCGATCAGCCGGGGTTTCGACGAGTGTTACAAGTTCATGGGACGCGGCGGACACGATTACTTCGATCTGCGTTCGGACTCCCAAGGTAAGTTCGCTCATCCGATTTACCGCAACAAGCAGCGGATCAACGATACGGGTTACCTGACCGATCGCCTGACAGAGGAAGCGGTCTCTTTTATCGATCGCAACAAGTCCCGACCGTTCCTGCTTTACCTGGCGTACAACGCGGTGCATGCGCCGCCGCAGGCGCCCCGGGAGACCATCGAGGCTTTCAGCCGCAAGTTTCCGGGGCTGGCAAAGAAACGCGTGATCCTGATGGCGATGCTCAAACACTTGGACGATGGCATCGGCGCGGTCGTCTCGAAGCTCAAGCAGGAAGACCTGTTCGAGAACACGATCCTGTTTTTCCTGACCGACAACGGTGGTGCCAGGGCGATGAGCGCCAACAACGCTCCACTCCGTGGATTCAAGGGCAGTCTCTTTGAAGGCGGCATCCGCACACCGTTCATCGTGAGCTGGCCAGTGAAGTTTGGCGGGGGACGGACGATCAAAACGCCGGTCATCTCGCTCGATATCCTGCCCACCGTACTCGAAGCTTCCGGTGGCCAGACGAGCCAACTCACATCGTTCGACGGCAAGAACCTGCTGCCGCTGTTGAGCGGCGGGGCCCGGGTTCACCACGAGACACTGTTCTTCAGCGAAGGCAGCCGTGGCGAGTGGGCCGTGCGGCGGGGCGACTGGAAGTTGTACGCCATGAACCAGCGGCTGCAGTTGTTCAACTTGGCTGACGATCCCGCCGAGAAGGTCAACCGTGCTGACGGCGATCCCGCGCGGGTCGAGGAACTGAAAACCGCGTTTGACCGTTGGATCNCCCAGATGCCCGACCCGATCACAGGGGGGAGTAAACGGGCCGGCAGTCCCACCGAACCGACAACCAAGCGCCAGCAGGAACGGCTCAAGAAACGGGCCCAACGCAAACGCCAACGCAAGGCAAAAAAGAAAGCCAAGGCTGCGGCTCCCCAGGCAGGACAACCGATTCCATGAAGACCCGCCTCGCCTGTTTCCTCGTCGGATGGTCGCTACTGGGAAGCCGTCTAGCGGCCGAACCGTTGCTCCGGCCCAACGTCCTGTTCATCGTGTGCGATGACCTGAACACCCACGTCTCGACATCCGGCTACCGCCACATCAAGACGCCCGCCTTTGATGCCCTGGCACTTGCCGGGATGCGGTTCGGTCGGGCCTATTGTCAGTACCCTGTGTGTGGTCCGTCCCGNGCGTCGTTGCTCAGTGGGCTCTATCCGGAATCGACTGGAGTACTCGACAACAAGTCCGACATCCGACAGACGCGACCGCGGACACAGAGCATGCCACAGTGCTTTAAGGAACAGGGCTACTGGACCGCATCGGTCGGCAAAGTGTTTCATTCTCCAAGACACGATCCGGGTGCAGCCGCCTGGCATCAGTTCCTGCGATTCCAGAACGACGAGATGCCCCATGTGACCACTGCCAGGAAGGTCTTTGAAGCCCAGCACGGCCCGGTCGACAAGGGGAAGACTCGCCGTCTGTGGAAGCAGCATCTGAATACGCTTTCGACGCAGACACGTGGACAACAGCGGCCGGGGTACGGTCGGTCTGGGCTTCGTGACGAGCAGCACAAGGACGGCAAGAATGTCCGCCAGGTCGTTTCGTGGCTCGACCGAAAGACCTACGGGAAGCAGCCCTTTTTCATCGCCTGTGGAATCCAGAAGCCGCACGTTCCATTCCTGGCCCCCGACCGCTACTTCGGGTTGTACCCCAGGAACGAACTCCTGTTCTCGCTGACACCGGCCCGATTCTGGGACCAGGCACCCCGCTCGGCCATGGTCAAGCGGTTTCGGGGGTTCGGCTTCAAGCTGGGTGAAGAGAACGATGCTCTGAGGCGTGAGTACACGCAGGCCTACCACGCCTGCATTTCATTCATCGATGCACAGATCGGCATGCTGCTGGAATCCCTGAAGCGAAACGGCCTGCGGGACAACACGATCGTTGTGCTCACCTCGGATCACGGCTATCAACTCGGTGAACACTTTATGTGGGGCAAAGTAACGCTGTTTGAGGTCTGCGACCGCGTCCCGCTCTTGATTCGGGTCCCCGGCCTGACCACGCCTCGCTCGTCGAGCGCAGGGCTTGTCGAATTGATCGACCTGTTTCCGACACTGGCCGAGCTCTGCTCGGTGAAACCGTCGGACGACCTGCAAGGCCGCAGCCTGGTTCCGATGCTGCGCGACCCTGCGTCGCCCGGAAAGAAAGCGGTCTACACGGTCGTCCGCCGCGGCCCGAGGCTTGGCAAGGCGATTCGGTCTGACCACTGGCGCTACGCCCGCTGGCCGGGCGGCGAGGAACTCTACGATCTCGGCACCGATCCCGACGAATACGTGAACCTGGCAACGTCCACGAAACACGCCGACGTTATGGCCGACTTGAGATCTGAGTTGGCTCGAACCGAGAAAACAGCGATCGCCCGACGAAAACAGAAGCGCAGCGCAGCCGACCCCGAGCGGGCTTCCGAATGAACCGAGGAAAGGGCGCCGGTGGATGAAGCGCGACGGGCACCAAGATGTCGAATCCGAATCCGCACGGACATCCCGCCCGCGCCGTTTGCAGGACGTCGGGGAACCTCCAACGGGTTGAAATGTTTTCCATAAACCTTGATCAAAGAGACTCGACACCCGCATGGATTCACTCTTCACGGCCGGTCGGGGACTGTGCTTTCGGTGGGCACCCGCATCGAAGTTAGGCCATAACACTGCGGATTCAAGGAGCTGCGATGCGACCCTGCGCTCTACGTCCTAGACCGATGGAGCTGGCGATCTCCATGGTTGGCGCGCTATGGCTGTTCTCGAATAACGCCGGGGCAGTGGACTGGCGAGTAATCCAAGACCATATCGGCGCACAAGTACGCCGGTCCGAGCATTGGCCTTACGACTCGACGCCCCTATTTCATTCATTCCAGATCGACGCGCCGAAGGACTGGGCGAAATCTGAGGCGAAGCTCCTTTTTGAACAAGAATTCGACGGCGCGACCCTCGGCGAGTATCCCGGCCATCCCGGAGTGACCTTGGTCAAAGACCCTAGCGGCAGTGGTGCCTGTGCACGGATTTCCGACTCCGAGTTTCGCCTGGTGGATCCCATCGCGATCCCGCCGGGACACTTTATCCTGCTGCGTTGGAAAGCGCGTTCCGTTAGTGGGGACCATTCCAAGGGCGCCTACATCGAGACAACGTACCGGGACGCGCAAGGCAAGCAGGTCGGGAAGCCGGTGCGTCATCGAGGCTACTCTGGTCAGCCCGGCGGGGGCTGGTAACAGTAAGTCTGGACGCATGCACCAAGCTGGCCGGCGGCGGAGACACAGTTTCCCGCGGAAACGGCGAGCGTCGCGGTGCGGTTCTTCCACGACTCAGCCGAGAAGATGGTCACGCTCGTGGATGGTATTCAAGTGATTGATGTCCAGCCGGTGGCGCTGAAGATCATTGCCGATACGATCGCCGTGCATCGTCGCCAGCTGTCGACCGCGGTACAGAGCATCCGATCGCTACCTCAGACACCCAAGTCGAAGCGATGGAAGCGGGTCGTCGCCCTCCACGGCGACCGGGTCGCCTCACAACTGGACCGCCTTGCCCAGCAGGATGCGACGAGTGAGGGGTTCATTCGCGACTCGGATCCGCCGCTGTTGTTTGCCCGCCGGCTCGCCGATGCGGCCGAGGCGCTGCAGACCGGGGCGGCCCACCCGGCGACGATCCTCACCTACCGGACCCGGCCGATTCCGGCACTGGGACCGTTTTACGGGCACGTGCGCAGGGATCCGGTGGGGTCCTTCCGTATGCGTTGGAGATCGAAGGGGAGCCCGCCAACGAAGTGACCGTGGGAGCCTGCCGCGGCGAGTTTGAGCCGATCAGTATCGCGCTGTGGTCACCGGAGAATGTCGACCAAGTGTCCGTCCACACTTCAGCGCTGGAGGGCTCGAGCGGCCGGATTCCGGCAACGAACCTGGACGTCAAATTGGTCAAGTGGTGGTACCAAAAAAGCTCCCGCTGGTGGTCCCAGAGCGCACTGGTGCCCCGCTTCCTGGTCAACGATGACACGCTGATCAAGGCCGACCATCAGCGGCGGCGCAACGACATGAAGCTGTCGTTCGCGGACGGCATCCGCTACGCGCCGCCGCCGTCCTATCCGCGGGACGCTATCGAAGAGGAGATGGACGCGTTCCCGATTCGAGACAGCGATACGCTGATGCCATTTGACCTGGTGGGCGGCCAAAACAAGCAGATCTGGATCACCGTGAAGGTCCCCGATGACGCCGCACCCGGTCGGTATGCGGGAGATCTTGTCTTCAAGACGGGCGACGGTGAGATCGCCCGCGTCGAGCTGGGCGTGCGGGTGTTGCCGTTCTTACTGCCGGCTCCCAAGACGCACTATGATCTGAACCAGGATTACACCGCCGGTTTCTACTACCGGGGCAGGCTGGACCCGGCGGGGAAAGGGAAGGTCGGCTATGTGGCCAAGTCTGAAGCGCAGTTGCGGGTTGAACTGAAGATGATGTTCGACCACGGCATCGTCGCGCCCCTGCTGTGTCCACCCGTCTGGGGTCCGCCCGAGGCGCTTTTCCGCCGGGAGCTGCAGATCATGCGCGAGACGGGAATGGCTGGTCGGCCCCTCTATNTGGGCANGGGCATGGGCAACGCGACCGAGAAGGAGAAGCTCGCCGAGATCCAATCATACGTCCGCCAGAGGATTGCTCTCGCCCGCCAGTACGGATTCACGGAGGTGTATTTCTATGGAAGGGACGAAGCGGGCGGGGAGGCGCTTTACTCCCAGATCCCGACCTGGCAGGCGGTCCGCGAGGCGGGCGGAAAAATGCACGTCTCGCTCACGCACCAGTGGAGAGACAAGGCTCCGGACGTACTCGACTTGGCCATCGCTGCGGGGTGGCCCAGCCGGGAGCTTGCCGCGGCGCGGCATCGGCTCGGCCACAAGTTATCAGCCTATTGGCTCTGGACCAAGAACCACGACCCTCTGATGTTCCGACGCAACCACGGCCTGTATCTGTGGAGCCACGACTACGATGGTTTTACTCCGTACTGCTTCATGCACAACCACGGAGGGGTTTGGAACCACTTTGACGGCACCTCCGAGGACTTCAATATCGCCTACCCCACGGTCAACGGGGCGATCGGCGCGCTGCCGTTGGAGGCCCTCCGCGAAGGGATCGACGATGTGCGTTATGCCACGCTTCTGATGCAGCGGATCGAGCGGACTCGACGCCACGGCGCGGTCGACGCCAAGGCGGTCGCGGAGGAGGCCTTTGAGTGGATCGAGTCGGTGCCATTCTTGGTCGCCGATCAGGATGCGGTCCGCGGCAGGATGATCGGGTACATCATCCAATTGAGTCAACCGTAGCAGGGTGCCGATGTTGCCCGCGATGGATGTACCTCGCCGGGCTCTCTCTGGGTGGCAGAGTGTGTTTGCTCCAGGCAGAGTGTGTCGGTACGCTGATCGTAAAGACAGTGGCGTATCAAGAACGCCAGAGCCCTGCAGATCACCGGTAGAGGCGACATGACTCGTGACAAGTCGAAAGAGCGCGAGTTCGATTCTCAGACGGATCGCGAGACCGTGCTGCCGCCACCCACTTCAACACGTGATGCTGCACAGCCCGACAGCGACGCGGATACCGTGGCCGGGCGTTCGGTCACCGCTGACGCACCCGTCCTCGAGACGTTTGGTCGCTATCGCCTGATTAAGCTGTTGGGTGAAGGGGCGATGGGCGCGGTGTACCTGGCTGAGGACACGATGCTCAGGCGGCAGGTGGCGCTGAAGATCCCCAAGTTTTCAGTCGATACCGACCCGGTTTTGTTGGAACGCTTCTACCGCGAAGCCCGCGCCGCTGCCGCACTCAGACATACCAACATCTGTCCGGTCTTCGACGTGGGTGAGATCGACGGGCGGCATTACATCGCGATGGCCTACATCGAGGGTCGCCCGCTGTCCGACTTCGTGGAACCGGACAACCCGGCCCCTCCCGAGCAGGCGGCTGCGCTGGTCTGTCGTCTGGCAGACGCTTTGGCCACAGCGCACGCCCAAGGCGTGATCCACCGGGACTTGAAACCGGCCAACATTATCGTGGACGAGATGCGCGAGCCGATCGTAATGGACTTTGGTATCGCACGTCAGATGCAGAGTGACGACATTCGTCTCACATCGGCCGGAGCGATTCTGGGCTCACCCGCCTACATGTCGCCGGAACAGGCCGAAGGCCAACAGGAACGGATGGGGCCCACCAGTGACATCTACAGCCTAGGGGTGATCTTGTACGAGTTACTGACGGGGCGGATCCCGTTCCGCGGNTCACTGGTCTCGGTGTTGTCAAAGATTTTAAGTGCGGAGGAGCCCCGCAGGCCCGCCGAGCTTCGCGAAGGGCTCGATCCGCGTTTGGAGTCTATCTGTCTGCGGATGATGNCCACNGCTNGATTGAGGATCGCTACCAGTCGATGTCGGCGGTCTTCTTAGTGCTGACGGCTTGGTTGGCCGGAGACAGCCCGGCACCGCAGCCGGAGGCCCGCGTCAATCTGACGGCCTTTGATGCCAAAAAGGCGATCCGGGATGCACGTCTGGAGAAATTGGCGCGCTATAAGCGGCATGTTCAGTCGCTGCTTGAACAGGGCAAGCATGAGGCCGCGTTAAAGATCCTGAAACAGATGGCCCGACTGAAGGATACACGTTACGCCGAGTACGCCGAGTGGGCGCGGAGGGAAGTGCGCAAGACACGGAATGTCGTCACCGAAAGTCAAGAGTTGTTGCCCCCGCTCCCGTTGACACCTCGCATCGGCTCGTTACCCGGTCACAAGTTGCCCCGCAGACGGTTGCCGAGAACCCTGATTGGGATCGGTGTGGCCGGGTTCATCGGCGTTGTGTGCGGGCTGCTGCTGGCATTTGGGGTGTCCGGTTCTTGGCAAGCTGGCCCGCAAGATCGCGGCCGAGAAGGGGGCCCGCAAGGGCGCGGCCGAGAAGGGGGCCCGCAAGGGCGCGGCCGAGAAGGGGGCC
>PADE01000220.1 GCA_002702965.1 Planctomycetaceae bacterium
GCCGAGTGCCGACCGTGCCGAGTGCCGACCGTGCCGAGTGCCGACCGTGCCGAGTGCCGACCGTGCCGAGTGCCGATCTGCCGAGTGCCGATCTGGTTGAGGTCCCTACCAACCTCTGGGTCCCCCTTGCGAGCGTCTGGCCGTGACCAAATGCGTTGGGCATCGGTTACGCAGCGCTCCGTTTCTTCAACCGACCGTTAGCATCCGATCACAACTCGCAGTCGTCAAGCCGCGTAGCGAGGCATGATGATTTTGACCGGCGACTCGGCGCGTCTGGCAATCACCGCCCGGACGACTGAATCGAGTGCCCTGAGTGCGACCTGCCGCTGCAAGTGGTTCGCCAACTCGCCATCGAGGAGGGCACCGGCCACCTCCCGCACTGGACGCGCAGCGCGTGCACGCACATAGCCGCGCGCTTCGTGCGCTGTCATGCCTCCAATCCGGCTTCCACATTTTAGCTGCACCGACGGCTGCGCCGCCGCGACAACCTGGCGAGCCAATTGGTCGATTCTTGCCTGGTTCAGTCGTCCCGCCAAGTCCTTCCATGTCATCCGAGGAGTCCTTTCCTACGGCCAGTCCTGAGATTGGGCAAGATTCTGCGGCGCGGGCCGCGCCGGACATTTGCATCGTCTATCCCGCGCCCAAAAAACGGTGACAGAAATGCACTGTACCGCAGATAATGATCGAACATGCCGACCGTGGTCTGCAACTAGCGATTTCAAGTTCCGAACATGCCGACTGGGAAGATTTGAACAACCTGGGAATTTGTACCGCAACCGGGCTGTTGGATCAGCGGTCAAACAGGCTTCAAGCTGCCCCGACAGACTCGAACCGATCACGAACAGCCTGCCACTTGACCCACCTGGACCGATGTTCTACAGTTGCAGCGCCGCGCTGCTAGCGTACGGCCTGCGGGGCTCGGCGCCGTGGCCAAGTGGCTAAGGCAGAGGATTGCAAATCCTTTATCCCCGGTTCGAATCCGGGCGGCGCCTCTTTTACTCACGGCGACATTGTTTCTGCGTGTTGGCCGCGTTTCTCCGGTAGCGAGCCGCCCACAGAAGACAACTCTGAATGGTGTTTGACCGCCCAACCGGAGTGGTGTTTTTCGTGTAAGAGCGGTGGTGCCCTCGGTCTCGGATGACCACTGCTTGGCTCAACCCGCCTCAGCGGCAGCCGTCACCGCCGCGCGACCCACTCCGGCAACCGACTGGACAACTTGCCGCGGCACACGTGGCGACCTGGAGTCACAGACGCGACGNTTGCGACTCGCGACCGAAAAACCGAGGCCCGGACCACCGGCCGCAGCCCATCACCAAGCCCGGAAGACGGTCGGTCCGCACACGGTGGCGCTGGATGTCTACGGATCCGCGGTGCCTTGCAATCAGCTGCGAGATTCGGCCGGACCAACCTTGTCGACCCCCGGAGTCTCTCGTACAGTAGCCCACGTGACTCGATGTCATGACCGTCCGCTCGATCGAACCTGGAGGAGTGTTCATGCCAAAACTCAGCGTTGATGGCGTCGGCGAATTTGAAATCCCCGCAGGCAAGCGATTGGTCTTGGCGTTGAAGGAAGAAGCCGCCGTCGACCAGTTGCACGCCTGTGGTGGCAATGCGCGATGCACCACCTGTCGAGTCGAGTTTATCGACGGTGAACCTACGGCAATCACCGCAGCCGAAAAGGCCACACTTGAGGCGCGCGGGCTGACCGGCGTCCGTCTCAGCTGCCAGGTTCTCTGTGACCAGGATATGACGGTCAAGGCGATCAGCCGATTGGAAGGGAGCGGCCGCGCCGACTGCGGATCACAACCGACAGCGGATCTGCAGCCTCAGCCGGCTGAGTGGACTGAAAAATCGTAACCACGCGGTCGCGCGCGACAACGTTCTTCGGCCCTTTCGCATCGGCGTTACCGACGGTTCCCGCTGACGGGAAAGTAGGCCGCGGTCACTGGGTTTCCCATGCTCGCCGATGGCGAGGGCCAGAGATCCCGCAGCAAACGGGCTCCCAATTGTTGCCGCGGCTGGTCGGCCTTGTCACAATGGCAGTCTACACACTGCCACCGCCCCTCGCCGGACAACAGCCAAGCCCATGCGCACAGAACGGATACCTCGGCAATTCCCGCTGAGACGCTCAATGATCTACCGCTTCTCACTCCGCGACGCTGCGGGGCAATCCGTTTCGGGGCAAAACCTACACCGCCGGTTGCTGCAGTTGATGCTGGCAGCCGCGGTCGCGGCCGGCCCGCTGTCAATCGCGACTGTGGGGCAAGAGCAGCCTCCCCATCCGGCGGGACTTTTGGCGCGCATGCCGTGGACTACCTCAGCCGTCGTGGGAACCCCAGAACCGCCAGCTCCATTTCAGGCNGTGCCGGCCTTTCCNAAACTGAAATTCCAGCAACCTGTTTTTGTCGCCGAGGAACCGGGTAGCAACCGCCTCGTCGTGGCCGAGCTGTCGGGAAAAATCTACGCTTTCGATCCTGCCAACGCCAGCACCGACGCGCGCCAGTTGTTTCTCGACACGAAACGGGAGCTCTACTCTTTTTCGTTCCATCCCCGATACGAACAAAACGGGCAAATCTTTGTCTTCAGCCCGCGAGATCCCAAGCAAAGCGGAGATCAGAAAAGTCGCGTGTCCCGCTTTACGGCCAGCCTGCAAGCACCCCGACAATGCTCCGCCGACTCGGAAGAGATCATCGTCCAATGGCTGGCNGGTGGCCATAACGGTGGTGAAGCGATCATCGGGCCGGACGGGTATCTGTACGTTTCGACGGGAGACAGCACCTCCGGGTCGGACCCCAAAGCGACCGGACAGGGAGTCGACGATCTGTTGTCGGTGATCATGCGATTGGACGTCGAACATCCCGATCCGGGCCGATCTTACGCGATCCCCAAGGATAACCCGTTTGTCGACTACGACGGCGCCCGGCCGGAAATCTGGGCCTTCGGATTCCGAAACCCCTGGCGGATGAGCTTTGACCGTTCTNACCGTCTCTGGGTCGGAGACGTTGGGCAAGATCTCTGGGAGATGATCTGGATTGTCGAGCGGGGCGGTAATTACGGATGGAGTGTCCAGGAAGGCAGTGCTCCGTTTCACCCGCACAAGCCGATCGGACCTGGTCCGATTTTGCCACCCGTCGTCGAACATCACCACGTCGAGTGCCGATCCATCACCGGCGGCTATGTGTACTACGGCTCTCAGTTTCCGGAACTCGAGAACGTCTATGTGTACGGGGACTACCAATACGGCAAGGTCTGGGGAGTTCGGCATGACGGAAAACGTGTCACTTGGCAAAAGACCCTCGCCGACACCCCACTCCGGATCGCCAGTTTTGGTACCACGCGAGGCGGCGATATTCTGCTGATCGACTACACCAGCGGTGAATTATTCAAACTGNAACGCACGCCACCGCAAGTCGCCAACAGCTCCTTTCCCCGCAAGCTCAGCGAGACCGGCCTGTTCTCTTCGGTCACAGAGCAGATACCGGCGGCGGGCGTTCTGGAGTACTCGGTCAACACTCCTCAGTGGACCGACGGCGCCACCAAGCGTCGTTTTTTTGGAATCCCCAACGATGGCAAGATCAGCTTCGTGGAACGCAGTGGCAATGCGAGTACGTGGGGTTTTGTCGACGGATCGGTTTTGGTGGAGACGATTTCCTTGCCAATGATCACCGGGCGGGAGGACTCGAAGCGCCACATCGAATCGCGATTGCTGGTGAAACAGCAGGATCACTGGCTCGGCTATAGTTACTTCTGGAACGATCAGCAGACCGATGCGGACTTGGTCGACGCGGNGGGACAAAATCTGACCCTCGACATCAAAGACGCCGGTACGCTCGGCGGCCACCGGCAACAGACTTGGCGGATCCCCAGCCGCAACGAGTGTATGGTCTGCCATTCACGCGCCGCCGGATTTGTACTCGGCCTTAACACCGCGCAGATGAATCGCCCACACGTCTATGAACGCTGTTCCGACAATCAGCTGCACACGTTCAACCGAATCGGCCTATTCACGGGACCACTGGAAAAGGTCNCCTCGCAATACGACGCGCTACCCAATCCTTACGACCCGGATGCCGACATCAACCGACGAGCCCGTGCTTACCTGCACGTGCATTGCTCAATTTGCCACGTCGCCGACGGTGGCGGGAATGCCAAGATCGAATTGGGCTTTTTNCAGAAACTCCCCCAGACCCAATTGCTGACCCCCGCGATGCACGGCACCTTCGGACTTTCCGATTCCCGGATTGTGGTTGCCGGCGACCCGTTTGCCTCGCTGCTGTACTACCGCCTCTCCAAGCTCGGCCGTGGTCGGATGCCGCATCTGGGCGGACAACTCACCGACCAGCGAGCTCTCGACTTGATTTACGATTGGATCGTGCAACTACCACCCCCAGAAACCGAATCTGCAACGACACCCGACGCGAATGGGCAGTACCAGCACACCGTGACTCAGCTGCGATCGATCCTGACCATGCCAGCCAGCGAACGGGACCAGGCGACGGATCAACAACTTGCNTCCACGCGCGGCGCATTCCAGCTAGCCCGGGCCGTCGGAAGCGAGTCGTTACCGCTCCCCGAGAGGCAAGCACTCGTCCAGCGGGCGGCGCGCCACCCGAACCCGGCAATTCGCGATCTGTTCGAACGTTTCCTCCCGGAAAGTGAACGGACCAAACGGCTTGGCGACGCGATCGACCCGGGCCAGATTCTCGCGCTTCACGGTGATCCCGAGCGGGGGCGACAGTTCTTCTTCGCCGCCACCGCGGCACAGTGTCTGAACTGCCATCAGGTGCGAGGGAAAGGGGGCGAGCTGGGACCCGACCTGAGTGAAATCGGTAAGAAGTACAAACCCGCTGAATTGCTCGACTCGCTGATCAACCCCTCGCTNAAGGTCGATCCGAAGTTCACCACCTATCAGCTCATTACCATCGATGGCAAGGTACACTCGGGCCTCTTGATCAGTAAGGATAAAGACCCCATCACAATGCGGGTCTTGAAAGAGGGAAAACCGGAAGCCCTCCAGATCCCAAAAGACGAAATCGAGCAGCTCACCGTACAGAAAAAATCGNTGATGCCNGATCGGATGCTGCGCGACCTGACTGCCCAGCAAGCGGCCGATCTCGTCGCCTTTCTCGCTTCGCTCCGNTGAACGCAGCCTCACCTATCTGCAGGAGTACTCTCTGATGCCTAGCGAACCAACCAAGACCTCACTGCCCGCGAACACCTCTCGACAACTTGGACGTCGTACCATCCTGGCAGGTGGGCTGGCAGCCGCCGCGATTCAGTCAACCGGTTACCGCCGGTCGATCGCCGAGGCGGCAGCTGCTCCGGAGCGAGTGCCGTTCGGACAGACGGACCTAATGGTAACGCGTTACTGTCAAGGGACGGCGTTTCGTAAAGTTCCGCGCACCGACAACGCCGCGGCGCGGCGTATTCTGTTCCGCTGCCTGGACGTCGGCATCAATTGCTTCGACACCGCAGAGGCCTACGGGTGGGGCGGCTCGGAAACGGTGCTTGGCAAAGTGATTCGCGGCCGCCGCGAAAAACTGGTGATCTGTACCAAGGCAGCCCCTTCGCTGGCACCGGTACGGGACCCGGACACCAATAAATTCAGACTGGGAGAAAAGATCAACTTCTCTCGCAAGAACCTCGCCGAGAAACTCGACGGTAGCCTCAAGCGACTGGGGACGGACTACGTCGACCTGTTCCTGCTACATACTCCCGACGAGCCACAAACAGCCGCGGAACAACTGGCGCAGTGGATGGAATCGCTGGTGAAAGCGGGCAAGACACGTTATTGGGGAATTTCGAATTTCCCCGCCGCGCAGGTTGCCGAGTTTCACCGCCTCGGAAAAGACGGACAGTCGTCTTCATCCATCGCTGGCACCGAAGACTACTTCAATATCGCCTCACGCGACCGTTTTGAACCCGAAATGCCACCCGTCTTGCGCCGTACCAGGACGGGATTGCTGGCATTCAGCCCTCAGGACACGGGGCGTCTGGCCCCGGGTCGCGCGATCGACAAACTCGAGCAACCGCTGGTCGGCNCCCTCGACGACGTGGCTCGAGAACTGGGTGCCACGCGGCCGCAGGTAACGATCGCCTGGGTGCTCGCGCATCCGGAAGTCACCACCGTGCTGGGAGGCGCCGAAACTCCCGAGCAGGCGGCGGAGAATTTTGCCGGAACACGGCTGCAGTTGCCCGACGAACTNAAAAAACGTCTGGACGTGGTCAGCGATGCGTTGCTGGTCGCCAAGCGCAAGCGAAAACAGAAGTCCGCGAGTTGAGAAAGCCGGATCACAACGGAGCACCGGGGGCCCGCAAGTCGCGGTGGGATCGCCGCGAAAATCGCTTGCCGGACCGTAGTGGCCGGGCTCCAACAATCGGGTCCGGGGAATGCCGCTAGGGCCGTGGATGAAAGACGCGCAGCGCATTCTGCAATTCGTCGACGTCCTCTCCCGCCGCCGGCAATGTCTGTCGCAACCGTTCGGCGATCTCGCCGACCGCATCGGCAAACGCGTCAACCCATTTCCCAGCGCGCAAGGCGTTTTCGGCACGATCACGGGCCGCCTCAACGAGTGACTGTCCATCGTGCTGCATCACCCCATCATCGGCCAGCACCACAACACTGCGTTCAAACAGCGACACGTAAACCAGCACACCGCCGGCGCAACGTGTAGCGCTTACCCGTTGTGACAAAAAGACGCGTGACGCAGAGCGCGCCACTTCTTCGTCCATCTCGCGCTGCAACACAAAGAACCTTCTCAGCGGGTGGCAATAACTACCCAGTAGATTGCCGAGTACGTAGCCGACACAAACGGCCATGACCTGACCGAGTAGACCCAGACCAACCGGGTCAGACCAACCGTGGGAAACCCCATCGCCGGTCGACTCCGCTCCCGAAAAATCACTGAGCAGAACAAAGTTGGCGACCGCCAACGAAAACACCGCCGTGACGATGCCGCAGATACCCTCGGCGCGATCGTAGCGCCCTGATTCGCTGGCCACCGCGCAGACGATCTCAGCGGCCGTCTGTGTTTCCGCTGATGCCACCGCGGTGGCGATACGTTCGCGGTCACCGTCAGAAAACAGGGAATTGGCATCGCCCATGATCTGGCTTCCTGTCTGTGTGAGATCGACTTCTTTCGGGTTCGCCGATCGCTTTCTACCAGCTACCCGAAGCCCCACCGCCACCCGAATAGCCACCACTGAATCCACCGCCCGAATAGCCACCCGAAGAAGAGCTGCCCGAAGAAGAGCCACCCATGCCACCTTTTGCCGCCCCCAGACCCACCAAAACCAGCGCCACGACAGGAAAACAGATCGCCGCCACGATCATCACGAGCCCGGCACCGATCAACCACTTGCGGTACTCCGGAACGAAAATCCCGGCGACGATCAGAACCATGCCCCCCAGAAACAGCGCCGCGATGCCAAGTACCGGAAGAATTCCGAAGGAGGTGAAAGGGCCTCCGGCCCCCGAGTTTCTACCGCGCAGGCCGCGCTGAACTCGCCGCCCCATCGAAACCGACTGCTGAGCTACCTGCGGGGCCGCTCCCTCGGGTCCGGCCGCCGCCATCTCGCTCAATGAGGCCACGGCGTTGGCGATCCCACCGGCGTAATCTCCCTCCTTGAAAGAGGGCACCATGCGCCCGCTCATTACCTGCTGACAAAAGTCGTCCCGTTTCCGTCCCCAGTCGCCACCCAATTCAATCCGCGCCTTGCGATCGCCCACGCTGACCAACACGAGAACGCCCAGATTCGCGCCCGACTCCCGCTCCAGCGTACCGACATTCCAGGCGTTGAACCACAATTTGGCGAGCGACGCGATATCGCCATCGTGACCGTAGTCGGCCATGCGGCGAACCGTGACCACCACAATCGGCGTGTTGTGCTGTTCCATCGCGGTCTGCTGATGCGGTCTGATCTGATCCATCTCAGCGGGTGTCAGCAGCCCGGCAAAATCATGTATGAAATCCCCGTTGCCAAACTCGTCAGCGGGGGAGGGCGGAATGTCGGCGCCCGTTAACAGCGGAGTGCTTGCAGCCAGGATCAGACCGACCAATATCGGCAACATTGGCGGTTTCTTCATTCGATTCTCTTTCGCTTGCCCCGGGGTAAGAACCGACCGGACAACGTCCGACCACCGAGCACGCTACACGAATACTCTCAAGGACGACGACCGAAAATCACAAACCGTTCCGTCCGCGCTTAACGAACGTGCTCGATCGGTGCCTTCGCTAATCCCCACGACACCGAGGAAGACTGGCCGATCAAACGCCTGACGGCACCGCTGCGTCGAGAAATCAGAGCAACCCTCGATCACCGGTTTCCGTTTCGACATACCAGCGATGTTGATATCAGAAATATACAAAGCACGGCCTCGCGACGTCAAAACCATAATCGCACGCCGGCCAGACAACCATCGATGGTCATGTGCCCAACGCGAAAATAGTCGTAGCCCGTGTACACCTCGACATGCCGTCGTTGGACTCCGACGGTCAGGCGGCCATGTAACAACGTCGCGCTACCGAGCGTGCCGGCGTCGATTTCAGCGGACAGAATCCAGGGATCTCGGAACATCAAATCCCCACCATAAGTGAAATTGAACCCATAGTCGCGATCGACCGCGTCGCTCAACCAATTGACGCCCAAGCCGGTGCGCATTTGGACGAGCGGCGATTGAGCAAATCGGAGCAGCACATTCAGATCACCCGTCCAGAGCGAATCACGGCGCCCGGCGGGGAGGTTCTCCTGGCGATGATAGAACTCACTGTCCAGTCCAAGCCGGGGCAAGGTGTCGACCAGAACCTGCCCTCCCACCGAGGAGAAACCCGAGAAACTCTGCAGGTATTCGCCTCGCGTGCGCATGTGCCAGACTTTGGTGAGCGCGTGATGGGCCGGATCGACAACCATCATCCCTGTGGCACCCCGTTTATAGGGATAGCTGAAGAACTCGCCGTAATCCCGGTAGTTGTCTTCCAGCACAATTGGCGGGCCCCAAAAAGGAAGCGTCAGACCGCGAAGGGCCATCCCCGCCAGAAAGTCGCGCCTGTCGTCGTCGGATTCGCGTACGTCGCGTTCACGCACGCGACGCCGATCTCGCTGATGCGAGTCACGATCCCGCTCCGTGCGGACTTCACGGCGCAAGGCCTCCAAGATTCCCTGAGCAAGGCTCGAATCTGAAGCGCCGAGGATCATGCCGCAAACCGCGACCCACATTGCGACCGGGACCTCGGCGGGGCAGTGTGTGCGCATCTGTGGTTTTCTCTTGAACGTGAATCGCCCGATCGATCCGGCGGGCAACTTTAGCAAACGCACAGGGCTTCAACCAGGCGAGAACACCGTGTCTCGTATCGCTCACACGTCCGGTTTGTTCGGCGCGCCACGCGCTTGGTAACTGGTTCATTGATCGTCGCGGGCACGCGTCACCCGCCGAAAGCCACCTCCCCGGCCCCACGATCGGGATCCACCCGTGGACCCGCTGGGGCCCGTCCAGTCGCTTGTCACCAGGTGCGCAACATCGACCCCGCGGGTGTCTCACCTGACAACCGGCAGCAAATCGATTCCATCACGGTCTTGGTTGACACGCAGGCGCACCAGGTAAACCCGGTTGGGGGCTCGACCGCTGGCACAGTACGGCAGCAGAATCGACTCGTCAGACTCGAGAAGATAAGAGCCTGGGTAGCCGTAGCTCGAGGTGTCCAGAGGAATGTCTTTGGTCCAAGTCGAGCCACCGTCGCGGCTGATCCAGACCCTCAGGTTACTCCAGGTGGCAATCGCCACCACCGTTCCGTCACCCAAAACCACCAGCTGGGGCGCTTTGAACTTTCCGCGAGACACAATCCGCGTCCCCGAGTCCTCCCAGTTCAAACCCCGGTCAGTCGAATGGAAAACGGCTCCGTCCGGCCGCGTAACTAACAGAATCCGGCCGTCTTTCAACTCTGCGATGGCCGGCTCGTCGACGTTGTTGTCAGGCCGAGCAAGCCTTGAAACAACCGGCCACGTCAGACCGCCATCGGTCGAGCGGCGGATCGCTCCGCGAAGGTATTTTTCACCGCGGACCTGGTAGTAGCTGGCCCAGAGTACGCTGCCATCAGAAAGCTCAAGCGGGCGGCCACCGTGTGCTCGTTCATAAAAATTGCCCGGACTCTCCAGCCCGATCGGTTTGGACCAAGTGTGTCCGTTGTCGGTCGAGCGAATCAAGAACTGCTTGGTATTCAGCGCATCGATGTCGTTAGCAAATCCCGCGGGAGCCTGCCGATAGCCGTACCACGATGCCTGAACACCGATGAAGCAAACTACCGTCCCATTGTCGAGCGTCATCACCGCGTGCGCGCCATCATCGAGTCGATGATCGAGAATCGTGAACGGCTTGGACCACGTCCGCCCCCCGTCGATCGATCGGCAGGCCATTGTGCGACCACCGGTCGGCGCCGCAAACTCCAGCGGCCACCCTTCGGCGAGCCATCGCTTGCGTAGTTCCGGCTCGATCTGGCGGGGTAGGGCAAACGAAGAGTGCCAATAGCCGGCTGAGTGGGTCAGCAAGAGATCCCCGTTGGGCATCCGGTCCAAGCCACCAGGCCATCCAATAAAATCGCCGATTCCGGGGAACGCTGCGGGGCGGTTGTGATCGGCACCGGTCACACAGACCCGTGCCTGCGCAATATCCAAG
>PADE01000221.1 GCA_002702965.1 Planctomycetaceae bacterium
TGGCCCTCCCAAACTGATCAGGAAGTTCGAAGTGCTGGCGCGGTGCGTGATTGTTTCTCCGCAGTGTCCTCGCGACAGCTGGTGGCGGGCCGATGCGTTGAAAGAACTGGTCCAAGAGGTGATTGAGGAACAGGGCGACGTCGCCCGCCAGAGACTTTATGTAACGGGTCTGAGCATGGGCGGCTACGGAATTTGGAGTTTCATTTCTCGGTACCCAGACTATTTCGCCGCCGCGATCCCGATCTGCGGTGGTGGAGACCCGTTTCGGTTGCCAGCCAATCGACCGCCGGTAAAGGTCGGGATCGTGAACGAGTTTTCCCCGGANGGCTTGAAGCGGGCCACCGCGCTGCCGGTTTGGACATTTCACGGGACGCGCGACCGTTCGGTTCCGATCGGCGAAACCGAACAGCTCGTAGGGATCCTCAAAGACGCGGGAAGCGAGCAGGTTCGGTTTACCAGGTACGCCGATGCGGGGCATGTGGCGGGCTGGAGAAAGACCTACCAGAACCCGGCCGTCTGGAAGTGGCTCTTCTCACAACGATCACCCGCGCCGCCCTCCAAGGGAGTCCGTTAGCTCGCGGGTGGGCGGACCGACGATCGTCTCAACTCGCTAGAGCCGGCCTCTGACGCGTGTCGGCCGGCGATGCGAACGGACCCCCGCTTGGAACCCTGATTCCACCCCGCAACCTGCGTCGGTACGGGCCGCATCATTGAGAACGGATCAATAACGCCGCTTCAGGGGTCGGGCGAATCGGCGATAGATACGGTCGCCCCTTCTGCGGCGGGGCGCGCTGGATGTTGTCGCGCCTGCCTCGGGCGGCGTTGGGTCGCTGCTTACCTGATCGGCGGGCTGGTTGACACGCACTAGTTTGATGATCCGGCCCGACACATTCCAATCCTGTACGTACAGGTTACCCGCCTTGTCCCAATAGGAACCGTGCGTGCCACTGAAGACTCCTTCAATCCAATTGTCCTGTGGGACATTGAAGTTCACCCGTGTTTCGGGATCGACGTTGTGTCCCAGAACGGAAATGATGGTGTTGCTCTTGTCGAGGATTACGAGCCTTCCGTGTAAATCGGGTACGGCGACGTAGTCACCCTGAACCGCCGCGGACGTGGGCATTCCCAGGCCTGTCACGACCACAGAGATGAACTCCCCTTGCAGGCTGTAGTGCAGCAGGCGTCCCTTGGGCTGGTGGTTGCGGTCACAAACCAGCAGGCGCGGCGGGTCGTAACGTGTGTCCAAAGTCATCCCGTGCGCCGTGTTGAACTGTTTCAGCTCGTTTCCTTTTTGACCAAAATGCATCAGGTACTTGCCAGTTTTGTCAAACTTGAAGATATGGTTGCTGGCGTACCCATCCGACAAAAAGATGTCTCCGTTGGGACCGACAGTGATGGCGGTCGGATTGAATTTTTCCAGCTTCAATCCCGATTCTTCTGGAAACGGTAGTTTCAGGACGATTTCGCCCGAATGTGCGTTGAACTTGATGCCTTCAGCGTTGGCGTTCCGCGCTCCGTAAATGAACTCGCCTTCGGCCTCTTCTCGGATCTCCATGTCGTGAATATTCGAGTATTTGTCCCCGAGATACTCCTGGATCACTTTACCGTCCTCGGAGAATACGACGACGCCCTTGTTGGCGCTGGTATAGATGTTGCCGTCCTTGTCGATGACGACTCCACCATGGGTTGGTCCCAGCGCCGAACTGCCGTCGGGGCGCAGTCCCCAGCCGGGCACCGTGTCAAAGGTCATCAGCCCCGAGCCCATGCGGGCCGCCGGAGTGTTATCTGCAGCGAGAGCCGGTAGCACGATGCCGAACGCAATCGTGGCGGTGATGTAAGTCGCGTATTGCCTCATGACCTGAACTCCTCGTTGTCGTTGGGCGTCGTCAAGTGGTGTGCGCCGCGCACGTCGCAAAACACAACACGTTCGCCAGCGCAGCCGCGCGGAGCGTCGCCGGCGGCCTTAGTATCGGGTAGCCGGAACCGCATTTCAAGCCGCCCCAAACTCTCGCGTTTGCGGCACTCGGTGGGACGCGGGCGTCCAGGATGCTGTCCAGATGAGGCGAATTGGCTGGGGATTGTTAGTCGTGGAGCAACGGTACGTCGAAGTAGTTTTCCAAAGGGTGCACGGCCATCCCCCATTCACCCAGCACATCCCAGGAATCGAGGTGAGTACTGGAGGCGACGGTTTCCAGACCGCGCCCGCCGCGGGCGGCCGCCACGGCGTCGATGTGACCGGCTGCCAATTTCATGTCGTAGAGCAATTGCCATTGATACCAGGCCGCGTTGGATGCCGGGTAGACCGAATCGAATGCCTGTCCCCATTTGGTGCCGGTCATCCCGTACCAGCGGCTCTTGGTCGCGACAAACCGAAAATCGCCCATCGTCGACATTCCGGTGTACCCCGGCCTGCCCGCGTAGGGATACGCCATGCGACGGTTGCGCATGTTCAACACGCGCTTGGCGGCGTCGATCCGCGCCAACAAGTACTGGTCGGGGGTGAAACGGGTCGGATGGGAGTAGTATTCGAGCATCCCCTTTCGGCCTCCCTGTTTGTGCTCCAACAAGGCGCGGCGAATTTCACTCAGAGAGTTGCCGATCGAAGAGTGACAGTAGACGTACATGTTGTAGTCTCGGGGTGGTGGTTGATCCGACCGGGCGAGTCGGGCCAGTTCCCCCAAGGGGGGCCAGGCGTGATCAATCAACCGACCGTATTTTTCCTTTTGTCGGGGCGTGACGGGATTCCATGCCATCAATTTGAAGCGGAGTACCCGACCCCAGTTGGAACCATCCGGAAGCCACGCATCGGGCCAACCGGGACGATACTCCATGAGGTAATTGTGGGTGACAACATGGTGCGCCGGTGACCATACCTGACTCATCGCCCTCCATCGCGCCAGGACCTCGGGATCGAGTTCCCGTTGGCGCACGTGTTCGTGCCAGGCGTAGGCTCGCCGCAACAAATCGATGTGCGCTTCGTCACCGTCCATCAGGTACAGCCAAATCAGGAGCGGACCGACAGCGCGCGTGAGCGCTCGCGGGTAAGGCAACTCGATTTCGTACTGGCGTGCGCGTACCGGCTGAGCGCGGTCATTGTATTGTTCGCACCAGCCAACCAGTTTTCCCTCTCCGATATTTGCTTTGGCGAGAAACGGACCCAGTCTGTGAAGCCGCGCGATGTATTTCTTGTCACCGGTCAGGTGGTACATCATGACCATCATCTGGAAACACGAGTTCGTTGCATTGTCGTTGAAAGAAACCCCGTGCATGACACCGCTGTGGCCCGAGGAGCGTCCATCGAAGGACCACTGGTCGGGCCAACCGCCATTTTCTCGTTGCAGAGACAGCACGACGTCCGCACAACGTCTGGCCGACTCGAAGAATTTGGGATCGCCGCTTAACTTGTGTGCGTAGAGCATGATCCAGAACGGCTCGTTGTTGTAACCATCCTGAATGCGCACGAAATTTTCTGACAACGTAGACCACGGCCAGTGGCCGCGCGGCCACTGCGCTGACCGGATCACCTCGGCGCAGCGCAATCCCGCCGCGAGGTACTCGTCGACCGCGAAGATCTCGTAGGCGCGGAGAAATCCAACGGCGCGGGTCCGCAGGTCTTGCACCCCAATTCCGCGGTAGCCGGCTGGAATCTGGGATGTCTGGGCGTCGAGCCAGTTGCGAACTTCGGTCTCGATGCGTGATGCGAATTGCGGATCGGCCCAGACCTTTGTTTCGCGCGTTTGGATCTTGACCAGCAGGGCCGCGAGTTCGCGCTCTCGGAGCTGGCGTTGTTGGTCGCTGAGGGGGCCGTAGTGAATCGTCTCGCCTCCGAACAGCGAGCCTCGCTGTTGCCAGGAGAGACCCGCTGTCGAGAGAGACTGGTAGGAGAGATCGGGGTAGTGTCCGGTCTTTTCGTTGAAAACCAGCGGGCCGGCCCCGGGCGCGACGTGGTCTGCCCCAGCACCGATCGCGATGAGACTCCCAAATATCGCCGAAACGACCCTCGGGCTGCGTTGCATGCGTGTCTGCTCCTGGAAGTAGATCGATTCAGCTTGCTGACGGCGATGATTGTAGCGGCAGGGGCGAGGTGCGACCTACTCTGCAAACGGTCTCTCATCCGCTGACCGACCGCGCGTAGCGCCCGGCGGCGCGGGTGCCGGTCCCACCGAGCGCTGCGACAAGAGGCCCGGCGGCGCGCGTCACCTCGGGGTGACTCGTACAGGGTCCCGAATGGATCCGCTCAGGCGATGATCTTTCCAAGCGGCCTGCCCCCGTGGGCAATATGGACCGGGCGGCCGAACATATCGGGGACGGTCGTCGCTGGGTCGACTCCCAGCAATTGATAGATCGTCGCTACCAAGTCGCCCGGCGTGACGGGGTCGACTTCGGGATAGGCGCCGATCTTGTCGCTGCGGCCGTACACGCTGCCCGGTTGGACTCCGCCACCCGTGAGCAGGCAGAACCCACATGAAGTCCAGTGATCGCGTCCCGCTTTTCCGTTCACTTTGGGACTTCGGCCCATTTCGCCGGTGACCACGACCAGCGTGGTGTCGAGGAGACCTCGGTCGTCTAAATCCTGAACCAGATTGTCGTAGGCTCTGTCTAGCAGGGGCAGATTGAAACGCAGCATGTCGAAGTTCTTGTTGTGCATGTCCCAATGACAACCATGCGTTTCGACCGCACATTCCCAATGAAAGGTAACGAATGTCGATCCCGCTTCGACGAGGCGTCGAGAAATCAACAGGCTGTTGCCGAATAGATCGTCGCCGTAGCGTTCGCGAATCGCGGCATCTTCCTGCGAGACATCAAAGGCGGCCCGCATCCTGCCGGTGGCAAGTAGGTCGAACGCCTTTTGCTTGAAGTCGCCCATCCGCCTCAGGGCAGCGTCTTGGGCGGCAGCCACTGGCTGATCGAGTGATTCCAGCAGCGCGCGGCGATCGCTCATGCGCTGCGGCGAAACACCCGGCGTGTGGCCGCTGCCGGGCAACAGCGGTGGTCCCAACGGCAATACCGGATCGTAGAATGCGCCTTTGCGTTCAAAGCGGGGTTGGCAGAGCGTAAACAGAGGATCACACGCCGGGCCCAGGTAGCCACCATGGGCGCCCGGCCGTGGATTCTGGCTGTGACCAGGATAGGCCGGCATGAACACGTAGCCGGGCACATCCTTGGGGCCCAGTCCGAGATACTGGCAGACCGATCCCATACTGGGATGATCGTCGCGTTTGACCCCGCTGCGTTCCGGACCCTGTCCCCATCCGGTGAGCACCGAGTAGGGGTGATGGCTGTTGAGGCTGTGTGTGATCGTGCGCAGCAGTGAAGACCGATGCATCCATTTCGCCGTTTTCGGCAGATGCTCACAGATCATCGTCCCGGGAACCGATGTCGCGATCGGCTTGAATTCGCCCCGGATGTTCTCCGCGGCATCCGGTTTCATATCGAACATGTCGAGGTGGCTGGGCCCCCCGAACAGATTGATCAGAATCACCGACGTGGCGCGACCGGCCGGTGGTGACTGCTGCCGATGTTGGGCTTCCAACAAGCGAGGCAAGCTGAGTCCAGAGTACAGCGACAACCCACCGACCCGCAGCAGTTCTCGCCGGGTCAGCCCGTCGCAGGCTCGGGATGCAATTCCGGGTATTGTGATCACGCGTCCATTCCCGCTCACGGTGGAAATCGGCCAGGGATGCTCCCCATCATACGGGGTTTGGGGCGCACAGACAATTTCGAATTACGGCTCCACGTCGCCCCAAATGCGCAGACGTGCTCTGGCGACCCGGGTTGCCGGCGCCCGTCTATGGGGATGTCATCGTGTCCGCAGGGCGCTCAAGTTGAGCGACTTTTCGATCTTGATCTCTCCGCGCAGGTCCTGCACCCGCAGCGTGATCAAGGGGTCATCGCGTTGCCAGTCGATTTCGATCGCACCAAAGTTTTCACGGTGGTAGGTCGTGGGCTCAGCGCGATATCGGTTGGCCGTCGGCGTGCCGCGAGGGTGCAGCTGGTTGAAACTGCTCGACGTGAGATCATAGATTGGGTACGCGGTCGAAGCGGTCGCGACCGAGAGTTCCGCCCAATGGCGGTCTCCGCTGACGATCAGCACGCCGCCCGCCTTGGTACGGGTGATCAAATCGAATAACCGTTGCCGTTCGTGAGGTAGATTGGACCACGTTTCCTGGCCGGCCGATTCCGCCACGCACTGAATACTCGATGCCACGATGCGAACCTGGGCCGGGAGTCGCAATTGTCGCTCGAGCCACTGCCATTGGGCCGGTCCCAACATCGTGATGTTTTTGTCAGCGCTCGGGACATAGGGACCTCCGACGCGTCGTTTCCCCTTGGCGAGCGGACCGCGGAAATAGCGTGTGTCGAGCAGAATGACTTGGAGACGNTTTCCTGGCGGCCCGTACCGATGCGCGGTGTATACCCCGGACCGTGCACGACGCGGCGAATCGACACCGTCCCCCCAGAAATCGACGAAGATNCGCTGCGATGCTGCCCGTTNACTGTAGTCGGCACCGGCGTCGTTCGCACCGTAGTCGTGATCGTCCCAGGTCGCCAGCACAGGGCATGTCGTCAGTAGCTGGGAGAATCCCGCGTCCCGTTTCAGCCTGGCGTACTTGGCGCGCATCAGAGCCATGTCGGTAGTGTCGGCGTAGATGTTGTCGCCNAGAAAGAGGAACAACTGGGGACGCTGCGCAATGATCGTCGCAAAGATCGGTTTCGGACGGTCCTGTTTCACGCACGAGCCAAACAGGATGCGGGATACGGGCGGCGCGTCGGGCGGCGGTTGCCGATCCGCCACGCGTATCGTTTCGCAAGCCCAAGCGGGCAGCGCGCCGCCGCCCAGCGCCAGGAGCTGGCACAGTACGCCGATCGAGGCAGCGGCGCAGGTCCGCAGAGCGTCTGACAGCCGGGTGTGCATTGGTTGGGCCCGCAGCGGTCGGTGATGGAACTCAAACGGAGGCGAAAGGTCAACTCTGGGGATCAGCCGCGCCGTGCCGCAGGCCAACGCGTACGGTCGCTGGGGGCGGTGGGATGGTGTTTAATGATACTGCGCGGGGTCGCTTGGCCCCAGTCGGCTTGCCGCCGCCGCGGGAGCTCGTGTGGTTCGCCTGGCCGCGCAGCGGATGTCGGCACACCGGCGGAGCACGTTCGGTGGGTTGAACCGATGGCTGTTCGTCGGGGTTGTCTGACGGGCCGATCGCGAGCCGANTCGATCGCGGCGCGGACCACATCGCACTTCCGGGGCGGATCGTCACGGAGGAGGAGTTGCCATCAGAATTCCCGTCATGCAAGGCGTGATCGAGCGGCGTATTCTCGCGAACTTTCGGGTCGATCCGGATGTCTTGGCGAAGGTGTTGCCACGGCCCTTTCGGCCAAAGCTCGTCGACGGTAAGGGCATTGCCGGGATTTGTCTAATCCGTCTGAAACATATCCGTCCGCGGCTGATTCCCGGTTTCTTGGGGATCTCATCAGAAAACGCGGCGCATCGGATCGCCGTGGAATGGGACCACCACGGCCAGCGCCAGGAAGGCGTGTTCATCCCCCGCCGGGATACATCGTCTCGGCTGAACACGGCGGTCGGGGGNCGATTGTTTCCGGGCGTTCATCATCATGCGCGTTTCGAGGTGGACGAGCGTGACGATTATTACGCCGTTGCGCTCGACAGCGATGATGGCGACACGCACGTGGCGGTCGCCGGGCGGGTCGCGGCGGAGTTTCCCACGGAGTCCGTGTTCGGTTCGCTGGCACGGGCGTCCGATTTTTTTGAGCGGGGCGCGTTGGGTTATTCCGCGACCCGCGGTGCGGGCAGGTATGATGGACTCCAACTGCAGACATTCGCCTGGCGAGTCGCACCGCTGGCTGTCGACCGGGTAGAATCGAGCTTCTTTGAGGACCGCAACGTGTTTCCGTTAGGTACGGTTGCGTTTGACTGTGCGCTTTTGATGCGAGATATCAAACACCAGTGGCATGGGCGACCGCCCTTGTGTGTCGCTGCGGAGGGGCCGCCGAGCGGCCCCTCGAGGTGACCTGTTTGGCTTGTTTCAAGGGGCCGGGGATGACCACGCAACCCGCGATTGGGAGCCCTGGGAATCGGTAGTGGAATGATTTACGAGGAGANCGCGATGTCTCAAAGGTGGCGGAGAACCGACGGCCCGCTGTGCCGCGTCTTGACCTGTGTGGTCGGTGTACTGATGGGTAACACCAGTGGCGCTGTCGAGCCGGTGCCCCGTGATTTGAAGGCGTTGGGGGTGGAGTACCGGTTGCGGGAACTGCAAAAACCCCGGCCCAATCGGGTGCATATCCTGCGGGTCGACCTGTCGATCGGGGCGATCAAGCCAGTGGTTGTGGTCGGTGAGGATCCCGACGGCCCCGGTCCGGCGGAGACGGCGCTCACCAATCCCCTGAAACTTGCCCGCGGCGCGTCGGTGCTGGCGTTCATCAATACCAATCCGTGGGATAGTTTCCCCGATGAGAGAGGGAAGAGAAACCGGCGTTGGTTTGAGGGACAGGCGGTTGATATTTCGGGACTCGCGGCATCCGCTGGAAAATCGAGGAGCCCGTCCCAGGCGAACGGGG
>PADE01000222.1 GCA_002702965.1 Planctomycetaceae bacterium
GTCCGCTGGGAAATGCGAACCAGACTTTTTCTGAGAACCGCCGAATTTCTCTGGCAGGAAGGCCATACCGCGCATGCGACTGAGCAGGAAGCGTTAGCGGAAACAAGACAGATGCTGGATGTCTATGCCGAGTTTGCCGAAAAGCACATGGCGATGCCGGTAATCCAGGGTGAAAAAACTGCCGCGGAGCGATTTCCCGGTGCCGTTTCCACGCTCGCGATCGAAGCGATGATGCAAGACCGCAAAGCCCTGCAAGCAGGCACATCTCACTTCCTCGGCCAGAATTTCTCTCGCGTGCAGGAGATCCAATTCCAGGACCAAAACGGGGAACAGCAATACGCCTGGACCACTTCGTGGGGTGTTTCAACACGGTTGATCGGCGCATTGATAATGGTCCACAGCGATGACGATGGATTGGTGCTGCCGCCACGCCTGGCCCCCAAACAAGTCGTCCTGCTACCGATCTATCGCAACGATGATGAACGGTCGAAGGTCATGGGTTACTGCCGGGACTTGCAGCAACAGCTGTCTGCACAGAACTACTCGGGTGAGCCAGTCGAGGTGCTGTTGGACGATCGCGATCTCCGCGGCGGTGAAAAGAACTGGTATCACGTCAAGCGAGGAGTCCCAGTCCGCGTTGAAGTTGGCCCGCGCGACATGGCTGCGGACCAGGTGTTCGTTTCGCAGAGAACAACGGGCAAGGAAGGTGGACAACCTCGTGCGGAATTCGTGAACACCATTGCATCGCGTTTGGAGAACATTCAAGACGACCTCTTCCAACGGGCGCTTCAATTGCGCGAGCAAAATACGCAGCGCATCGATTCGCTCGATGACTTTCGCGACTTTTTCACTACCGAGGACCGGTCCGAGTCGGACATCCACGGTGGATTTGCGCTCTGTCACTACAGCGACGAGCCGGCTCTCGAAGCGGAGATCAAGAAGCTGAAAGTGACGATTCGCTGCGTCCCTCTCAAAGGCGAAGAGGAACCGGGAACGTGCATTGTGACTGGAAAACCTAGTTCGCAACGCGCGGTATTTGGAAAATCGTATTAAGGACCAAGCCGGCGCAATTCCGACGGCTTTAACGATTTTTCCGGTTTTGCTGGTCTTCAAATGCCGCGTGTACCGATGATGAAAACAACCCAACTACATCGCGCTTCGGCTTTGTCTTGAGGAGCTCAGGAAACGCGGTATCGAGCAACAGTCCCTGTGTGTCACAGGAGCAGATCATGCAGATCTCCACGAGTCGCTTTGGAGCGGTTTCCTTGTCGGTCGCCGAAATATGGCTATTTCCGTGCGGTCTGATTGGAATGGAAGATCAAAAACACTGGATGCTGCTCGCCGACGGTGAGAACGAACGTATGGGCTGGTTACAGAGCCTGTCCCATTCGGACACGGCGTTGCCGGTCGTCAGTCCGCGCGATTATTGCCCGGACTACGACGTCCATGTCAAACAGGCCGATATGCTCGCTCTCGAACTGGGAGACACGCATCAGGCTCTGGTCCTCACCACGCTGTCAAGAAACGGCTCGCACCTGACCGTTAACCTGCAGGCCCCGCTGCTGGTCAACAAGACGTGTTGCCTCGGCCGCCAAATCCTGGCAGCCAATTCCCTGCCTCTCCAACTGCCGGCAGGAACCGCCCCCCAGACACACAAAGCGGCTGCCTGATCCAAGTCCTCGCTGGGGCCCCTTGATCCTGACTTCGTCATGGGCATCCCTTGCGACCGGAACAATGCGCCTGTTCGCTCGTAAACTCTGGGTATTACATCCGTTGCCTTCCGAACAACGGGTATGAAAACGGGCCAAGTGGCCCGCTTTCACCGGGGCGCCGATAATCGTCATTAGGCCGAACCCAGTAGCGGTGCGTTCCTACGCACCATCCTTCGCCGTACCCGAGAACCGTCCCGTCAAGCACCCAACTACATTGGACTGACGATATAACTTGTCAGGTCCGCTGGTTGGTAAGAGGAGGCACCTAGGATGCTGGTTCTTTCGAGACACCGCGACGAGAGTATCATGATCGGCGACAATATCGTCCTGACGATCGTCGATATTCGTGGCGACAAGGTTCGGTTGGGGATCGACGCACCGCAGGAGATTCCGGTGCATCGACAGGAAGTCTACGACGCGATTCAGCGAGAGAACCGTCAGTCTGCCAACACGCAACCGTCAGATGTGAAGAACGTAGACCATTCCTAGTCGCGCACCAGCGCTTACTGCAAGGGATTCCTGCAGGTGGAGCGGTCCACGCTGTCATGCCGAAACCGCCTCAAAAGCACTGCCCGCAGAGGCGATACCACTGGCTGATCGCGTGTTGTGCCGCACGCTCCAGTGGGTCTCCCGATCCGCGATCGACGGCTCTTGCTGCTACCGCCTCAATCCGTTATTGCAACGGCATCAATCGCAGCATGGTCTTTGCTGCGGTGGNCACCTTGATCGCGCAGAGCGCACGACCGTTCCTCGAATCGTCTTTCACCACAGACACCGCGACGGCATTGCACAAAACCGATCTCAGCAATCCGTTTAAGATGCCTCTGGTTGCGATCCGACAGTGATTTCGACAAGATGGCTGGGTTCACATCCACCACCATCGCACTTGTGGGACTCCGCTTTGACAGAACAACTCATTCGCGTCGGCCACAGTCCGGATCCAGATGATGCATTCATGTTCTACGCTTTGGCCCGGGACAAGATTGAAACGGGACCGTATCGTTTCGAACATGAACTTGTCGATATCGAGACTCTGAATCGCCGGGCTTTCTCGGGAGACCTTGAGCTAACGGCTGTCAGCCTGCACGCCTACGCGCACCTAGCGGATCAATACTTGTTGTGCGCCAGTGGAGCAAGTATGGGTGACCAATACGGTCCGATGGTAGTTTCCTCCGAACCATGCTCAATAGCGGCACTTCGCGAGATGACGCTGGCGGTACCCGGAACACTTACGACTGCCTACCTCGCATTGCGGATGTGCCTGGGATTGGATTTCAACCATGTCGTAGTACCCTTCGATGAGATTCTCAACGTCGTTGTGGAGGGACAATACGAAGGACAGGCCATCGATGCCGGTTTGATCATCCACGAAGGTCAATTAACTTACGCAGACGACAACCTGCATCTGATCATCGACTTAGGACAGTGGTGGTTTCAGGAAACCGAACTGCCGCTGCCATTGGGCGCAAACGCGATTCGCAAGAACCTCGGCCAATCGGTCATTCGTGACGTTCATCGACTCTTGAAAGAGAGTATCCAGTACGGTCTGGACCACCGTGACGCGGCGCTCGACTATGCACTGGAGTTTGGACGAGGACTCGACCGAGCCAAAGCCGATCAGTTTGTAGGCATGTATGTAAACGACTGGACACTCGACTTCGGACCACGTGGCCGCGCAGCCGTGACCGAGTTATTGCGACGCGGTCACGAAGCCCAGGTGATTCCAGAACGAGTGATTCCGGAATTTGTGGAATAGGGCCTGTTGTTCGGGCGTGCTTCAAAGTGAACCCTGCCGATGTCCCGTCTACCGGACAAACCGCAACCGCCCCCAGCCCGCAGAGGATCATGGGCCACGGTCGCATCTGCCATGAGCGGTATGCTAATAGTCACGCTCGTGCTCGCAATATTGCCGGGGACCATCGGCATCGCCATCGCGATCGGTATGTGGATGCTCCTGGGTTTACTGGCATTTCATTACATCGTCTGGGGTCGGTGGCTGAGCAAGATCATCCGCAGTGATGACTCACCAGAGGACTCGCTCCGGTCGTAACCCGATAGTCGTCGTGATAGGGAACCCTGGAATTTCCGTCGACCGACCGCATCTCCATACTAGAGGCCGTTTCCACTAGAGGCCGTTTCCAGGAACGAAAAACGGTCGCGGGATTCCAGCTTCACCTGGCACAACATGCCCACGTCCTCTTTGGAGCCTTCGATGACGCACGACTGGCAATCGGACCTCGACCGTGTCGTGGCAACCAGGTTCCCGTCTCTAGTGGCGTTGCGACGTCATCTGCACATGTATCCGGAGCCGTCCGGAGAAGAATGCGAAACCAGCCGTTACCTTTCCGAGTGGCTCGCAGAGATAGGCTGTGAGGTTAGGATCGGTACTGGACAGCGTGGGCTGATCGCCGATTTGCCCGTCGCGTGCGATGCACCGGAAAGATCCCGCGTCGCGCTCCGCGCCGACCTCGACGCGCTACACATTCAGGATGCCAAACAGGTCGCTTATCGCAGTCGAGTTGACGGTGTCATGCATGCCTGTGGACACGACGCTCACGCGGCACTGGTCGCCGGTGCGCTGGTGGCGATTCGCGATTTGGAACAGCGGAAACAGCTGCCTTGGCCAGTCTCTGTACGGGGGATTTTCCAGCCCGCCGAAGAGACATGTCGCGGCGCACGAGAAATGATTGAGGATGGTGCGCTGGAGCAAATAGGGGCTGTCTTTTCAACCCATATGGATCCCCTCCGGGGAATCGGTCGTATCGGCCTTAAGCAGGGTGTGATGACCGCCAACTGCGACGAAGTACTGCTCACCATTCGTGGCCGCGGGGGCCACGCCGCTCGTCCACACGAAACAAGTGATCCCATCGCCGCGGCGGCCCAGCTGATCAATGCGATTTACCTAAGCCTTCCGCGTGTCACCGACAGTCAGGACGCGGTAGTCACCACGATCGGTCAAATCTCGGGGGGAGAGAGCGCGAATGTAATTCCCGAACAGGTACAATTGCGCGGGACGGTAAGAACGCTCGACCAGAAGGTACGCGAACAAACGCTCGAACACATCCAGAGGTTGGCCGATGGAGTCGGCCAGACGAGCAGAACAAATATCACGATCTCGTTCGGTGTCGGGGCGCCAGGGGTGATTAACAACCCCAACTTATATGATTTGGTCCGTTGGTGTACGCGTGAGGTAGTTGGTGACAAAGGCCTGGATTCACTTTCACGCCCCAGTATGGGAAGCGAGGATTTTGCCTTTTATCTGCAACAGATTCCCGGCTTCATGATACGGATTGGCTGTCTCACCGCAGATGCCCATCCGACGCCCTTGCACACACCCGAGTTTGACATCGATGAACAAGCGATCGAGATCGGCGCCAGAATTCTCGCTCGCATCGTGATCCACTGGTCTGACCCAAACCGACTACAGTGTGAGGATGCGACGTCGAGCGAGTTGGGGGCGGGAATTTGATTTGCCTCGTGGATAATCCTCGATCGTCGTGGTGGTCGCGGTTGACGATGTAACTCCACTCGTTTCCGCTTTCGAAATCCTGCACCTCCCCACTTAGAAAACTCACCGTCTCCCGGGCGCGTCTCCCTTTGAGTCCTGAACAGAATGGACCCGGTTTGGAATGCCGGTCGCGTCTCCTCGCAACGAAGGCTCTCTACAACAATCTGCCGAGGTAGGACCATGGGTAAACTCGAATTCCGATCCAACGACCGACCGACGTTGGGCATCGAACTCGAATTGGCGCTCGTCGACCAAAATACGATGGCTCTGAGCAGCGCGATCCAACCACTTCTCGAACTTCTCCCTGACAACCTGCGAGCCGCGTACAAACCTGAGTTGATGCAATGCTGCGTCGAAGTCAACACGGGCGTCTGCCATACCGTAGCCGAGGCCGAAGCCGACTTGACACAAAAACTACTCCGACTCGAACAGGCGTCAGATCAACTCGACCTGCGACTTTGGTGGGGCGCCACCCATCCGTTCTCGTATTGCCATCAACAACAGATAACGCCCGACCCACGTTATCAGGATCTGGTCGAACTTCTCCAAGAAATGGCGCGACGCCTCGTAACCTTCGGACTACATGTGCATGTGGGGGTCGATTCTGGGGACAAGGCGGTCATGATCTGTGACCGGGTCATGCAACACTTGCCCGTCTTGTTAGCGCTGAGTGGCAGCAGCCCGTTTTGGGAAAACCGCAATACCGGACTGGACTCATTCCGTTCAAAAATTATGGAGGGTCTACCGACCGCCGGGCTACCGACGTTAATGCGAAATTGGAGTGAATACGTATGGTTGGTAAACCACCTCGTCGACACTGGATTCATCAACACGATCCGTGAAATCTGGTGGGACGTGCGACCGCACCACAAGTTTGGAACCGTCGAGTTGAGAGTCTGCGACATGCCGAGCCGGTTACGGGAGACACTGGCCCTGGCAGCGTTGATCCAATGTCTGGTGCAAACGTTGTCTGACGAAATCGACGAGGGAGCCTATCAACATGACTGCCACCCGATGATGGTGCGTCAAAACAAATGGCGAGCTTGTCGATTTGGCAATCAAGCGAAGCTTGTTAACTCCTATTCGTTTGATGTACAGCCCGTCCCCAAGGTCACTGAAGATCTGATCGGACGTCTGGCTTCACGGGCCACCGATCTCGGCTGTCTCGATTATCTGGAACATGTCCAGGTAATGGCCGAAACCCCCAACAGCGCAGCACGCCAACGGGCGCTGTTGCTTGAAACCGGCGATGTTCGTGAAGTGGTACGCCAACTGACCATCGAGTCGCGGCTCAGTCCGGCTCCCTGACTTCTGCCGATTTCGGCAAAGTGAGCACGAGCCTCACACCGGCCAGTACTCCAACGCGAGCGAAACTACTGAGGTCACTCCGATACGCCGGGCGGCTCATAATCAAAATCACGCCACTTCATGGCGCGACGGAATGGCGCGACCCGCAGCATCACCTCACCATTCTGCCAAACACGGACAATCCCGTTGGACTGGCTGACCGTGATCGCGATCGCCTTGCTGGTCTTCGAAATCGCGGCGGCAGCCCAGTGTCGCGATCCGAGGCCCTTGGACAACGTGAGATTCGCGTGCAACGTCTCCACTAATTGACACGATCGCTCTACCGTGCCGTCTGCCGAGATGATAAATGCGCCGTCCAGCTGTGCAATCTCCTTGATCGCCTCTCGAATCCTACGGTCACTCAGCCGCCGCTCCTTGCGACTGTAGCCTCGTACCGGGTCAAATCCGGCCGGCCGACTCAAAGCGAGAACCGCCCGCGTATCACCTACGACAAATAATGTACCTACGTGGTTCCCTTCGCGTCCTTCGCGCCCAACCTCGATCGCCAAGTCCAAAACCAACTTGAGGGTGTCCAGCGAGACACTCGTCTCCAACTGTCTTAAATCCCGGGCCGTCAATCGCCCCAGGTGTTCGTCCATCCGGATTTGGCTAATCGAGTCGATCTTCCCTTCTTCGAAGCCACTGTAGACAGCAATGACATTGGCGCCCGGCTCGAGAATGTCGTCGGCAACTGCCTCCAATAACGCTTGAGTCAGCTTCTCGAATACGGGTGCCGCCTCCATTTCGAGCGNGAGAGTCGCCAACCCCGCATCGGCCGCACCCTCAAGTTCCTCTTCCAGATCAGCGACCACGAGAATCTTCGTCCGACGGGCCGCTTTCTTGAGGAACTTCCAATCGGTCGGACCATCCAACATCACCAACAGCGCATCGGCATCCGTGGCCGTGGCCAGCTTGACAGCCAAACCGTAGATCGTCACGAATTGCTCNGTNGGTGGCGATGACACCATGTTGTTGTGAATGCGTCCTTTCCTCAATGCGGCCACCAGGAGCCGCGATCTACGCTGAGCACGCGCGTTGTTTCCTCGCGGCACCACAAAGACGTCGCCTCGCCGCCGCACAACGTGGGACATGCCACGACGCTCAAGAGGGGCGGAGCCCCGCACCCGTCGGCTCAACACCGCGCATCACGCGGTTCGCATCGTATGAAGTTTAACGAACGACTACAAGAATGCCGCGGCGTGACTTTCCGACTCGCTGTCGATCTCTAGCGAGAGTGGAACCCACCATTTCGGACTTACTCGCGCGTCGTCTCGCGCCGCTCGGCACTTCTTAGAACCGCGCCGGCCTCCTCGGTCGCGGCCTCGCGTGGATCCGGCTCACCGGCCAGAACCGCGGCCCGATTTCCAGGTTGACTACCAAAGGCCCGTTCATCGTAAAGTGCCAAGGCGTGTAACGCATGGCCGCGTGGGCCTATCTCCCAGTCATGATCGGCGTGTCGCAGCATCAATTCGGTCAGATAATCCACGGCCCGAGTGATCCTGGGTTCGTACAGACGTTGCTTTGGTAATGAAAACACAAGCCATTCCAAGATGTGTCCAGTCGTCTCCATGCGGCGGTCGATATCGCGATCTCGACCGCGTCCTTCAAGCCAATTCGTACTGAAGCTCGCGTCTCGGTTCTGCAACGTGAAAGTGTAGTCCTGGAACTCCTTGACAAACTCCTTGGCGCGACGCCACGACCCGACAAACGGCTCTTTCCGACGAGTCCGTTTATGAACCGCATAACTCAGTCCCATGATGCGATGCGTTCCACCGCAGGCCGCATCAACAACCGATTGAGAAAGTTCCTCTTCGATGAGACGGGAGATGTTCCATGACTCACCCAGGTCATTTTCCCACATCGCGTCGGACGGGAGGTAATGCACTAAGCCAATCAGCTTGAACGTCAATTCGGCACCTTCGCGACAGGTTTGTTGTTCATATTCCACCAAGTCCATCACGTCGAAATCATCTCCGCCCACCTTGAGCCCATAAGTCCGACCCACCTTGGATTGAGCGAGCATCGAGAGAAACTGACCGTCGTGACCTTGAAAACCCGCACCGACGTTCGCACCGAGTGAACCCCGCCTAGTAAAAAACAACTTTTGGCCATTGCAGACTCCGTTCCAACACAACCACCCGATCGCGTTGACGGAATGACTACGAACCATCACTTCTGTATCCACGCCAAATGCGATCAAGGAGTGCATGATTCCCCAGGGGCTGCGACGGGCCACGTTTTCAGGACGCTGATAGTAGATCGCCAGGCACTCGCGCACACGGGTTCGGCGCCGAAGCGTCTCGGCGCCAAGCCGCACGGGTTGGACTAATTGCCGTGTCGAGGCCTGCTGTCCTGCGTCGGGTTGAACCGCAGAATCCANCTTCCGGACCGGTGTCGCGGCTGGTTGCTCAGTATCGGTCGGTTCGTCATCAGAATCCGTGAAACGTATCACCGATCTTGACGGGGTTTGNACCCTTGGCGGTGTTCGCACCGCTGTTCCCCGCGGTTTCGGTGTAGGTCGTCGCGGGATCGCGCAACGGCACGGGCTGCGCNCGGGNATTNTCAGGAGCGACGAGAACGGGCCCCGGTTGCTCCTGGCCAGAGTCTCCAGATGGCTCCCCTTGTTGAGCTGGCAGTGGTTCGCAACGACTGTGCAGAACCACCAGTCCACTCACCAACGCAACCCACAGAATCGCTGTCCGGTCCATCTGCTTCCCACCCTGACTTAGACGTCACACGCCGGTTACAAGAAATCAAATTCCCGGTTCCGCAAAACGGCCGTCGCTCGGTCACGTTAGCTGACCGGGCATGACTGGTGTCTCAACGCGCGAGAGACAGCGATCGCGGTCGCGCGGGTACGGATGTTGGAATCCGCACGGATGCATGATAGTGGGTAGTATCGGTAAAATAGGTCTCGCGGATTAAACCGGTCGGGATGAGAAACGAGAAAACAGTGATTGGCGCTTTCAGACCCCCAAGAGAGCTCGCAGCGGAGCATCGAAAGACACTTCGCAGATGCGGCGAGCAACTGATCCGGTCTGGGGAGCAACCGGGGCGCTGCTAGCCGGGCGATCTACTCGAGAAGAACCGCAGCGGGTCTGCGGCTCGATCCGGTCACCGACTCAAAACTGCAACAACCCGGTAAACCGCTCGGCAACCGACGGCCTGCGTTCCGCCCCCGGATTGCCTCCGCTGACAAATTCACGCCATGTCGGGACACTATCACCGTANTCACGGCCGGTGACTGCTTTGAGTGATTGCATAGCGCGCCATTGAATTGCCGGGTTGCGATCGTCTAGTGCGACGCCCAATGCGGTCACCGTCTGTTTTCCGGGAAAATTCGCCAATTCGCGGATCGCGGTCAGGCGCACATCCCGGTTTGTATCGGTTCCGGCAAGCGTCGCAAGTCGCTCGGCCGCCTCGGGTCCCCCTCGTTCCGACCATGCCAAACAGGCAGCCGAACGGACATCGGGATCTGCGTTGGTCAACGCACTTGTCAAAGCAACGGTTGCGGTCTCTGTCGGCAACACCGCCAACGTCCGCACCAAAGCCTCGAGCAATACGGGGCTCTCGCTCGATTCCATCAGCTCGCTTAGCCGGCGCGACCAGCGCTCCTGTTCGGCTGACGACAGCTCTGGGGCCGCGTCTCGCAATTCCCTCAAATCGCTGATCTGCTCGGGCAACGTCGGGCCAAATAACGCATCCTCACTCCACTCGCGACGTAAGTCAGGACGCCACTTAGCCAGTCCGGAAAGCGGACCTGTCATACAGCCCGGAAGCAAACCGAACAGTAGCAACACAAACCAACCGCGCAGTAGAAAGGACAGACAGCGCATGCTTCGTCCACCGATCGAGCTGGAGGCCACCCGGAATAGGGAGGAAGTGCCGGTGTAGGGGGCGAACTATAACAGAACACCCGGCGCNCGGCCAATAGAAAATAAGTTCCGAATCCGATCGGAACGGGTCACCAATCATCCAGCCGCTGAGCTCGACTTTCAACCTCATTGGGGACCCGCAACACGGGTATTTTCGATCGACCTTCCAAGAAACGGGGTCCCGCAGACGAATGCCCTACAGCAGGTTGCCGAGAAACACACGTAATCGGCAGTCGCCGGCGCGCCAAAGCCTCCGAGCGAGAGCCACGTCGACCGCCGAGATTTGTTACGATGCTCGCTTAACACGGCTCCACAGCACGTACGGCTCGTGGATCGACCGATCGTTGAGGGTACTATGGCGGCAATCGGTAGTCCCGAAGAAGCCGCCATCGTCAAAAGCCACGACCGTTGCAACACTGCTCAGTCACTGTGAGGAGTAAATCTGTGATTGATCCTGAACGTCATGCCGAAAACCGCGGCTGGATTGAATCCAAGTTGCGCAAGATCCCGGGCTTTCGGGGTTACCTGGAAAAGGAATACCGCCGAGAGAGCGATTATGTTGTCAGGGCCTGGATGGCGGAGCTGTTGCAAAAGAGCAAAGTCACTTTGGACACCTATTCCCGCACGTTGGTGGAATCACTCCAGATCGACGACCTGCCGGCGATCGAGCGGGCCCGCGCACGGCTCGACCAGGTGATGTCCAAGATCCGCGGCGATGTGCGCGGTTACAGTGCGTTTTTCGGCTTCGTGAACGTCGACGAACAGCGACTCGACGCCGTCTACGACCAGGACATGGAGATGGTCGGGCAGGTCGAGGAACTGGTAGCCGCGATTGACCAACTGACCAGCAGCGGCACGGGGCCCAAAGAAGTGGCCAGCGAGCTGTTACAACGGATCGGTGATCTCGAACAACGCTATTTGCGCCGNCACGAAATTCTCAAAGGACTCGCCGACGGGACACCTACAGAAACGGAACCCTAGAGTTCGCGTCGGACGTTTTCAACCACCGCCCGACACGGCATTTGATAGAATGACGGATGCCGAGCTGGCGACCCCAAAGAACAAGCAGCAACCGACACAACGAGACAAAGCGCTCCCTCCTTTGAACCGCAAGGACCATCTCCATGGTACGTATGGAAGTCATTCAGTTTGCCGATTCGTCCAACCAGGAACTCGTCCACCGTTGGCCACCGGAAGGCTCGGCAGATATCAAGATTGGCGCACAACTGATCGTTCAAGAAAACCAGGAAGCGGTTTTCTACCGGGATGGCAAAGCGATGGACACCTTTGCTCCCGGACGACACACCCTGACCACCGCCAACGTGCCGATCCTGACCCGTCTGCTGACACTGCCATGGGAAAAATCCCCTTTTCAGGCACTGGTCTACTTTATCGGCAAACAGACATTCCTGGACCAGAAGTGGGGTACCAAACAACCGATCACAGTGCGCGACGCGGACTTTGGTTTCGTCCGCTTGCGCAGCTTCGGGAAGTTTGCGCTGCGGGTCACCGATGCGCCCCTGCTGCTCAACACGCTGGTCGGCACCCAAGGCAAATACACAACCGATCAGGTCTCGTCCTACCTCAAAGACCAGATCGTCTCCCGGATGACAGACCTGTTGGGAACACTGAAAGTATCGATGCTCGACCTGCCCGCCAAGTTTGACGAGATTTCGGCCGCGGTGCGGATCAAGGTCGCCGAGGATTTTGCTCGCTACGGCTTGGAACTCGTCGACTTTTTTANCAACGCGATTACGCCCCCCGAAGAGGTCCAGAAAGCGATCGATGCCCGCAGCAGTATGGGTGCGATTGGGAACCTGCAGGCCTTTACGATGTACCAGGCGGCCAACGCCATGGGCAAAATGGCCGAGAACGGTGGCGGTGCAGGTGGNGCCATGGGTATGGGAATGGGGGCCGGATTCGGGATGATGATGCCGGGCATGATCAACCAGTCGATGGGTCAAATGCAGCCCATGTACGGCGGCATGCAACCGGGTATGCAACAACCCATGCAGCCCGGTATGCAACCACCGATGCAACCGGGTATGCAACCACCGATGCAACCCGGCATGCAGCAGGCGGTGCACGGGGCGCCCCCGGCTCAGGCTCCGCCGACACCCGGAAGCCCCGCGCAGGGCAATGTGGCGGGTGCAGCCGCAGGCGCGGCAGCAGGCGCGGCAGCGGCAGACGGGCTGAACCTCGATGAACTGGACTCGTCGACGACGCCCCCGCCGACGATCCCCGACGCACCGGCTCTCATACGCGTCGTCGCTCAGGCGAATAACTGGACACTCACCGAGGAGTCCAGTGACCAGTGGCACGTCGTGGTCAGCATCGGATCTCTGCGCAAACAGACGGTGACGATCCATTTCGGTGAAGAAGATGACGACGGGAACACCCTGATCTCGTACAGTTCCGTCTGTGGCCCGGCCACCACCAGCAACGCCATGAAACTACTGAAACACAATGCCAAGATGGTCCACGGTGCGTTCGCGATTCGCGGCACTCCGACTGGTGACCAGGTGGTCGTGCAGGCCAATCAACTTGCCGAAACCGCCGACCCACTCGAAGTGACAAAAGTGGTTTCGGCGGTCGCCTGGCAAGCCGATCGGGTCGAAGAAAAACTGCTCGGACAGGATCAGTATTAGCCGACCCCGTTGTCATTTCCTCGCCTTCACATTCGACCCCAGCGAAGGCCGATCGAGGCACTCGATGCTTGTCCAGCTCGGTGCGTGGGTTTCACCCGGAAACGCGGGAGGGTGATGTGCGGAGTTGCTCGAGCAATCGCCGAACGGCTTGTTCGGGCTGCGCCGCTTCGGTAACGGCCGCACCCACCGCGATCCGCCGCACCCCGGTGGCGAGCACCTCGGAGAGATTGTCGGGGCCGATGCCGCCGATGGCAAACGCTGGCAAACCGATCTCGCCGGCAACCGCCGTGAGGAATTCAAGACCCGCAAACGTCGTGAATTGCTTGGTCGTCGAGGGAAAAGTGGGGCCGCATCCGAGGTAATTTGCTCCGGATATCACCGCCTGCCTCGCTTGTTGCAACGAGTGGGTCGAGACCCCAATCAACATCTCCGGTCCCACGATGGCCCGGGCGTCCTTGACGGTCAACTCTTCCTGCCCGATATGTACGGCGTCCGCGCCCGACAAGACTGCCACGTCAGGCCGATCGTTGACAACGAACAGGGTCTCGCGGTCCGCGGTCACGCGGCGCAGTTTGCGCGCGGCATCGACTAACTGCCGGTCGGTCAGACTCTTGTCTCTCAACTGCAGTGCGTGTACCCCAGCCTCGATCAGCGACTGTGCAAGGCGCACCATCGAGTCGACATCGTCGCAACCATCGATGAGTACGTACAGTCGGACGTCGCCTAAGACCGTGCGGGCGTGTTCCGCGATCTGAAAACAGCGTTCCAGAGAATACGAACGGTACCGCAAGGCCTCGACCAGCGCCGCGGTCTCGGGAGCCGGTACTTTCATGTGCTCTTCGAGCACGCGCAACGCCTGTTGCAGCCGCTTCCAGCTCGAACACGCGACTTCGCGATCGGTCGATCGAATGTACTCATCGTCGACTCGAACTTCGGTTCCCACGTCGGTGGCCGTCTCCCGGGAGGCGCATAGCAGGTGCTCGGGGATCCCGCTCAGGAGCGTCGCCAGTTCGTGTCGAAGTTGCTTACAAAGTCGAGTCAATTCCGCGTCGTCGAGGCCGAACCTGAAAAACTCCTCGACTACTCGGAGCGCTTCCGCGGCGCGATTTCGATTCGCGTCGATAATGCGCAGCGTCGATGTGGCGCATGAGGCGAAACGCGAATCCCCGGAAGGACAATTCACACTAGTGTTTCCCTTACAACTGTCATGACACCCTCAGCGCGATCCGCGGGGAACCGTGGGAGTCGCTAACGAAACGAGACATCTCGACCCGTTTGGGGAGCCGGCGAGCGGACTACAGGCATCGGATCGGCCTCGTCACTCGCGGCGTCACCGAGAACCTCTAGGGCAAGAAACCTCGTTCTCGTAACTCTTGAATGTTATCCGCCGCGCTTTCCCAAATTCGCTCAGCCGCATACCGCAATACGGCAACACCCGCCAAACTCGTCGGCGCCGTCAAGATCGCAATACGATCCTCTTCGGCGTCGTCCAGCTTGCGGTTCAGGCGGTCGACGGCTTCCTCTACGCTATCGCTGACGATTTGTTTTTCACCTTGCTGGTTCACAAACTGCAGGCTGGAAAAGTGGGCGCTGCGAGCCAACAGAAAGTCGGCCACTTCCTCTTCTTCCGGGTTCTCAAAGAACCCCTCAAATTCTGGTCGGGCGTTGTCNGGAGTGATGATCGTCGGCCGCTTGACCCGCACCTCACCAACCGTCACCGAAACCTGTGTTTTCTTGTCCGAGTCACCACAAACGAGATAGTAACCCAACTGGGACTCGCCGAAGGTAAACAACGAGTACGTGACGCGGCGAGCAATGCATACCGCTTCCCACGCTTCGCGAAATCGTTGTTCCTGTCCCCAGTCATCGAACATGTTCAGCACCGCTTAAATACTGTCTCGATGCAACGACAACTTCCTGACGAGACAACGAACTAGACGGGATTTCACCGCCGCGTTTGCATGGCCGTCATGCAAACGACTCGCAAGGACCTACAGGACGGCCCACTAATCGGCAACGGTCGATCGCCGCGTCTGCAAGGCGGATTTGAATGCCCCGGCCACCTGTTTCCCACCACTGCGAAGGTAAGCCATCAAGTCGAGCACCTCAGCGGCAGTGAACGTGTCCAACAACCCGGTAGGCATTAATGAGGTTGCCGAGGGAACCACTTCCTCTACTTGATCTCGGTTGACGGAAGTGGGACTTCCAGGATTCAACATATCGGTCATCACCATGATCTGTTTGCCCGACAAGTTCACGACGCGTCCCAAAACGGTGCGTCCGTCGCTGAGTACAAATGTCGATGTCGCGTATTGATCCGAGATGACTTTGTTGGGTTCCAACAGAGACTCGAGTAAATTGCGGTTGTTGAACCGCCCGGCCACGCCGGTTAGATCTGGCCCCGTAATTCCTCCCTGGCCTTGGAAGCGGTGGCATTTATAACAGAGGGCCTGCGTAAATACCGTTCGTCCCCGTTTCAAGTCCGCACGGAAACCGGGGTTTTCAAGTTGTTCGAGCAAATCCCCGACCTGCCACTTTTTCACCAGTTTACGGGGTGGCCCGGTGACCGGAGCGGGCGCGGGCGGTGCTTTGACGAGATCACCCAATGCGAGAGCGGTAGCGTCGTCTAGACCTGCGGCAGCTTCTTTCTGGATATTTCTAAGGAAACCGACAAACGAATGTCCACCGCGATGGCTGGCGACCGTGCGGAACCCCTCAAAATAGGCCCGCCGCTGTTCGAGCGACCAACCTACCTTGAGCGTCCGCAAACAAAGCAGATAGTGAATCTGCTCCTCTTGCGTGGGCGCCGCGGTGAGCAGCGATAACGTCCGCGATACAACCTCGGGAGCTTCTAAGAAGACCAAGAGGCTGCACAGTTCGCGATTTAACCTCACATCTTGAGCCGGGTAGTGCCCATCCAACGCGCGCAACAGCGCCTGGCGTGTCGGCGGTGCCGGCGCGCCCAGTCGCGCCAGCGTCAATCCATAGGCGCGCAATAACTCCAGTTGCGACGACACCTCCAATTCGGACCAGGAAACGGTCCCGAGTGCCTCCACCATGCGCGGCTGCAACGGTTTGCTCCCCTGCCGTGCCAGCGCCACCATGGCATTGATCAAAGCCCGAGGTTCTTTCTCCGCCAAGGCACGTCGCTGCCACGTATCGACCGGTTGATGTTCAACGGCGATGCGGGCGGCATAACGCAGATGTCGATCGCTATTACCAAGATTGCTCCAGATCCGCTCGGTGATCCCATCACCACGTTTATGGTGCGCTTCCAGCTGTCGCCGCAGCTTTCGTTGCTCAGCGCCGTTGGGATTCGCGACAAAGGGCACCTGCGTGGTCGAATCCCTACCATGATAGGTAATCCGATAGAGCCCAGACTGCGTGCCCCGGCCACCAACCGTCACGTACAAGGCCCCATCTCGTGGATTGACAATCATATCGGTGACGGCGAAAGGAGCCGCGGTGGCGAATTGTTCGGCGGTCGCGGTGTACGATGCGCCTGATGGCGCCATGTGGACTGCATAAATCAACCCATAACTCCAGTCACACAAAAACAACGCCCGCTGGTATTTGGCGGGGAACTTCGCACCGGTCCCAAACACAATTCCCGTCGGTGACCCCGGTCCGATGTCGACGACCGCATTCAGGCTATCGGGATAGTACTCGGGCCACTTTCCGGTCCCCGAGCGCCAGCCAAACTCACTACCGCTAACCACATGGTTGACGCGAGTCGGACGATACCAGGGCGATCCGATGTCCCACTCCATGTCAGCGTCAAACGTAAACAACTCGCCATCGGAATTGAACGCGATGTCGAACTCATTCCGATACCCACTGCTCACCAATTCCCAACTCTTCCCCTCGGGATCGACGCGGGCAATCCAACCACCGGGTGCCATCCGCCCTACGGCGTGACCACCGGCATCCCACATGCGCGGCAAAAGCTGATCCTCTTGCCAATTGCGCGGCACCCGAGACGCTTCGAACTGCGGCGGATCCGTGTGGTTGCCGGCGCAAACGTAAAGCGACTTCCCGTCGGGGCTGAGAATCNCCGCGTGAGGACCGTGTTCGCCACCACCGGGCAGCTTACGCAACCGTTTGAGCTCATCGAACTCATCGTCACCATTGGTGTCGCGCAACCGGTACAATCCAGACTTGTCGCCACCGTTGACCATCACATAGAGGCTGTCGAACGCATACAGCAATCCTTGGGCTGCCCCGATGGGTGCCTGCAATCGCTCAACCTNGGTGTCCGCCGNTTCGCCANCCAGGGGAGGTGGGGTGATGCGATACAGTGAACCTCCCTGTTCCGAAACTTGGAACCGCTCGTGTGAAACCAATAATCGTCCGCGCGGATCGACCGTCATGTTCACCCACGATCCCTGCGTGGCCTGCGGGACTGAATACAAAAGCTCAGCGCGGAATCCCGGCAACAAGCGGATCTGATCGGCAGGCGTCGCCTGGGGGCCGGCCGAGAAAAGAGCGGGCGCAACGTACCCCGTCAAAAAACAAGCCAAAAGCAAGCGCTGCGTGCTGAGCATCGTGAGAGTCCTCCAACTTTGGATCTGATGTCGATCATGCTACCGCATGGCAGTCGATGGTGTCCATGCAATGCCAACAAAATGCCCGCTTGGTGCGCCACCGCAGCCACAACTCCCGTGCCCACCGAAGTGAGTATCGTGTTGTCTCGGAGAGAGAACTACTGCGGAGACNNAGCGCGACTCTCGCCCGCCAGCCAGCGTACCGCGTTCTCCAAGATCCGCAGCGGTTCGGGCTGAAAATAGACGTTGAATGTCTCGTGACCCGGGCGGAAATAAAATACCCGCCCCTTCCCGATCCGCCACACCGCACCGCTGCGAAATCGTTCTCCCAATTCCCATCGTTCCTCAAAAATCACCTCGTCGGGAGGAGGGATATGAAACGGCTCGTCGTACATCTCGGTATGCGGGATGGTGAATTTCACTGGCAAGCCACGCGCGATAGGGTGATCGGATTTGAGCGTGTGAAGAGTGCTGGGCTTGCCGTCGGCGCGATAGGCCGGGAAACAGCAGTTCGGACGTTTCATCAGCAGGAGAAAGGTCCCGTCATCCTGTTTGCGGATCTCACTCGATGGTGTCAGCGGCGCGTCACGTTTTGGCGCGCGTCGCACCCGTGAATCCACAAAAACCACTCGCGTCTTGCGCCGCTTCTCAACCGGAAGTTTGTTGAGAGCGTCCTCCTTGGCGCGTTCTTCCATCGCCACCATAAAGGGCATCGACCAATGGGCTGAATGCAACGGTAGCAAATTCAATTGTCCGGTTTTCACACGCGCTACGATCTTTCTCGCCGTACGTTCTGAGACTAAATCCTGCCGGACGTGTCCCCACCAGATCAGCACGTCCGTTTGATCGAGAAGCGCGGCATCCAATCCCTGCTTGGGGTCATCCAGTCGCACCGAACGAACGCGCAGACCCGAACGACTCCCCAAATAGGAGGCGATCTGATTTCCGAGAAAAGAGGGGTACGCACGCTTCTGCTGTGGTTGCTGTTCGTCCCACACGACGACTCGAATCGGCGGAGCCGGTTCCTTCGCGGGGATTGTCACGGAGGCATTAAAGACTAGTAGAAACACACACGAACTAACGAGCGCCGATCGGCTACCATTCATCGAAGCACCTCCCCCAAAATGAACCTTGATTGCCGTTCCCCAGACCCCCGCCGGCCACGAGCGTGTACCGCTCGGTGATCCTGCTTCGGGACAGATATTGGATAATACCTTGATTCAGCAGATGATTTTGGCAAACTAACGCTGACGTTCAACCCGACACATCGTCACCGCACGTGGATCAGATCACCAAAATGGCCATTCAAGTTACCTGCAGCGGCTGCAAAAAGCGATTCGAAGTAAGCGAGAAGTTCGCCGGACAAAAAGGTCCCTGTCCCAATCCCGACTGCAAGGCAATCATCCTGATTCCCGCCGCAACCGAAGCCGTTGTGGTCCATGCTCCCGAAGAGGGTGGACCCAAAGGAGTATCTGGGAGGCCGATTGGCAAACCGATTGCTAGAAAAGAGATTCGTTTTTCACCACTGGTTGCAATCGGAATCGGCGCCGGGGC
>PADE01000223.1 GCA_002702965.1 Planctomycetaceae bacterium
GGGCGCATCGGAAAAGCCGTAACCCGTCGTCTGATTCCGTTTGGATGCCGTGTCACCGTGTTCGATCCGGTCGTCGAGCCGGGGGAGATCGAAGATCGAGGTGGGACGCCCGTCAGCTGGGAGACACTCGTCGGCGACAGCGACATCCTCACGCTCCACTGTCCATCCACCGACCAGACCCGCGGCATGATCGGCCGCGAAACGCTAACGCGGATGCCGCTGGGCGCCATTTTGATCAACGTCGCGCGAGGCGATCTGGTCGACACCGGGGCGCTGGTCGAAGCGCTCCAAAGCGGTCACCTCAGTGCGGCGGCGATGGATGTATTCGATCCGGAACCGCTTCCTAAAGACCATCCTCTGTTGCAAATCGAGTCGGTCCTGGTCTCCTCGCACATCGCTTCCACGAGTGTCAAGTCGGCACGAAAACTGCGCGAAACGGCCGCGGGTATTGTGGCCTGTCGGATCCGCAACGAGCGCTTGCCCAACATCGTCAACGGGGTTGCCGACTGATGCGCCAAACGCCGCGAAAGCTCGCGGCGCGGTACCGCTACACCAGCTTCCAGACTTTGATCGTACGATCGAAGCTGGCGGTCGCCAGCAAGCGACGATCGGCGGAAAAGGCCACGCCGTAGACCGTGTTGTTGTGTGCGCGGATCGTCCGCTGAAGCTGCGCCGACTCCACGTCCCACAAGTGCACCACTGCGTCGTATCCGCCCGATGCCAGGGTTTTTCCATCCGAAGAAAATGCCAACGACTTTACGAATCGCCGGTGCCCTGCCAAGGTCGTCAGCAGTTTGCCCGTCGCCGCGTCCCAGAGCTTGACCAACCGATCCGCTCCGCCCGACGCCAAAAGTCGATTGGCCGGATCCAAGGCGACACACTCGACCGAACCAGCATGCGCCCGGATGCTGTTCACCGATTTCCCACTGGGAACCTCCCACCACTTGATCGCGCTGTCGTCACTTCCGGAAACCAGGGTCTTGCCATCGGCAGAAAAAGCAACCGCTTTGACCGCGTCAGAATGCCCGGTCGCGGCGGCGCCGAGCGTGCCCGCACCCACATCCCACAGCCGAACGGTATTATCAAACCCGCCCGATGCCGCCAGGCTGCCGCGTTGGGAGAGCGCCATACAAGTCAGATAGTTCTGGTGGCCACCGGTCAACGTCGCGATCAACGATCCCGTCTGGGGATCCCAGACTTTGAGCGAACGGTCGAGACTGGCCGAGACCAGTTTGCTGCCGTCGTGCGAAAAAGCCACGCTGCAGACACCGTCACCGTGGCCTTCCAGGCGATAGATCATCTCACCCGACTGCAGATCCCAGAGCTTCAGCGCATTGTCCAGACTGGCGGTCGCCAACCTCTTTCCCTGGGGAGCAAAAGCGACACCGTAGACGGCGTTGTTGTGTCGGAACTCGAACAGCGGTTGATTCATGGTCGCACCTCAGACCGCCCGGCGGTGGTCTCTGGAGACGCGCCGGTGAACCAACCATCGACCAACCGCATGTCCATCGGGCGCCAGCGGCGGGTTAAGAAAGTTCGCGGATCGGCTGATAATGGCTGTGGTCCACCAGATACTGCGGCCGCCCGTTGAGGTCGTCGATGGTCGCAGTGTTGACGTCGATCCCCAAGTTTCGGTAAAGCGTGGCAAACACATCCTGAAAATGGACTGGGCGATCGATCGCGTGTTCTCCCAATCGATTGGTGGCACCAATGACCTGGCCGGTTCGCATTCCGCCGCCCGCCAATAGCGCGCAGGCCACTCGCGGCCAATGATCGCGACCACCCTTCTTGTTGATCCGCGGCGTGCGCCCGAACTCACCCCAGACAAGCACCGACACATCTTGGTCCAGGCCCCGCTGTTGAAGATCCTCCAGCAGCGCGGTCAGGCCCTGATCCAACCGGGGAAGATGATCTCGGGCGTTCTCGAAATTCGTGCCGTGCGGGCGCCCGTGCCAGTCCCAACGCCCGTACGCCAAAGTGACGACTCGCACCCCGGCTTCGACCAGTCGGCGGGCGGCCAAGAAATGCTGATTGTTCAAGGGACCCGCATCCCCGTAGCCGGCCGGTTCGTCCGATCCGTACCCGTAACGATCCCGGACACGGCGATCTTCGTTCTCTAAGTCGAGCGCATCGGCCAATCGGTCCGACGTGAGAATTCCGAACGCCTGCTGGTAAAATGCATCCAGCCCCTCGATCTCACCGTTGGCATCCACTTCACGGCGCAGCAGATCCAACTGCGTCATCAAAGCCTGACGGTCATCGAGTTGATCCAAGCTGATTCCGTTGAGTTGTAGACTGACCGTTCCATCCCGGTTGGGCGTGAATGGAGCGTGCGCCAGGCCGGCGTAGCCGGCTTGCCCGGGATCCGCCCAACCACCGCCCTTCATGTTCGGCGTCAAGCTGATAAAGGGCGGGGTGCCCGGATCGACCGGACCACGCAGTTTGGAAACCGCAGACCCCAACGCGGGCCAACCACCGGTCGGCTGACGATTCGTGTTGCGTCCGGTCAGGCACTGGAACGCGGCGTGACGGCCCTCGCTGCCGACCAGCGAACGGATCACAGACAGGCGATCCATCATGCGCGACAAACGAGGGAGATGTTCGCAGATCTGGATCCCCGAGACGTTCGTCGAGATGGGCTGAAATTCGCCGCGAATCTCGGCCGGGGCGTCCATCTTCAAATCGACCATATCCTGATGCGGTGGACCACCGGACAGGAAAACCATGATCACCGATTTATGCGATCGGCCGATGCCCGCACGGGCTTCCGCCTCGAGCAATTGGGGCAGGGATAACCCACCCAGCGCCAAGCCGCCAATCTTCAGTAGGGAGCGACGGGAAACCCCGTCGCAATGCGCTTGTTGCCGACCGAGCACTTTTGAGCCGAGGACATCTAGCACGGTGGTTCGCTCCCTTCAGAGACGCGTCGTCAGTACGAGACACACTCATTTCCAGCCGGGCTGAGCCGCAGCTGGACCCATCCTACCGGAAGCGTTGGACCAACGCCAGAATAACCGCTTGCCAGGGGAATGCCGCCGCGAAACCGAACCTGGCTGGACAAACCGGTCGATTTCAAGAAACCGGGTCAGGGAAGTCCGCAAACGGCTGCAACTTCCCATCCCAGGTACTAAAATGACCGGCGATTCGCAGCCCGGTCGAGACCGGTCCACGGTCTCTGCTACCCGTGTACGGTCCCCTTTGACCTTAGCTACCCTCTCCTTTTATCGGAAAAAATCGATCATGTTCCGNAGTCAACTCTGTCTCTCTACCGCGATCCTGGGGTTCGCCGTCGCCATGTCCCGGTTGCCAGCCGCCGAAAATCCGTGGGTAGTCTACGAAGGAAAGGAAGGGCCGGGTCAAGGCAAGCACATCGTCTTTGTCACCGGAGATGATGAGTACCGCTCCGAAGAGGGCATGCCGATGTTGGCCAAGATTCTGGCGGTTCGACACGGTTTCCGGTGTACCGTGCTGTTCGCGATCGACCCCAAGACGAAGTTCATCACGCCCAATTATCAACAGAATATCCCGGGTCTGGAGCACCTCGATACGGCCGACCTGATGGTCGTTTTTCTTCGCTTTCGCGAGCTGCCAGACGAACAGATGAAGCATTTTGTGGACTATACCAACTCAGGAAAACCCATCGTCGGGCTACGGACCGCCACCCACTCCTTCAACTATCGCGATAAGAAGAGTCCCTACGCCGACTACAGCTTCAACAGCGGAACCTGGCGAGGGGGATTCGGCCAGCAGGTCCTGGGAGACACTTGGATCAACCACCACGGTCACCACGGTCGGGAAAGCACGCGCGGCATCGTGAATCCGAAATTCAAAGAACATCCCATCCTGACCGGTGTCGACGACGTGTGGGGGCCCACCGACGTCTACGGTGTTCGGAACCTGCCCAAGAGCGCACAAGTCCTCGTGCACGGACAGGTCGTGGCCGGTATGAAGGCCGGTGACGCGCCCGTCAAGGGCGCCAAGAACGACCCCATGATGCCCCTGGTCTGGACCAAGCATTACCGCGGCACTGCCGGNCAAACCTCGCGCATTGTCTGCACCACAATGGGGGCATCGATGGACCTACAAAGCGCCGGGTTGCGCCGACTGTTGGTCAATGCGTGTTACTGGGGTTTGAAAATGGAGGGTCGCATTCGAGCGGACAGCAATGTCGATTACGTGGGACCATACCGACCAACCCCGTTTGGCTTCGGAAGTTTCACGAAAGGCGTCCGACCGGCAGACCACGAACTCTGATCGCCACAGCGCCACGCATCGCAACAGCGGCGCGTACGGTCGANCGGCCCCCGGCCGCTTCAACCCGACCGCGTTCGCCNGCGACCCCGCGACCGTTGACTTCGGCCGGTTTTTTGGTCGGATCGTTTCCGGCGGCGCCCGTTGGCCGCACCGGCGCTGCGTGGGGCCGCCTTCCCGGTCCGCCCCGCGAGGCGAAAATCGAGCTCCCGGCGATCGACATCGACGCGCGCCACTTCCACCTCGATCGGATCACCCAGGCGAAACGCATTTCCCTGTCGGTACCCGACCAGACTGTAGGAGTCGGCCTCAAACCGATAATGGTCATCACCCAGCGCGGCGATTGGAACCAGACCTTCCGCGGGAAGCGTGACCCCCTGGACAAACAACCCGTACTTTTCAACGCCCGTAATCACGCCCGACAAGACGCTGCCGATGCGGCGACTCAGATAACGCAACAATTTGATCTTCGTATGCTGACGTTCCGCGGCCTCCGCGCGCTGCTCGCGGTCGCTACAGTGATCACCCAACGTCAACAGCTGGTCGAGACNCTGATCCGGATTCGCGCCGTGCGCCAACGCATCGAGCAGGCGGTGTACGGTCAAATCNGGATAACGGCGAATGGGCGAGGTGAAATGGGTGTAGTGTTGGCAATGGAGCGCGTAATGACCGCCGTCGTGGGGACCGTAAAGCGCCTTTTGCATACTTCGCAAAACGGACAGATTGACGGCGTACTGGGTGGGCTCGTGCTGCACCGCGGCGATCACGCGCTTGATCTCGAAACGGCTCTCCAAGCTCTCACAGTCGATTCCCAGTGCGCGCACAAAGCGGGTCAATGCCTCTAATTTGCGCGACGTGGGCGGCGCGTGCACGCGCCGCAAGAATACCCGTTGGTCGTCCGCCAGCCGCTCGGCCACCGCGGTGTTGGCGACCAACATGAACTCCTCGATCAGCTGGTGGCTCTCGGTCTGCTCGACCAGGTGCGCACCGGTCATCTCACCCGAGCGATCGGTGTCAATCTTGACTTCGGGCAACGTCAATTCGATGGCCCCCCGCTCGAGCCGGCGGCGGCGCAACAACATGCCCAGCTCATGCATCTCGCCGACCAACCGATGCACCGCCGGTGTCAGGCGGTCAGACCATGCCAGCGGGTCCGCCAGAAAATCATCGACTTCCTCATAACTGAATCGCCGATCACTGCGAATGGCGGACTGTTGCACTTCGGTCGTCAACCGGGTTCCATCGGCCGCCAGTTCAACAAACACGCTCCGCGCATACCGGACCCGATCCGGCTGGAGACTCGCCAGGTGATTGGAAATAATCTCGGGCAACATCGGAATCACCCGATCGGCCAAATAGACACTGGTCGCCCGCTCACGGGCGACCCGGTCCAATGCAGATTGGGGCGGCACAAAGTGCGCGACGTCGGCGATGTGCACTCCCAATCGCCAGCCGCCCTGTTCCAGCCGCTGTAGAGAAATCGCGTCGTCGAAATCGCGGGCGTCGTGCGGATCGATCGTCACCACGGTCGTTTCGGTCAAATCCAGTCGATCGCCGATTGACTCGTCAAACCGCTCCGCCTGCTGTCGAGCCGCTGCCAGCACCTCCTCGGGAAACTCCTCGCAAAGCCCAAATTCTCGCAAGATCGACAACGTNTCCACNGCCGGTTCGCCGCGGGGACCGAGTACCTCTACCACGACCCCCTCGCCGGCTTGCCAGTGAGAGGGAAAACGGACCAATTCGATGACCACCTTGTCGCCGGATTGCACCTGTTTGGCACCTGGATCCCCGACCGGAACCGGGTCGGGAAAGGCATTCCCATCGATCCGGACCTGACCCTGACCGGCCCGCTCTCGGTAGACACCGACAAAGCGATGCGTTTCGCGTTCGATGACCTCTAGGATACGACCCGATCGACGGGTCTCTCCCCCGCCGGTGCGGGAGACGACCCGCACCCGAACCCGATCGCCGTTCGCGGCATCCCCGCTCCGACGAAGTGGAATAAAGATATCACCCTCGCGACTGGAGCCTCGCTCCGCAGCCAGTGGGCGCACGAAGCCAAATCCGCCCGCTGCGCGGCGGAACACGCCGGTGACGGTCGTCGACGGTGAGGACGCCGCGGTCGACGGCAACACGAGATGGTCCGGTCCGAACGCAATGTGTCCCCGTTTCGCCAGCCGCTTGAGCACCCGTTTCAGATCCGATCGATGCTCTACATCCAACCCCAGTTGNTTGGCAATCACGCGCGGTTTGACCGGTCGATAGCGATCCGCTTGGACATGCGCGAGCACCCGTTGTTGCAATTCGGCGCGAAATTCACCCCGTTCCATACACATTCGCTAACTGCCGGTGCCGCGGTCGATCGTTCTCGGACCGCGGGCAGACCCGGCGATTTTGAGTATCCCTGTTTCCACCCGACGTCGGGGTGGCTAGGCTCTCCCTATTATCCACACACGAGACTCCACGACGAGGACCCGTCGATGTTCACAGGACGTCTGCTCGCGATCGGTGTGGCCCCCTCCGGAAGCGAGCCAATGGAGTCGTGTCAATCGGTGGAAGCGATCACGGGCCAGGGCCTGACCGGCGATCGCTATACGACCGGTCAGGGGACCTTCCAAGACGGACCCGTACAGCCGACCGAACAGGTGACCCTGATCGAACGCGAGGCGATCGAAGCTGCTTGCCGCGACTACCAACTGGCGATCACGCACCTCGACACACGCCGCAACCTACTCACCGAAGAAGTTCCACTGAATCACCTGGTGGGAAGAGAAGTGCTGATCGGAGAAGTGATTCTGCGCGGATTGGATTTGTGCGAGCCGTGCGGCCATCTCGAAAACCTGACTTGCCCCGACATCAAACGCGCCCTGCTCCATCGGGGCGGACTCCGCGCGGAGGTGGTTCGCGGGGGAATCTTACAAGTCGGCCAAACGGTCTGTCCGGCGGTGGAACCGTCACCCTAACGGGGCGTGCCAACACGCGCTGGCTACGCCTGGGTGCCGCACTGCGGACCGGTAGAAAATGGGGCCGGCACCAGGTCAAAATGCCCCTGCTGGTAGGTCCCTCGCACCAAGATCGGCCGCCACTTCCAATCAGTACCCAGAGGCCCCGCACCGAGCGGTCGTACATGCGCCGGGACATAGCGGACAGCCACACCACAGCGCCGACGCTGTGAGCGGTTGGGAAGCGAACCGTGCACGACGGTACCCTCATGGAGTGAGATTTCTCCGGCGGCTAACACACAATCGATCGCCACCGCTTCGTCGTCCGGTGTCACCGTGACCTCTTGATTGACGCTCAGCAAGTTACCCGACTGGTCAGACCGTCCGTGTTCCAAGATCTGGTGTTGGTAGCGACCGGGAATCACACGCATACAACCGTTCTCGTGATCGCTGTCGTCGATGGCGTACCAGGCGGTGACTTCCTCCAGCGGTTCCAGGCCCCAATAGGTGAGATCCTGATGCCAGGCGACGAAACGTTCGTGGGAGCCGTACTTACAGAAAATGTGCGTCGACAGCAGCAGTAGATCGTCGCCGTACAACGATGCGACGCAATCGAGAATCGCTGGGTGACTGGCGATTTCCCAAATAAACGGTTGATCAAAATGTCGGTCGAAGAGCCGATTCTGGGCGCGCTCGTGACCTTCGGTCTGTTCCAAGGCGTCGAACCGTTCCCGAAAGTACTCAACCTCTGTGGATGAGGCGACCGCGATTGGAGTGGCAACNCCCGCGTGGTGATAGTCAGCCAGCTGTGCAGGGGAAAGGGGCATCGAACTTTCCTCGGGAATCGGGGTGCGGCGGGCACCCGACGGATCGCAGCCGCGGGACGGTATCGATGGCCCCACGTCGCACCCCAGGATATCAGTTTTNCCAAGGACTGTCGGGATCGGACCCTGCAGGGGCGGTTCAACCGACCAGCGACCGGGCCCACGGCTGATTGCGGCGGGTCGCAGCCAGCGGTCAGCCGCGCGGCGAGCTCGATCGGCGGACAACCGTCCCCAGCCGGCATCTCCAGCCGGAAATCAATCCCCGTGGGGGGTGCCGGCCANGCCGGCGTACTCCATGTGACGGGCGGTCTCTGCGGCCCGCTGCGGTCCCAGCAATTTTCGTACGCCGTGCAGGGCCGCATCGATCCCCGCCGCAATCCCCGCCCCGACGATAATCTTGCCGTTGTCGACAAATCGATCCCCTTCACAGATCGTCGCCGTCGGGGCCAGCTGCCGCAAGACATCGATCGAACCGCGATGGGTGGTTGCGCGCAATCCGTCCAGCAAGCCGGCGGCGGCGAGTAAGAGGGCACCCGTGCATACCGAGACCACCAGATCCGCATGCTCCACCGCCGGTACCAACCAGGACAGCAGTTGGCGATTCTCGAGCTCGCAGCGGGTCCCGCGCCCGCCGGGAATGACCAGCACCTGCGGCGCAACGCAATCCTCCAGGCGCAAATCGGGNATCACGCGAAGCCCGTTGTGGGTGGCCACAAAGTCCGCCTTCTGACTGACGGTCTGCACGCTCCAGGGGGGACATTCGTCGCGGCTGGCGGCCACGCTAAAGACTTCGATCGGACCGGCAAAATCAAGTAGTTCCACCCCGTCAAACAACAACACGGCAACCGTTCCCGGAGCATCCATGATGGTCTCCCTGGCTTGTCATCGCGCAGCCCCTTGGCGCGAGACCGTGAGCGGGACTGCTCGCACCGCTAGCAACCTCCGCGGGGGGTACCCCGGCTCGCCGGCAGGGGACGGGCCGCGCCCGATGTAGAAGTACCAGAGGTGGGAGTCGAACCCACACGCCCTTGCGGGCACGGGATTTTGAATCCCGCGCGTCTGCCAATTCCGCCACTCTGGCTCCGTGCTGGCCGCGACATTCACGGTCAAATTGGAGGACGCGCGTGATGTAAATCTCCCGCGTCCCATCGGTTCTGCGGCCTAGATACCGAATTAGACACAACTTCTGGCAAATGACAACGATTGTCAACCGCCGGCGCGGGCCAATTCCCTGACCGCGACCGCTAAAGTTCACCCCACCCGAAGCCCGATTGATGGCCTGAGGAAGTGCGTCGATCACGATCCCCGTTTGACCCCCTCCAACTGGCCCCTCGACCCATATGTCCACTCACAATCTCAGCCCGTTGCCCTCTGTCGGGTTCCTGACCGTGGTGGACGACGGTAGCGGCTGCCTGCTGGGTGGCTACCTGGTTGTCAATTCCAGCGGTCGACCGTTGGAATTCCAGTGCACCGCGCCAGTGAAGGCAAATCGCGCCCAGGAGATTCTCTACGGCCCGACACTCAAACCTTATCTGTGGGGTGAACAGATCGGTGGCGCACTGATCTCGAAGTCCCGCAGTCGGCCCCTGTTTGTCTGTACCAACCAGCTCGACACGTTCGCGGTTCGAACCGCCGTCGAGGTCCCGGTACTTCAAATTACACAACACGAAATGACACAACCGGGCGCGGTGGGTCCCGATCGGGATCACCAGGGAATCCACCCCGCCCAGGAGCAACTCACGCTGGGACCCTACGCGGGCCGCNTTTCGCGCTCCCATCCGCGTGATCGACGGGCCATCGAAGCAGCCTGGAAGGCGCATCTAGTCGATCTGAATTTGAGCGAACCGTTTACCCGCATCCNGGAAGCGATCAGCGAAGCGCAGCGCGCCGCGCGCGGCCCCGCTTCGCGAACCGCCGCCTAACGGGCTACTACGGGCAGCCGACCCATCGGAACACACCATGCACCGCGCCCACGACCGGCCACGCAATACGCTCAACTGCCGGTCGACCAACCTGTCGATTCAGGCTGAGTTGTTTCGCACCGGATGGCAAACCGCGCTGGCCCGTCCGCCACGGATCGTCGTGAAGCCAATGCCGATCCAGAACACCGCCCCGGCCACCATTGACGTCCACCTGCGCCCGGTCGCNATCAAGACTTTCGGATTCAGCTTTGCCGAACTTCCGGCCCATGAGCTGCTGACCGGTCCGCGACGCGATCAGCCCGCGGCGGAGACGGCCAGACCCCACTCCCCGCGGTCGACTCGTATCAAGCCACCTCGCGACGTCATTAAGTTGCAAGATCGGTTGTATTACGTCCTCCAACCGCCCCTCGAATCCCTGGCCGGTGCGCTGCGATTTCCCTTCCGACCCTTTCCCTACCAGTTCGAAGGGGTCGCCTTTTTATTTCCCCGGCACGCGGCGATCCTGGCGGACGAGATGGGACTCGGAAAAACGATGCAGGCGATCACGACGATTCGGCTGTTGCTNCACCGGCGCGAGCTGCGCCGGGTGCTGTTGATCTGCCCCAAACCGCTGGTCACCAACTGGCAGCGCGAGTTTCAACTCTGGGCACCCGAAATCCCGGTCGCGGTGATCGAGGGCAATCGGGTCCGCCGGAGCTGGCAGTGGCGGCAACCGGCGACGCCCGTCATGTTGGCCAACTATGAGTTGCTGATTCGCGACTCACAAATCGTTGCCGACGATGCACTCCACTTCGACCTAGTCGTGCTCGACGAAGCCCAACGGATCAAGAACCGACACAGCGCCACCAGCCAGGTCGCGCGGACCATTCGCCGCACGCGCAGTTGGGCGCTAACCGGTACACCGGTTGAAAACAGCCCTGAGGATCTTGTCGGCATCTTTGAATTTCTGTCGCCCGGTCACCTGTCGAGTGGGATGAAGGCGCGCCGCATGGGCGTGGCGGTACGCGATTACATCCTACGGCGCCGCAAAGACGAGGTGCTCACCGATCTGCCCCCCAAGATGTTTCGCGATGCATCATTGGATCTGACACCCGAACAGTGGATCTCCTACCGCGAGGCGGAAGAACACGGTGTTGTGCGGCTGACCGAAATGGGTGACGCGCTGACGATTCAACACGTCTTCGAGCTGGTGTTACGGTTGAAACAGATCTGCAATTTTGACCCCGTCCGAGGTNGCAGCAGTAAACTCGAACGGTTGCGGGCCGACCTCGAAGAAGTGGTCGCCAGCGGACAAAAAGCGATCGTCTTCAGCCAGTGGGTCGAGTCGCTGAAGCGCATTGGCGATGCGCTGCAACCGTTGTCGATCCTCGAGTACCACGGCAAGATCCCGTCCCGCAAACGGGACCGGGTGATCGATCAATTTCGCGACGATCCATCGTGCCACCTGCTGTTGATGAGTTACGGCGCCGGGAGCGTCGGGCTCAATCTACAATTCTGCCGGTACGTGTTTCTGTTCGACCGCTGGTGGAATCCGGCGGTCGAGGATCAGGCCATCAACCGGGCGCATCGCATCGGCTCCAGCGGACCCGTCACGGTCACTCGACTGACCACGGTCAACACCATCGAAGAGCACATCGATCGGGTTCTGGAAGAGAAGCGAGCGCTTTTTGCGACGATCTTCTCCGCCGCCGGAACACCACGCAGCATGGGACTGCGCCAAGACGAGATCTTCGGCCTGTTCAATCTGCGCATACCGCAACGTAAGCCGCTGCCTGCGGCCTGATCACGGTGGCCGGCCACCGCCCCGAGCGCGACCGGGTCGAGCGCCCCGTCCGCCCATCGCATCGCCTACAATACGAGAGTCCTCGTGACGGCCCCGCCTGAAGCGGCGGCCAACTATCGACCACCGGAGGTTCTCTTGTGAATGATGACCATGACGTTTCACGGCGGCGTTTACTGCAAGCCGGTGCGGGTACCGCGGTAGGTGGTCTACTGACCACACCGACGTCGGCCGATGAAGGATTGCCCCCAGTGCATCACAACATTTACGAAGAGTTGGGAATCGAGACGATCATCAACGCGGCCGGCACGATCACCACCATGGGCGGATCGCTGATGCCGCCTGAAGTGTTGGCTGCCTGGCACGCCGGGTCCCGACATTTCGTCGATCTATTGAAGTTGCAGGATCGGGTGGGTGAGGAGATCGCCCGGCTGCTGGAGGTCGAAAGCGCACTGGTGACCACGGGCGCCGCGGGTGGCATTCTGGTGGGAACGGCGGCCTCGCTGACATGGAAAGATCCCCAGCGCGTCGGCCAATTGCCCCTGCATCCCGAGCGGGGCATCGAAGTAATCCGTCAAAAAAGCCATCGCGCCTGCTACGACCATTTGGTCGCGGCCTGTGGCGTTCGACTGGTCGATGTGGAAACCCAGGCCGAGCTGGAACAGGCGATCAACGAAAAGACCGCGCTGATGTTCTCCTACAACGTCCACGAACAGGACGGTCGCATCGGCCGACGAGAATGGGTCGAAGTGGCGCGCCGCCGGAAAATCCCGACGCTGCTCGACGCCGCCGCAGATACGCCGCCGTTGGAGCGACTCCGGGAATACACCCAGCTCGGTTTTGATCTGGTCGTGTTCAGCGGAGGCAAAGCGATCCGCGGACCACAGGACACGGGATTATTGCTCGGCCGCAGAGAGTTGATCGAAGCGGCCAAGCGAAATACCGCACCCTATTGCGGCAACATCGGGCGCGGCATGAAAGTCAGCAAGGAAGACATGGTGGCGATGTGGGCCGCGGTCAAGCGTTTCGTCCAGCTCGATCACCAGGCCGAATGGCAAACCTGGGTAGATCGTATCGAGACCATCTCCGATGCGGTTCGCGATCTCCCCACACTGACCGCCAAGACGATCGTTCCGCCGATCGCCAACGCGGTTCCCCACCTGGTGCTCGACTGGGATCCGCAGCAGCTCAAGATAACTCCTGCGCAGTTGGGAAAACGGCTCGCTGCTGGCAAACCGTCGATTCGCACTGCCCGTGTCCACGGAACCGGGAGCGAGGGATTTCTGGTCTCGGTGTTCATGCTCCAAACTGGAGAGGATCAGATCGTCGCAGCACGCATTCGCGAAGCACTACAGGCCGATCGCGGTTGACCGCGGCTGCAGCAGACCGGCCGAGCGCAACTCGAACCGCAGCGGTGCGGCGCGAGGTGTGGACCGCCAGCGCGAAGATTGAGTTCCGCTCTCGATTGGGTGTACACTAGGCGCCGACACTGGGCCGGTGACACCACGGGTAGCACCCGCGCGGTGACCCAAACCACGCAGCCGTTTTCTCTGTCTGGATGATCTCCTCATGAATAACCGATGTTGGGCTCACGGCGGGCGCCTCGCAACCGCACTGACCGGCTGGTTGCTGTTCGCACTTTCAGGCGATGCGCAATCACCCAACCCGGTGCTCAATACGGTGATTCCCCCAGGGGGAAGTGTCGGCAGCAGCCTGGAAATCACCGTCAAAGGGGGTGGATTAGAAGGGCTCAGCGGGCTGCAGTGTACGGCCCCGAATGTGCGTTTCGAACCGCTCGGTGACGCCAAGTTTCGTGTCACCATCCCGGCTGAGACTCCTCCCGGTCTGTACGACTTGCGCGCCGTCGGCCAACACGGCCTGAGTTCCGCGCGGACGTTTCAGATCAGCCATCGCGAGGAACAACACGAGATGGAACCCAACAATGCGCTCGCGATGGCAACTCCGGTGGGGACCCGTAGCGTCGTCAATGGAGTGATCGCCGAAGGCGGCGATCAAGACTTTTTTCGGTTTACCGCAAGTAAGGGCCAGCGCATCGTGTTGGAATGCTGGGCGCAGAGAATCGACTCGACGCTGCACGCGGTTCTGGAGTTGTACGACGCGAATGGAAAACAGCTGCTGGCCAGCCGTTCGCACGCCGGCATCGACCCGTTGATCGATTTCCATGTTCCCCAGGAGGGCACCTACGTGGCCCGGGTTCACGACGTGGTTTTTTCTGGCAGCGGCGATCACTATTACCGTCTGGACGTCGACAGCGGCCCGCGCGTCGCGGTCGCGATGCCCGCCGTGGTCGAAGCGGGAAAGGCGACCCGAGTGCGTCTCTACGGCTGGAACTTGGGCGCTGCAACGGCCGCGCAAGAGAACCCCACTGAGCCGCAGCCGGCGGCCGGGTCGCTCGACCACCTGGAGGTCGACATCCCCGCCGCGACGGCCCACAGTCAATGGCCATTGCCCTTTGGTCTGACAGCCGCACAGGCGGGCATCGAGGGATTTGCCTATCAATATCCTCAAGGTCACGCGCCCGTTCTGATCGGCGTCACCGATGTCCCGGTGGTCGTCAGCCGGAACGCCAACCGCGCTCCCGAGACCGCCCAGGAAATCGCGTACCCCTGCGAGATTACGGGCCAACTGGCCGAGGGGGACGCGAGACACTGGTACCGTTTCACCGCGCACCGTGGCGAGGTGCTGTACATCGAAGGTCTGGGACAGCGGATCGGGTCGCCGGTGGACCTGGCAATTAGCGTGCTGGATGCGCAAGACCAGAGCGTGCTGTTTCAGTGCCATGACGAGAACCGCAACGTGGGAGGCAAAACGCTCCCCACGAGTCACCACGACCCCTCGGGACGCTGGGTGGTACCGGTCGACGGCCCATTTCTGTTGGTCGTGAGAAACCTGATCGGAGGGGCCAATACCAACCCGCTGCGCGTTTATCGACTGAGCATTCGTCGTGAAGAGCCGCGGCTCGATCTGGCCGTCATCCCCCACCACGGGGGACCGGCTGCTTTGAATGTCAACCGCGGCGGCCGGGCGATGGTGGATGTCGTCGCGTTCCGTCGACGCGGCTTGACCGGATCGATCCGCATCGCGGCGCGCAACCTGCCCAACGGAATTTCCTGTCCCGACGTGTGGCTCGGTCCAGGCATCGACCGCGGCCAGGTGGTAGTCACCGCCGATGAGAGCGCGGAATCCTATTTCGGAGCGCTGCAGCTGATGGGATTCGGCAGCGACGGCCAACCGCGTCCAGCCCGCGCTGGAACGGTCGTGCGCAGCGGTTCGCCCAACGGTTGGGGCAGGCTGACCGCCCGGCTCCCGTTGGCGATCGTCGGTGAAGCCCCCTTAAGAATCACGGCCAACGGACATGAGACCAGAGATCACCACCTGTACGGCGAGCTCACCGTGCGGCATTCGCCCGGAGGGGTCCTCGATGTCGCGGTCCACGTGGAACGTCGAGACCCCAGCCATCGCGCCGAAGTGCGATTGATCGGTGTCGGGGTCCCGGCCCAGATCCGCAACCAAACGGCGGTCATCCCCGCCAACCAAGACAAAGGTTACCTCAGCTTCTATCTGCCCCCGACGTTGTCGATCGGGNAGTACACCCTGGGCATCCGAGCGGAAACCACGGTCCCCACCGGAAAAGAGAACAAAACCCGTTCGATTTCGGTCCACAGCAACCCNGTGAACTTCGCCGTTCATGCGCCCGCNTTTGAGGTCACGCTCGATCCCTACGCGCCAAATTCTGTCAAGCGCGGCGCAGTCGTCAAAGTCAACTACTCGGTGCGCCGGATCAACGGATTTATCAACAAGATCCACACCGAATTGGCCTCACCGCGTTACGTGACGACTGTCCGTGGCCTGTTGTGCCGCGGGGTGACCTTTGTCGGTCAAACCGAAACAGGTGTCCTGCAGATCGTCGCCAACCCAGACGCGCCCCTCGGTCAGATCCCGTTCCTGAGNTGCTACGCGGTTGGAGTCGTAGAAGACGAAGCGGTCTTCCACGGCAGCTGTTTCCTACCCCTGAAGATTGTCGAATAAGCCACCCCACTGGAGCCGCGGTGGTCTTCCGTGGCTCGTCACGTNTGTCGACCCCGCCGATTGCGGCTGGGGGTACGGCGGTCGCTGTTCCCGACGCTGCGGGGTGCGCGGCGGACTGCGGACCGGGGAAAACGGTCTGTCGCATGAGAACGGGCGAGCCGTCGACAGCGAGTTGCTGAAACGGACTCAGTCGTCGCCCACCCCCGGGCATCAGCGCAGGGGCGGCTTGCCCAATTGCCGGCGGAGCAGGCCAATCTGTCCGGCGTGTAACATCTCGTGGGCCGAGCAGAACAGCAGGCCGCCCAACTTGTTGGCAAACACGGCGTACGGCTCGTCGATCGGTTCGGCCAACAGATCCTCCGTGTAACCCGGCAATTCCGTTAGCGCTTGGGCGTGCACACGATGGAACACGGCCCGCAGCTCGTCGACCGGGGGCTGACACGCTGCGTCCGGCGTCGAGCCGCGGCTAAACCGCTTGCGAAACTGGGATGACATCAGCTCCAGGTCGATTTCCCGACGCCCGCGGATACGAAACAGACACAGCCCGTACTCCGCCATCGCCAGGTGGCCCACCTGCCAGGCGATGTGNGTTTTGGCACCCCCAGGCTGGGCAAACCACTCCTGGTCGGTCAGGTCCGCCAACAGGCTGAGGGTGTATTGCCTCGCAAATTCGATCTGTCGAATCGCCAGTTCCAGTCGACCAGACTGTTCCATGCGCCCCCTCCCGGTTGTCGGTCCGCCAGTTTCCATCCATGATAGGATCCGACGGCGGCGCGAGCTAGAACGAACCCCGGGAACCGCCGCCGGGTGGGCTCGCACCGATCCACTCTCCCGTTCCGTTTCTCTGGAAATCGGTTCTGGCGGACCTACTAAAGACCACCCGGTTTCCTGTTTGCAGCTGCGGCCTCATGTCCGAATCACTATTGAAGATCTCCGGCGGCTACGTCTACGACCCGGCCAACGGAATCGACGGCCAGGTTCACGACCTGTGGATTCAGGACGGCGCGATCATCGAACCGCCCACCGATCCGAATCGTCACCCCAGCCACATCCTGGATGCCTCNGGGATGGTGGTGATGCCCGGCGGGATTGATATGCACTGTCATATCGCGGGCCCCAAGGTCAATATGGCGCGGAAGATGCGCCCCGAGGAGAAACGGGTTGCCGAACCCGTGCCGCGGACATCGCGAACCCATAGCGGGACCATGGGCAGCGTACCGAGTACCTTCGCGACCGGGTACAAATACGCGGGCCTGGGATACACCACCGCGTTCGACGCCGCTATCCCACCGCTGTCGGCGCGCCACGCACACGAGGAATTCGGGGATACGCCCTGCCTCGACAAGGGTTTTTATGTCCTGATGGGCAACAATCACTACGTGATGCAGGCGATCCAGCAAAACGAGCCCGAACGGCTCAAGGCGTTCGTCGGTTGGCTGCTCGGTGCCGCCAAAGGATACGCGGCGAAACTCGTCAATCCCGGCGGCGTGGAAGTTTGGAAACAACACCAGGCGGGTAACGTCAACCGCATCGATCAGGTGGTCGACCACTTCAACGTGACGCCGCGGCAGATCATCCGCGAAATGGCGCGCACGGTTGACGAACTCCATTTACCGCACGCGGTTCACATTCACGCCAACAACCTCGGACTCCCTGGAAACTGGGAGACCACGATGGAGACCATGAAGTCGCTGGAGGGGCACCGCGGACACATCACCCACATCCAGTTTCACAGCTACGGTGGTGGTGAAGGAGACGAAACGACGTTCGAGTCAAAAGTCGCGCCACTCGCCGAATACGTCAACGCGCACGACAACATCACCGTCGATGTTGGCCAGGTGTTGTTCGGCGAAACGACCAGCATGACGGGTGACGGCCCGCTCGGATATTTCCTGCACAACATCTACGGCACAAAGTGGTTTAGCGCCGACACGGAAATGGAATCCGGGTGCGGCATCGCCCCCATCAAGTACCGCAACAAGAGTCTCGTGCACGCCCTCCAATGGGCCATCGGATTGGAATGGTATTTGATGGTCNAGGACCCCTGGAAGGTCGTCATGAGCACCGATCACCCCAACGGTGGATCCTTCCTGGCCTATCCACAGATCATCCGTTTATTGATGGACCGCAANTACCGCGAGGAGATCATCAAGACCGTCCACCCGGCGGTCCGTCAGCGGTCACAACTGGCCGATCTGGATCGCGAGTACACGATGAATGAAATTGCGATCATCACCCGCGCCGGGCCGGCCCGCATCCTGGGCCTGCCCAACAAGGGACACCTTGCGCCCGGTGCCGACGCGGACGTCACGATCTATACAACCCACGAGAACCAGCAGACGATGTTTGAGTTGCCCCGCTACGTTATCAAGTCGGGGCGGATCCTCGTGGAACAAGGAGACATTCGCGAGGATTTTCAAGGCAAGACCCTGCACGTGGCGCCCGAGTACGCGACCGAGATCGAAACCGACATCTCGAACTGGTTCGAACAGTACTATTCGATTCGATTTCGGAATTACCCGGTCAGCGACCACTATCTGCCATCGTCCGAACGCATCGCCTGCACGGCCACCCAACAGGGTTAGCCGATTGCAGTGACCGGCGTCGAGCGCCATTTGGCGGGATGGGTCAAGCGAGCTCCTCGCGTAGCCGACGTCCCAAGGTGACCGCCATCGTGGCGTCCAGACAGATCGGATGGATGATCAGTTTGCCGGCAGCTAGTTCTCCGTGGCTGACATAGATCGGTGGATCCCCNCCNCGCAACCGCCGGCAAACTTCAAAGGCATCGCGACCGGTCGCCGCGAGGTCGATTTCGAGCACCGGCGGGCGCTCGTCAGACTCCGCACCGCGTACCGTACAGACCNTCGCGGTGTCGCCGACGGCGTCGACGATCGTCTGCAGCCATTGCCGCTGGTCGACTAAATCCCCGAGATAATCGCCGCGGGCAAACAAATCGAGCGCCACCAACAGGGCCACGATCTCCTCTTTGGAGACTTTCAGGCCGCGGCCGATTCCGTGCCGCGGAATCCCCTCCAGCTGTGCGCGATCGATCAGCTCGGCGGGCGGATCCCAGAGTTGCTGGTGATCGTCCATGTCGAGCATTTGGAGAGCCGCCGAGCTGATCCACTGGCGGCATCCGCAGAGAATCCCGGTCGATTGGGGACCGCGAATCGCTTTACCACCGCTGTAAGCCACCAGATCAGCGCCCGACGTTTCCGCCAGACGCAGATTTGAGCGCGGTGGTAATTCCCCGGCGGCGTCGACCAAGACGGGCAGTTGATGCCGATGCGCCCGAGCGACGACCTCCTGGAGTGGTGGCGCCGATCCGGCGGCAAACACATACAGGACTCCGGCGGTTCGCTCCGAAAAGGCGGCTTCGTACTCCCACGCTTCGGCGCGCCGCACACCTGCACCCGCGACCACTTCGTTGAAACCAACCTCGACGAGTCGCGCCCCCGCGGCCCGCACCGCATGATCGTACCCACTGCGATGTTCCCGCGCCACCACCATCTCGTGCGGAAATCCCCGACAATCGGGAAGCCGCTCCATGCGCCCCAAATCCCCGCCGGCCAGGATCGCCGCCGTGCCCAGCGTCAGCGCGGCAGCCGACCCCGCTGTCACCAGGCCCGCCTCGGCACCGGTCAGTTCAGCGATCCGTCGCGATGCAGAAGCCTGCAGATGTTCCAAGGGCACCCACTGCTGGGCCGCGGCGGCAAACGCAGCCACCACTTCCTCCGGCAGCGGCGCGCCTCCCAGACGCGTCACAGTCCCCGAAGCGTTGATGATCGGGCTCAGACCTAACTCTTCGTAAACACCCATCGCACCATCCGGCTCGTCACAAAACACCGTTTCACGCAACCCACACGCCCTCGAACGCCACACAGCGGGGTTCCGGGCGCCGCGAACGAACATCCCGCGGGCCCTACGAGACCACCGCGGCGGACAACTTGCTCGCCTGCCCGGCCTGGCCAAACGCGACCATGCGATCGATGCAAACCTGTTTCATCGCCGCGCGGGCCGGCTTGAGGTAATCGCGGGGGTCGAATTTCTCAGGACTCTCACTCAATACCTTGCGGATGGCGCCCGTGATCGCCAGGCGATTGTCCGTGTCGACGTTGATTTTGCGCACGCCGTGCTGGATTCCGCGTTGGATCTCCGTCACCGGCACCCCCCACGTTTGCTTGATGCTTCCCCCGTGTTGGTTGATCACGTCCTGCAGCTCTTGTGGAACCGACGAGCTACCGTGCATCACCAAGTGGGTATTCGGCAGGCGTTCGTGGATCTGCTCGATCCGGTCCATCGCCAGCACGTCACCGTCGGGCTGGCGCGTAAATTTGTAGGCCCCGTGACTGGTACCGATCGCAACGGCCAGCGCATCGACACCCGTGGCTTCCACAAACTGGGCCGCTTCCTCGGGGTCGGTCAACAGCTGATCGTGTGAGAGCACACCTTCCGCACCGTGGCCATCCTCTTGGTCACCCTGTCCCGTTTCCAGCGATCCGAGACAACCCAATTCCCCTTCCACCGAGACGCCCCGCGCTTGAGCCAGCTCGACCACTTCGCGTGTCACCCGCACGTTGTAGTCAAAACTGGCGGGCGTCTTGCCGTCTTCTTCCAAGGAACCGTCCATCATCACGGAGGTAAAACCGTTTTCGATGGCGCTGGTGCAGGTCGCCGCGCTGTTGCCGTGATCCTGATGCATGACGACGGGGATCTGCGGGTACAGCTCGACCGCCGCCTGCATCAAATGCCGCAAGTAGGCATCTTGGGAATACGCTCGCGCCCCGCGCGAAGCCTGCACGATCACCGGAGATGCGGTCTCCTCAGCGGCCTCCATGATGGCCTGAATCTGTTCCATATTGTTGACATTAAAGGCGGCCACGCCGTAGTTGTTCTCAGCCGCGTGATCCAGGACAACCCGTAGTGGAACCAATGCCATCAGACCCTCTCCTCGGTTCTTGCAGCTCGCGCTCACCAGCACAGGGCGTAGCCGACACAACATCCCGCTGCGAATTCCGGCCACCCGGCACCGCGGGCGCCGCGCCCCAGGTATCGGCAATCGCCCGTAAAACGGTCGGCCGTCTTCCCCGGTCGGTCGCCGCACAGCCCTCCAACTTAGCGAACCGCGATCAAACACTGGAGGGGGGGAGGGGAGCAATCCGGGGGACCGCTGCGGGCGATCGACCGTCACAGCCGTTTCATTCGGGCGGGCTGACCAGTGGTTCGACGATTTGCCGCTCGCGAAACACGCCGTCCAACTGCGTTTGCGCAAGTCGGATCAAAAGCAGCTTGCGTTTGGTTCCGTCGATCAGTTCCTGCGTAAAAAAATGATGTCCCAGTTGGTCACCCTGGCCCGGGCAACTGACCAACAGCGTCTGTCCGGGCGCCAACGAGGCCCGCATCAACAAATCGGGAAAGACCCGGCGATCCTGCTCGCTGAGCCATCGCCAGCGACCTTGAATATGGTCGCCCCGCCAGCGGGTGCGGGCGGCTCCGTGGTGGATCTCCGGGGTCAATTCCACGCGGACCGCACCGTCGGCCTCCAAAAAACTACGGATCGAGAACAGACAGCGCGCCTGTTCGAATCGCAGCGGTGTGGAGGCAGCCCCCTCGTGGATCTCCAGCTGTAACTCGGGCACGCTATCTCGGGGCATCATAATCTCGCGGCGCTGGCCGTGCCGCAGTTGCATTCGCCGCTGACGGTGGACCAGGTTTTCAAACGGGACCACTGCGTTGCCCGCCGGAATATCGACCGACTGCTGACTGCGCTGATACAGCTCGAGCAGCGCGTCGGGAGGGCGGGCCCCGACCAGACCACAGCGCAAACCGTGCGCCGCCAGTTGCCGACGCGCCGCGTGCGGCAAGACCTGTTCGTCGGCCTGCCGCCAGACCTGCCGCTCCAGTTCCTCCGCGGACGGGCCGATCGTCACAAAGACGACTTCCATGACCACGGCGCCCGGCGCCATCGGCGGCAGTGGGAGCAGATCGGGCGCGGCGGCAATGGGCTGATGCAGCGCGCACCCGCAGCTCAGCAGACAAACGAACCCCAGCAGATGTCGGGATCGCCAGAGGGCAGACATGGGGTCTTCGCGCCCGGTTGGAGTTTCTGGTTCGTGAAAAAAACGGCGGAGCGGGTGCGCAAATCTCAGCGGTGTGGCAATCGGCTCCACCCGACCGCGTCGAGAGATCCGCCCAGCGCGCCTGGGGGCGGCTATAGTCGACCGGCGACCGAACCGTCAATGCGAACTTTGCTCGCTTGCGGCACCCATCCGGCGCGGTCATACTTTCCGCACGTCCTCTGGCTCTTCCCTGCCCCGTGCTTCGCTTTCCCGCACGGGTTCACTGGAGACTTCACGATGCGCCTGGTCTGCACGCTGCTAGCAATTCTGTCGTTCGTCCTGTGGCCATCCAGCTTGATCGCTCAACCGGAATCGTCCGCTCGGAAGCTCACCGGTCGCAAGTGGATCGACATGGATTACGGCCCCTATATGACGCACTCTTTCCAGGCCAGCCGACCCGAGCGCAACATCGCTTACAAGGGGATCCGCATCCGCTTAGGATCGAGCGGGGAATCGGTGTTGTTCGATTCCGACCTGTTGCGATACGCGGCTGGCTGGCTCAGCAGCGATCTCGATTGGCGGAGCGTGGTCTACGACGGATCTCACGGAACCCACCCAGGGATCGTGGGCGATCCCCTGTTCGCCAACCCCCGGATTCCCGGGTGGGCGGCCGACGACGGCTCGTTTGCGGATCCCAGGAGTTTGCCCTACGGGCCCCTGCCCCGGAAATGGGCGCATTACAAGGGCCTGTATCTACACGATCAGCAGGTGATTCTCTCCTACAGCGTGGGGGAGACCGACGTCCTGGAAACCCCCTCCCTGGAATCCCAGGGCGAGACCCGGTCGCTGGTCAGGACGATCGAAGTCGGCGCATCGCAGCGCGATCTGGTGCTACAGGTCTGCAGCGATCCGGCGGGTGGCGCCACGCTGATCTCCGCCAGCACGCTGGAGCCGATCGAGGGGGACCGGCACGCCCTGGCCGCTTTCGGCCTAGCGCCCGCCGCGCGGCCGGCGACGCAGGTCACCGCAGCGCAACTCCGTCAGGGGCTGCTGGCGCACTGGACCTTCAACGAACGGGACCGCAAGCTGGCTCGCAACGCCCAGGGGAAACGGTTCGTCGGCACGCTGCGGGGAGCCCGGCCAGCCGGCGGACCGAAGTCGGCCGGCTTGCTGTTTGATGGAAAAGCTTTTGTGTCGATCGCCGACTCCAAAGAGATCGATCTGGGATCGGCCGATTTCAGCGTGACCGCCTGGATCAAAACCAAGGCACAGGGCACGATCCTGGCCCGCGGACCGGAACAGGGAAAATGGCAGCCGCGGGGAAAGAGCTTCTTCGTCCGCAACGGGCGGTTGTGCTACGACGTCGGCTGGTTGGGTGTGGTCGAATCGACTCGGTCCGTGGCCGACGGCCGCTGGCACCATGTGGCGGTCAGCTACAGCCACCGCGACGGACTGACCCGACTCTACATCGATGGTCGGCAAGACAATCGTAAACCACTCAAATCGCTCGACGATCCCGCGCACGTCGTTCGCATCGGTTACACGGCGACCGATTTTGTACCCCCGTTCCGCGGGCTGTTGGATGAAATTCGACTCTACCGACGAGCGCTCACCGGACCCGAGATCGCCTTCCTGGCGGGGGGCGTAGCCGCGCCGTCGGTGACCGCCGTGGCCTGCCGACACGCGCCGGACGGTGTACGACTTGAGGTCGGCGACGCCCGCCAGATTCGCCTGCTGATCCCGGCCAGCGCGACGCCGCTGCGCCTCAAGCTGCTGTTGTGGAGCGGCCCTCGCAAACAGCTGGAAGGGTTTGCGGGACTGGCCACCGCGACTCCCAAACCCGCGCCGCTGGCCGGTCGATTACGCGGTGGAAAAACACGTTTTCCGGAGCGGATCACGACGCAGGGTGTCGCGGGAAAAGGCGATCAGCCGTTTCTAGTCGATACGCTCACGCTACCGGATGCGAACCCCTGGCATGCTTGGATGCGATTGGGTGGCTTCGATTTTTTTGCCGACGCCCGGCGGGCGGCCGTGTGCACATGGAATGGAGATGTCTGGCTGGTCGATGGCATCGAAGGCGACCTGNAAAAACTGACTTGGCAGCGGATCGCGACCGGTCTGTTTCAGCCGCTGGGACTGCGGATCGTCAACGAGCAGATCTATGTCTGTTGCCGCGACCAAATTACTCGGCTGCACGACTTCAACGGTGATGGTGAAACCGACTACTACGAGAGCTTCAACAACGACCACCAGGTCACCGAGCACTTTCACGAATTTGCGATGGACCTGCAAACCGATGCCCAGGGCAACTTCTATTACGCCAAGTCCGCGCGGCATGCGCTCGATTCGGTCGTCCCGCATCACGGAACACTCATCAAGGTCTCCGCCGATGGTGTCGAATCGGAAATCGTGTGCAACGGTTTTCGCGCCGCCAACGGTGTCGGAATCGGTCCCCGCGGGGAACTGATCACCAGCGACCAGGAAGGGCACTGGACACCCGCCAATCGGATCAATCTCTGTAAGGCGGGCGCGTTTTACGGCAACATGTACTCGTTCCATCGCGGGCCCAAACCGAAGACCTACGAGCCGCCGCTGGTCTGGTTGCCCAAGACGGTNGACCGCTCGCCCGCCGCCCAGTTGTGGGTCGATAGCGATCGTTGGGCGCCCCTCAAAGGACGGATCTTGTCGACCTCGTACGGGACGGGACAGATGTGGTTGGTGTTGCGCCAACAGGTTGGCGCCGTCGAGCAGGGAGGCGTCGTCCGCCTGCCGCTGCAGTTTCCGACCGGCATCATGCGGGCCCGTTTTCATCCCGACAACGGCCAGTTGTACGTTTGCGGATTGGTGGGCTGGAGCAGCAATACCGCCACCGCGGGTGGTTTTTTCCGTGTGCGTTATACCGACAAGCCGCTCCACATGCCGGTCGAAATGCACGTCGGCAAATCGGGAATTCGCCTCCAATTCAGCGACCCGTTGGATCGCGACGAGGCCGAAGACATCGATAACTACAACGTCGAACAGTGGAACTACCGCTGGACCGCCAACTACGGTTCCCCGCACTTCAGCGTGGCCAATCCCAAGCGCCGTGGCCAGGATGAAGTCGAGGTGCTGGAGGCCACGCTGTCCGCCGACGGCAAGTCGCTATTCCTGGAAATCGAGGACCTGCAGCCGGTCATGCAAATGCAGATCGGCTATACCCTCCAATCTGCGGACGGCCGCGAAGTGCGCGATAACTTCTGGCTGACGATCAACCAGCCGGCTGAAGATTGAGCTTCCCAGCCCGGTGAGGGCGGACGGGTGACCGCGTCTGCGCGTCTCTCAGGGGGCAGCCGGCGCCACGATTTGGACATTGGTTGACAGAAAGTAGGGTACCGTTGTGCGCCCGAATGTGCGCCCGAATGTGCGCCCGAATGTGCGCCCAATGATGGCTTCACCGAAGACCGCCGTAAATCCCTGTTCGGGCCGTTGTCGTCGGTAGCGGTAGCGATCCCCATCACGGCGCAGCGTCATCGAGCTGAATCGGGCCTCACGAAAATCGCGGCTCTTCGAGGTCGCAACCCAGGCCAACACCTGATCGGGCCTCACGCTGGAACGGATCTGCATCTCCAGCTGTTGGGGATTGCGCTCGAACTTCCAGGTCAACTGGGGGAGCGGGTCACCACTCGCGGCGTGTCGGTGGAGCGCGTTGACGGTCCCCAACACGCGCCCCAAATCTGTGAGACCATGGCGGTTGTTGGGAACGTAGAGAATGTACTTTGGCCCGGGCAAATCCTGCCAGTAGAGATTGAGTGCGTCCAGGGGCCAATAGTGATCGTTGGTTCCGATGATGATCAGCTTGGGCTGCACGAGTTGTTTGCGATAGCTGTAGGGATCGACGATGGCGCGGAGCGCCTTTCCAGCGGGACTCTCCAACTGCTCGATCAAATTGCGATCGCTGTAATCGGAGATCTTGTAAGACAGTTTTCCCCAGGCCCGGCGTTGATGCGCCATCTGGGGCACCATGTTCAAGACATCGATCACCATCGGCGCCAGCGCCGTCACCCGGGCGTCCACCGCGGCGGTCAGCCAGGTCGTCCAGCCACGTTTGGACGCACCGGTGACCGTAAACGTCTTCAACTTCAGCGACCACTGCTGAGCGCACAACGCCTGGGTCGCGTCCATGGCCCGTACCGCACTCTTGACCATCGGCAGTAACAGGGGCCACAGCGGGTCCCCCGTTTTGAGAAACTGATCGAACGAATACGAGATCGCCTGGTCTTCGAATTGTCCGTCAAAGATCGGTTGGTGGGGTACCTGCAACAAGACGGCAACCGGGGTTTTCAGCGCCTCGGCCAGGTTGGCAAACAGGGCCGCCTCGCCGGGTAGCGATTCGTCGGCGGTGGGAGCACGCGCGTACTTCTCTCGCCAGCTTCCCCCGGCAATACAGAGCATGCCGTGGGCGACATCTGCGGTCACCGTCGACGGCTTGATGACGAATAGCTGGTGCTTCCAATAGATCCCGCGCCACAGCTGTGAAGTCAGGGTCAACTCGACGTATTCGGTCCGCATCAGCTTGCCGCGGCGACGGACCTGCCACCGGTATTCGCCATCTGGCTTCGCCACGTACCGCGCCAGCGGGCCGGCAGGCGGTGTTTCGGCCGCCACCAGGGGGCGGCTGGGCCCGGCGAGCAGCAGCGCGAGGCTGATCCCAACCATCGATCTCACAGCGCGGGTTCCTCAAAGCGCGAGAAAAGCAACGGGTCGCGGCGATCGGGCGGAACGGCTCCAGGCCGCGCAGCCAGATCGTCATCCGTGTCGACGCACGGTGCGACTGGTTTCGATTGTAGGTCGGCTGCGCGGGCGGCGAAACAAAGCCGCATTGAAAAGGGGGCGGGGGCCTGTTGCGCCTGCCGACCTGCGGTCGATCGGTGTCGAGAACTGGGAATCGAATACGGCCCCAGCCGACACGCCGCAGAACGCCGGACCCTCCCCGTGCATTCTATCCCCGACGACTCGATCCCCGACGATCGTGGCGGGGATAAAATCGGGCCAGGCGAGCGGGCGACACCCCCAGCCGAAAGGCGCCCAGCAGCATCCAGTTGCGGACCGTCTGACGCAACAGCCCGACCTGTTGCCAGCGGCGCGCATCGACATACAACGGTCCGGGAAGGAANGCCAGCCGCCCCTGTCGACGCAGTTGACGCATCAGCAACACGTCTTCCATCAACGGGACNTGCGCGAAGCCCCCGACAGCGGTAAAGGTGTCGCGGCGGACAAACAGCCCTTGGTCCCCGTACGGCATGCTCAGCCACCGCGCCCGCAGCGCGTTGCCCCGCTCGAGGAGCCGAAAACGGAGGCCGGTCGCGTGGATCGTCTGTCGAAACGAGCCGCCGACCACCGCCGGCCGCCGCAGTGCCTGTTCGATTTGCGCCAGCGCGGTCTCGGCCAGCCAGTTGTCGGCGTGCAGGAACAACAGCACATCTCCCAGCGCCGCGGCGGCGCCCGCGTTCTGCTGATTGGCGCGACCGAGCGGGGCGGCGATCAGACGGCATTTTTGATCGCGAGCGAGCTGCGGCGTACGGTCGCCACTGCCACCATCGGCCACGATCACCTCGGTCGCGGCGGCCCGCCAAGCGCTGGCGATCGCCCGGCCGATGACAGCCTCTTCATTGATGGCTGGGATAATGACGCTGACCTTCACGACCCCCATGCTATGCCAGACGGCTAGCGATCGAGAAGGACCCGTGCGGGTCGCCCGATCGCACTCACCATGCGGCCGTCCGCAGGCGGGGCACCATCGATCGACGGACACCCCCGAAGAGGGGTATCGAGGTTCGCCGGGCGGCCGATTCGGTGTGGAAAAAGTTGACGCACATGCCGAAGTATTTTATGATCGGCGGTGAGTCTCACTAGTACGAGTGAGGCGGTGCCGTTTCTTGTTACTCAGGAATTCCGCAATGACTATGCAATCGCGTCGGCGCAAACTGGGACTGGAATCACTCGAGGCGCGGATCGTCCTCGACGGAGCTGGTTGGTTGAGCTGGGACAGCAGCCCCTGGCAAAACTCGGTGAACCCGTTTGATTCCAATGGAGACGGAGCGGTCTCCCCCGGCGATGCGATCTGGATACAGAACGCGATCAACTCGATGTCGTCGGGTGAGCTGGCCGGCATGGTGGCACCCCCTGCGCTGCAGGGACTGGTGACCGATAACGCAGCCAGCACCTTTCTGGACACCAACGGCGACGGTCAATTATCGGCGGTCGATGCGATTTCGATTGCCAACCACATCAACACCGGCGGCATTCCAGCCGGCATCTTCCCAGACGGGGCAATCGGTGAGGGCATGTTTGACATGGGTGGCGAGATGGCAGAGCTGCCCCCCTTCGGAACCAACGGTTTCGGTTCGATTGCCAGCGGTCTGGAGAACCTAAGCGACCAGGATGCGTTTCAGGTTATCCCCAGCCACGACCGACTTTCGATCACTGGCTTCGAAATGGGTGGTGTGGATATCGCCATCCAAGTCTATAACGAACAGCAGGAGCTCGTTGCGGACACCCAAAGCGACACCTTCAGTTTTCCGCTTCTAGGAGAGTCCTCGGCTTGGCAAGAGCGGCTCGATCTTCCGGTCGAACCGGGTCAGGCGTACTCGATCGTGATCCAGAGTGGTGACCAGGGGACAACCGGCGATTATGTTCTCGACCTGCTGAATTACGACTTTGAACAATGGTCCGATCCGGATGCCGAGCAACCGGTTAGTCTGCCGCCGATCGATGCCGGAGACAGCCTCCCTGACGATCTAGCACCTGGAGAGGGTGGGTTGGACGATACGCATCTGACCGATGCGGGCGACCCCACGCCGACCTTTGAGGGTGGCATCGACGACAGCTTTGGTACCCAGGGTGGTGACCCCACGCCCACCTTCGACGGTGGCATCGACGACAGCTTTGGTACCCAGGGTGGTGACCCCACGCCCACCTTCGACGGTG
>PADE01000224.1 GCA_002702965.1 Planctomycetaceae bacterium
CGCTAGAAATCCAACGTCGCTAGAAAGCTATCGTGTAGTGAGCCACAGAGGACGAGACTTTGCCCATTGTTTCGGGGTCAATTCGGTAGGCTCTCGCCGCTGATCGAGTCTCTTCCGCCAGGGAGGCAGATGTTATTTGTCAGCCTCGCATCAGACGGTAGAATACGGTCATCATGGATGCTTCTCGTCGCGAGTACTGCGATCGTCTGCCCCGGCGAAACTTGATTCAGGCCGGTTTGGGGGGCGTGTTCGGTTTATCGTTGTCGGACCTACTCGAGTTGCAGGCCAAAAGTGCTGGTCGCGAGGTCCCGTCTGAACGGTCAGTGATCTTCGTGGCCCTTGCTGGAGGGCCGACGCAGCACGAGACCTATGACCCCAAGCCGGATGCCCCGGGAGAATACCGCGGGCCCTTCGGAGTTACCCCGACCACGTTCCCGGGAATCTCGTTTAGTGACTGCCTGCCGCAGCAAGCCGGAATGACCGATCGCTTGGCGATTCTCCGCGCGGTGCACCACGAGTCGGGAAGCCATACGTCGGGGTCGCATTTCACCCAGACCGGGTACTATCTGCAGAATCCACAGACCGGTGACAACGAAATGCCCTGCATCGGTTCGGTGATCGCCAGAGTGCGTGGTGCCAACCGAGTAGAGATGCCGCCGTTCGTGTCGATTCGAGGTCCGCTGCGGTACGGGCGGGCGGCCTGGCTCGGCAGCAGCTACGATCCCTTTGTGATTTCCGGCGATCCGGCCGGTGACGATTTCGAGGTGCCCAACTTGAACCTGGTCGACGGATTGACGCTCGCTCGGTTGGGCGATCGAAGGCGTTTGTTGGCGGACTTCGATGCGGGTCGCAAGATCTACGACCGGCAGGCGACAGCGAACGCCCTGCAGGGATTTACACGCCAGGCGTTTGAGACGGTGAGTACCGAGCGGGTTCGCCGGGCTTTCGATCTACAACGGGAGGCCGACCCCACCCGCCAATCGTATGGGATGAATTCGTTCGGCCAGGGGCTGCTGTTGGCGCGGCGACTCGTCGAACGGGGGGTGCCATTTGTTTCGGTCAATTCGGGCGGCTGGGACAACCATGGAGCCAAGGTCTGTGGGTTCACGCTGGAAGAGAGCCTCAAGAAACGGGGCCCCCGGTTTGATCAAGGGATTGCCTCTCTGGTCAAGGATCTGTACCAGCGGGGCCTAGACCGTCAGGTGCTGCTGGTCTGTATGGGAGAGTTTGGCCGTACGCCCAAGATCAACAACGAGGCTGGCAGAGATCACTGGGGTCCGCTGATGAGCGTGCTCATTTCCGGGGGCGGACTCCAGGTGGGACAGATCATCGGCGCGTCGGATCGCCGGGGCGGATACCCCCTCGACAGACCGTATCGCCCCGAGAATGTACTGGCGATGATCTACCGTCACCTGGGGATCAACCCCGAGATCACGCTGGCCGATGCCAACGGCCGGCCCCGTTATCTGCTCGAGGAGCGGGGACTCATTCGCGAGTTGCTGTGAACCGCTTGGGAGCGGTCGGGCCGGCGCTCCGGACCACCCGTTGGTTGGCGCGCAACAGCCGGGCGATTGGTTGGTGGCCCGGACGCGCGGTGGTCACTCGGAACGAATCGTCAATCGCGAGGCGGCGGCGGTTCGTCGTCGCCGGTGGCCCCGCGGAGTTCGATGCGGAGCTGTTTCCCCTCTAATTCGCACCGCAGGCCAGCCTGTTGCAGCACATCATCCAGGGCGCGCGTCAGGGGAACTCGTTCGCCGACCAAGTTGATCAGTTTGCGTCGCTGCTGGCCGACCCGGGGATCGAACACGAGACTCCATCCCGCCTGCCGACAGATTGCCGCCAGGGCCTGTTCAGCCGGCACGTTACGCAGCGTCAATTTTTCAAAGACGAGACGCTGTGCGTCGATCGGGACGGTTTGGCTGGGGGGCGGCGCGTCGCCCGACAACCAGCGGCGCAGCTGCTGGTGGGCTTCGAGCGGACCGGTGACGACGGTCCGCGAACCCGTCCGGGAAAGGGCCACCCTGGGAAAGTCGCGCTGCAACCGGGCGGTGAGCGCCCGGTTTACGCGGACTGGGTAGCGGCGGGTGATCGCCGGCTGGGGCGGTAGCGAAACCAGTCTCAGGCGAACCGGATCGCTGTCGACCTGAAAGGTCAGATCGAATCCGGCTAACACCAGCGAGAGTCGCTTGGCAACCGACAGCGGCGGCAGCTGGTTGCCGGCCCAAAGATCGTGGGGGACTTTCTCTAAACCGTCGATACGGATCTCGGCCTCGCGCCCCAACCGGTCGATTAGCTCGCGCGGCGTATCGAGATCTTGCCACCCAAAGGGCTGACTGCGAGCGAGCTGTCGGGCGAGTTGGGTCGAGGACTTGCGCACCTCCGATCGCTTGATTTCGATGACCGTTGCCAGCCGCCGGGTCAGCCCGGGCGGACCGAGATAGACGACCTGGTCAATCAGGCAGACGCCGAGCTGCAGTTGGCCTGCCAGCACAGTGAGGCGCCGGTCGAGGCTGCCCTCTAACGTCGTGTCGATCGTCTGGTCGGGGTCGACCCGGCGATCGAGGACGATCGCGATTTCCTCGCTCGCGGTCAGGTTGCGGATCGCTCGACGCAACGACTGCCCCTGCCAGGAGTTGGTTCCCAACTTCGATCGAAAGGCCGCAGGCCACTGCAGGGGGAGCGTTTGCTGCGCAGGTGACTCGCTCTGGGGGGCGGCGGATCGCTCGTCCAACGCCAGCCAGCTTAGTAGACCGACGGCCAGGGCCAGTGGGGGCCAACCGCTTGACCGCGGCGCCGCTGCGCTGCTGCACCTAAAAAAAACCGGCGACATCGCCCAGCCCTCATGACTCTTGGAACCGGTCCTGTTTCCACAGATCCTATTTTTGTCGAAACTGCCGGGATGGAAAAGCAAAATATCGCAATCTCGGGGTTGGCGAGTATTGTCACTCGGAATTGCGGGCACTAGACTCGAACGTGTCGCCCCCAAAGGCCGTTGTCGACTCTGACAGGCGGTTTTTGCCGAGCACACCCGTCACCTGCGCATGGGTAGCTGCGGGCACATCGGCCGGAATGGGCCGACAGTGAACGGGCCGACAGTAAAAAAAAATGTACAGATCGGTTTGGTTTGCGAGGGTAGCAGTCGCTTTGACTTGCCCCCTCCCAATCTGGAGTTGCTCACGTGCCAGAATCGTCTCATCGCCCGCTGCTGGAATTGCTCTACAGGCAGTTTTTGACAGACGAGCATTCGGCTTCCTTTATCAAGGAAGTCGCGAATCGCTACTCGGTTGCCACGCTCGAACGGNTGGCGGCCGGTGGTTCCAGTTCTTCGCGCTGCTGCGCCACGCTGGCGTTGGGATTCCTCGCCGATTTTTCTTCCACCAAGGTGTTGGCCGATCGGTTGCACGACGAGAACGAGGCGGTCCGGATGATCGCGGAACGGAGCATTCGCGAAGCCTGGTTGCGGGATGGAACGGATCGGCAGCGCCAGCAGTTGTGTCGGGTGATTCGATTGAACGCCGCCTCCCAGATGGAAGACGCGATCTCGGAAGCGACGCGGCTGATCGAGGCCAATCCCGAATTTGCGGAAGCCTGGAATCAACGGGCGATCGCCTCGTTTCAGAAACGCGACTTTGCCGCCGCGGCCGAGGATTGCCAGCAGACACTCGAGCGCAATCCCTACCACTACGGTGCTGCGGTGGGCCTGGCTCATTGCTGCTTGCAATTGGATGACGTTCAGGCTGCCGTCGACGCGTTTCGGTTGTCTCTCGACCTGAATCCTGGCATGGACGGGGTACGGGCGCAGCTGGCGCGACTGAAGCGAGCGTTGGGGTAGTCGTCTATTTCTCGGCGCGTTGCGCCGCTCTGACGCAAGCCGACGATCGTGGTGCACCCCCCTCCGGTCGGCTCGTCCGTGATCGTTGTGTCGGCGGTTGCCGCGCGGTCGCGAAGAATGCATATTGCACGGTGGCTGGCACGCTCCGCATCCCGTTCCGATGGAAGAGAGTCCCCGATGGCCGGTTTGACCTACAAGGACGCGGGCGTCGATCTGGACGTGTACAACGAGTCGATGTCCCGGTTGCCAAAATTGATGCGGCGCACGTTTTCCCCGCGCGTGCTCAAGCTCGACGGTGGGTTCGCGGGACTCTTTCAGCTCGATTTCACCAGCCGCCTGTTTTCAAGGAACTACGTTCAACCGGTGCTGGTTTCGGGTACCGACGGGGTGGGGACCAAACTGAAAGTCGCGCAACTCACCGGGCGGCACAACACGGTGGGNGTCGATCTNGTGGCGATGTGCGTCAACGATGTCCTCTGTTGCGGCGCCGAACCGTTGTTTTTTTTGGACTATGTGGCGATGGCGAAGGACGACCCCGGCCAACTCGAACAGATTGTCAGCGGGATCAGCGACGGCTGTGTTGACGCCGATTGCGCGCTCCTGGCAGGTGAAACCGCGATTATGCCCGATCTGTACGCGGCCGGTGATTACGACCTGGCCGGTTTCTCTGTGGGGGTGGTCGAGAAACGGAATCTGATCAGCGGCGCGTNGATTGCCGCCGACGACGTGTTGTTGGGGGTGGCTTCCAGCGGCCTGCACTCCAACGGGTTCAGCCTGGTCCGCAAGATCGTGTTCGAACACGCCGGCCTGGGTGTGGATGACCCGATCGAGGAGTTGGGCCAGACCGTCGGTGAGACGCTGCTGACCCCGACCCGCATTTANTCCCGCGCGGTGCGACGCATCCTCGGTCATTACAAAGTCAAGAACGTGGTCCATGGGATTGCCCACGTGACCGGGGGCGGCCTGCTGGAGAACCTCGCCAGGATTATCCCCGAGGGATTGCAGCCAGCGATCGAGCGAGACGCTTGGCCGGTGCCACGGGTGTTTGGTTGGTTGCAGCGACTGGGCGGCGTGTCGCAGCCAGAAATGGAACGCGTTTTCAACATGGGCGTCGGNCTGGTGCTGATCGTCAGCCCGTATTACTCCGAGAGCATTGTGCGNATGTTAGCCGACGCGGGCCACGACAGCTGGCAGATCGGCCGGGTGACCGCTGATCGTGATCATTGACGCGCTGCGCTGCGACCGCTGCGGGCCTCAGATTTCCAGCTCGGAGACGGTCACTTCAAGGCCGTCTGCTGTTGTGCGGCCGGATCGTCGGCGGTGGAGGGCCCAGCCGTTTCGAGGGCCGCTAAAACCTGTTCCAAGGTGATCAGGCCGTGCATTGTCTGGGGCGGCCCGCCATCGGCTGGATAGATCGCCAGGAAGGGGAGCGTTTTCCCCTGGTTGCCCAATTCGAGGAGCAGCGCGTCGACGTCGGGTGCCGGCTGACTCTTGTCTGCTTTGATCGCGATCACATCATTTCGGTTGACGAGTTTCTTGGTTTCCCAGCGGTTCAAGGCAACTGCCTCGTTGAATTTGCAGGTCCCTCACCAGTCGGCCGTAAAGTCAACCAGAACGGTCCGACCGTTGGCGCGGTAGCCGTCCAACGAGTCGCGGGAATAGGGTTCCCACGACAATTCGTTCATCGTCAACATGGTGGGTACCAGGTAAAACGCTGCCACGGCTGTCAGGGCGGAGAACGAGATGCCGCCCGCCCAGGCGCGAAATTTCTGCCCGCCGGTGGCGGTAAAGGGCGTCTTGCCGATCAGCCAGCACGAAAACCCGAGCGCGACCATCAGACTGAGTGCGTGCACCGTGTACTGTTTGTCGAGAAAGAAAAAGATGAACACCACGGTGCCCATCAACACAAATCCCATGACCTCTTTGAACGTGTTCATCCAGGCACCCGGTTTGGGGAGCACGCGGATCAGCTTGGGAAAGGCGCCGATCAGCAGGTAGGGCGCCGCCATACCCAAACCGATACAGGTGAACGTGACGTAGTTCATCACCACGGGTTGTTTGATCGCCCAACCGATTGCCGGGCCCAGAAACGGACCGGTACAGGGAGTCGCCAGAACGGTTGTCAAGGAACCCTTGCAGAAGGCTCCAAAGTAACCCTCTTTCTCGGTCAGTTCGCTCGCTTTGCCGCTCCCCACCAGTCCGGGAATCGGGATCTCCCAGACACCGAGGAGGCTCAGGCCGAAGACAAACACAATACCCATCAACACGACGTTAAAGCCGACNCTCGAGAATTGTCCTCCCCAGCCGACCTGCAGGAAGAACGCCCCGGTGGCCAGAATCCAAAACACGAAGAGCAGGCCCAGCGAATACCAGAAGTTGAGTGCAAACACGCGCATCCGGCTCTCGCCCGCTTGCTGGACAAAGGCCATGATCTTCAGTCCGATCACCGGCAGTACGCAGGGCATCACGTTCAAGATCAAGCCGGCCAGGAATGCCAATGCCAGAATGGTGACTACCGACAATCCGGCCAATGAGTCGTTTCCGGCAACCGGCGGGGCTGCCCGATCCCGGACGGTGGAATAGTTGGTCTCCTGAAAGGTCAGGAGGACTTTTCCCGCCTGTTCCCGGCTGGCGACCGGCAGGGTGACGCGGAACTGCGCCGCCGTGGGTGGGTCGCACCCATTCTCATCGCAGGTCTGGTAACCGATGAACCCGGCCAGCTCGTACTCCCCGGCCTCGGTTCCCGTCGGAACGCTCAGTTCAATCGTCCAGCTGACTGGTTGTTCGTGGTAGTGCTGGATCGGTTGCTCGGAGAGGCCCGTTTCATGTTCGATTGGCTGAGCGGACGCAGTCACCCCGCCGGCTTCCCAACCGGGGTTGCTCGACAACAGGATCAGTGTCGGCTCGGTGAGGTCCTGGTCGTCCTGTTCGGCGTAGGCGTAGATGTGCCACTGGGGGTCGGGTTCGGCCGTGATCACGACGCGGACCGTGCTGCCGGGCGCTGCCACTGCTGGTTCGACATGGCCCCGCAGCGTGACGTGGGTCTGTTTGCCGCGGTGTTCCCCGCTGACGTAAAAACCGTCGAATGCGACGGGGACTCTAACGTGTTCGAGGGGGAGACAGGTGCCGCTGGTCGTGCAGACCTGGCCGTCAAAAAAAACCTCGACCGCCAGCCCCTCTGGGTCCACGTCGGCAGCGAGTTCGATCGGTGCCGTAAAGACGACCGTGCCGTCGAATTCCTCGACCGGCACACCCGGGTAGATGGGATCGTCGTGACGGTAGGGCTCACGATCCGGGAGAAACGGGCCGGTCAATTTGAACGCTGGCGAATCGGTGACCGTGATCCGAGAGCGTTGGGGGCCGTTTTCCGGTTGGGTCTGCGAGTAGATGTGCCACGTCGGGGCGCTTTGCACGGTGATCGCGATCCGCCCGCGGCGGTGACCCGTTTCGGCCTGAACAGTCGCGGAGAAAACGACTTTTTCGTCCGGTTCGATTCCGGGCAGCAGGCTGTCGCCGAGTGGATCGAGTGGGAAACCGAATTCGGATGCACCCGAGCTGTCGCCGTCGGGAGTTTCTTGCGAGCGGGTTTGGCTGGTGGNCCCCGCCAACGCCAGGNCCAGCGCCAGGGTCAATGGTGTCAACCGGTACATGATAGATTTTGCCTGTTTACGAAAAAGCGGACCTATTCGCCTGAAATTAATTCTAGACGTCTGCCGGCGGCGGTCAACGCCGAGCTTCTTGACCCCCATGCTGGCATCCGCGCCGGGCGGGCACCGCTCAGCTGGGCCAGGCGGTTTCACCGCCGGCGAGCTTCTCGAGTCGCGCCGTGTTGCGATCCAGACGCTGCAAAATCGCGTCGGTCCCGTCGAACCGGCGGCCTTCGATGGCCAGCCACCACAGCCAGTTCATACCCGATAGCGCCACGGCGCTGCGATCGTAGACGCCGATCAGCGAGCGCTCTGACGCCTGCAGCGGACGGATCCGTTGGTAGGCCGCCAGTCCCCGCTGCCAACCACCCGCGTCATCATCCACGAGGCTCCCCAGCAGACGCGCCAGGTCACCGGCGACGGTTTCGACCCGCATGGCTCCGAAGTCGACCAGCCCGGTCGCCCGATCGCCGCAGAACAGGATGTGGTCGTGCCAGACGTCGCGCAAGCAGGGTTGCAGTGGGACACGCACCGCGCTGGAGTGCAACAGCTCGCTCTGGATGCGCGCCGCGACACGTGAAAACAACTTCTGCAGACGCTCTGCCCGCGGTAACCAGCCGGGCCAGTCGACGCGGGCCGCCGCTTCCGCCAGCTTGTGCGGATCGTAGGCCTGAAATTGGCGCAGCCGCTGCAGTCGCTGCGCGATCCCAGGCGCCGCGGCGGTCGCGTTTTCCCGGTCGGGTTCGTAGCTGGCGGTGGCCTGGTGGAAGCGGGCCAATAGCTCGACTGCCGAGCGCAGCTTCGGCTCACCCGGTGCGCTGTGATAGGTCGCACCGCCCGGCATCCAGGGAGCCAATTCCCAGTTGTTCCCGGCCCAGCGCGTGATGGTCTGGCCCCGCAGGTTGGCAACNGGGAGGGGAATTTCACCGATCCCGGCCCNCCAGGCGTGAGCCAATACCGCGTGGATCCAGTCCAGACGCACGCGTGGTGCTGCCGCCGGCCAACGGCGAAGACAGTATGGTCCGGCGGCCGTCTGTAGCTGCCAGAACTGGGCCCCGCTGTACCCGCCGTTGGCACCCAGTGCGCGGATTTGCCGGGGTTGGCAGGAGGTTGGATAGTGGGCCAGCAGCGCGGAGAGCTCGCCTTGGTCGGTACGGCTGTTCATCGGGGTTTGGGGTTCGCCAGCGGCAACTCGGTCCCTCAACCGGCTCGTCAGCTCGAATCGTCAGCTGAGACGATTATCGCCGAATCGCTGCGTGACGAACAGTCACACTGGCGCGTCGCTGGCGGTCGTGCGGTGAGCGCCGTTCAACCGCTTTCAGCATTAGCGCATTACCGCATAACAGCATTACAGCGATGCACCTCAGCCAGCGCGGGGCCTGTCTCCCCGCGGACCGCCTCGGCTACAATTGTCTNCTGTTGATCGTCAAGGGATCCTAAACTGGGGGCGGATCATGGGACAGAAACGACTGTCGGTGGGAGTGCTGCTACTGTGTGGAACGCTCACGGCGGCCGAACCGGGAGTTGTGCTAACCGAGTTCATCTACGACAACGCCCCGTTTCCCCAGTGCCATGCATCCTCGATTGTGGAAACGCCCGCGGGCCTGGTNGCCTGTTGGTTTGGGGGGACCCGGGAAAAACACCCCGACGTCTGCATCTGGGTGTCCCGTCACCGGGACGGCAAGTGGACCGCGCCGAGTAAGGTCATCGACGGGGTGCAGCGCGATGGTTCGCGCCATCCGTGTTGGAACCCAGTTTTGTTTTACGCGCCCGGCGGCCAACTGCTCCTGTTTGCCAAAGTCGGACCGAGTCCGCGNGCCTGGTGGGGCGTTTTGCGGCGTTCCACGGACGACGGCGAGAGCTGGGGCGCCCAGCAACGGCTGCCGAGCGGAATCGCNGGCCCTATCAAGAACAAGCCGGTCCTGTTGGCAGACGGTCGACTGTTGTGTGGCAGTAGCAGCGAGGACCAGGGTTGGCGAGTGCACCTGGAGTGGACCCGGGACCTCGGCAAAACCTGGCAGCGGACGGGCGTGCTCAATGACGGAAAGACGTTACACGCCATTCAACCCACGATCCTCCGATTGCGCGGTGGCGGGTTGCAGATCCTCTGTCGTGGCCGCCGCGGTTCGATCGAACAGGCGTTTGAAGCAGACGGCCGTTGGTCGGCGTTGGAGAAATCGACGTTGCCGAATAATAACTCGGGCATCGACGGGGTCACGCTGCGCGACGGACGTCAGCTGTTGGTGTACAACCACACGACCCGTGGTCGGACTCCGCTGAACGTCTCCATTTCGACCGACGGTCAGCGCTGGCAGGCAGCCTGGCGATTGGAAACCGAGCCCGGCGAATNCTCGTACCCAGCGGTGATTCAGACCACCGATGGGCGGGTCCACGTGACCTACACCTGGCGTCGCCGGCGGGTCAAGCATGTGGTTCTCGATCTTGATCAGGTGGTGCTACGTCCGATGGTGGATGGACGTTGGCCCAAGTAAATCCGTNCAGCGGGGACACGGCGAGGCAGATCGCCGCTAGCGCTGCGGGCTCCCTAGCTTNCCGAGGCCGCACATGAGAATCGACGACGTCCACATTACGATTGTCGAGATTCCGCAGATCGAACCGGTGGCGCCCTACCGATCACACGTCCGCACCAGTTCCACGACCGCCAGCGCGATTGTCGAACTGCGGTGTGACAACGGGNTGGTCGGATGGGGCGAATTCAATGTCAACTTTCTGCCGGGCANCGCCGCCGGTCCGCTGCAAGAGCAGGCCCGAGAATTTTTGATCGGTTGGGATCCCAGGGATCTGGAGGTGTTTGCGCAACGGTGCCCGTTTGAGCCGCGCCTCAAATCGGGGTTGGAAATCGCGATGTGGGACCTGGCGGGGAAATCGTCCGGTCTGCCGGTGGCCCGGTTGCTGGGTGGGATTCTACGACCGGAAGTCGAGTTGGCCGCCTGTATGGGGATCCAGACCTTTCAGCGCGCGGGTGAAATCGCCCGCTGGTACGTCGACCAGGGTTACGGCACGCTGAAAACCAAGGCCGGTGCGGATCCTCAGGAGGACCTGGAAATGGTGCGCGGAGTGCGCGACGCGGTCGGCGACCGACTCCAGTTGCGGATCGATCCCAATCGGGCCTATTCGCCAACCCAGGCCGCCGAGCTGGCGCGGCAGCTGGAGCCCTATGGCCTGCAGTATTTCGAACAGCCGATTCCGGCCGAGCCGCTGGAGGACGCCGTTTGGCTACGGCAACAGACGAGTACACCGATCGCGCTGAACGAAAGCGTCGTCGATCCGGCCAGCGTGTGGGAGATTCTGCGGCGCGGCGCGGCGGAATTTCTCTTGCCCGATACGCATATCGCGGGCGGGATTGGTCCCTGCCTCAAGATTGGCCAGTTGGGGGCTGCGGCCGGTGTTCCCTGCATTATGCACTGCGGTCACGATCTGGGGCCCAAAACGGCTGCCATGGTCCACCTGGCGGCGGCCTGTGAGGCTTACAGTTTGGCCAACGATAGCACGTATTACGGGTTGGTTGAGGATATCACCGTAAAGCCATTGGTTATCCA
>PADE01000225.1 GCA_002702965.1 Planctomycetaceae bacterium
CCCCAGCACGAGACATTCGATCCCAAACCGGATGCCGCGGCTGAGATGCGTGGACCGTTCCAGCCGATTCAGACGAACGTGCCGGGAATTCAGTTCTGCGAATTACTGCCGCGGACGGCGCGCATCGCTGATCGACTGTGTACGTTGCGTTCACTGGCCACCGACGACAACACGCACGGCAGCAGCGCCTATTATTATTACACCGGCACCAACAAGGTGCGCGGAGGATTACCGCTAGGCAAGACCGACCGCGCCGCGGATCGCTTGCTCGATTGGCCGTCGATCGCTTCGATCGTCGGCAAGTTGCGCCCCAGCGACGATTCACCGTTTTCCTCGGTCATCGTCCCTGAGTTGATCCTAAATAATCCTGGCTATTTGTTCGCCGGACAGGACGGTGGATTTATGGGGCGCGGGTGGGACCCTCAGGTGTTTCAATGTGATCCGTCGCGTCCGCGTTATCAGATCGATACGCTGGGACTGGGACAGGAATTATCACGCGGTCGTTTGGCGCGGCGGCGATCGCTATTGGTGCAGCTCAGCGAGCGTTTTGGTCGCGGCCGGCAAAGCGCGCGTGTGGAGACGTTTTCCCGACACGTACAGCAGGCGTTCGAGGTGTTGATGTCGGGGCCCGCTCGGTCCGCCTTCGATCTGAGCCGTGAGCAGAGCCGTTTGCGCGACTTGTATGGGCGCAACCATTTCGGACAGAGTCTGCTGTTGGCGCGCAGATTGATCGAGACCGGCGTACGCTTTGTCCAGGTCAACTGGCCGCGTGAGCCGGGCGACTTGTCGGTTGGAAATCCTGTCTGGGATACGCATTTTGACAACGCGGGCCGCTGCCGCGATACGCTTTGCCCTCCCTTTGATCTCGGCTTTTCGACACTGATCGACGACCTCGATGTGCGGGGACTGCTCGCCGAGACGTTGGTCGTCGTGCTCGGCGACTTCGGACGTACGCCGAAGATTAACAACAACGGCGGGCGCGACCACTGGGGTCCGGTGATGTGCGGTTTGTTGGCGGGCGCCGGGATCGCCACGGGACAAGTTGTCGGCGCCAGCGACCGCAACGGGGCCTATCCCATCGAACGGCGGATCCAGCCGGAAGAACTGTCCTCCACGATGTTTCATCTGCTCGGCATCGATCCGCACGCGCACATCGAGGTCGCGGGGCGGCCGTTCAAGATTAGTACCGGAGAGATCGTGACCGAAGTGCTCGGCTCGGAGCCTGCGACCGATGCGCGGACCGCGGCGGGAGGCCGGGTGGGGGATTTGCCAAATTTCGACCGCGGACCACTCAGCAACGGTGATTTCTCCCGCGGGAACGTGCTGCAGGGTCGATTCGGAGAAGCCGATTTCTGGGTGGCGCGGCCGGCATGGAGTCCCCAACAACCAAACGCGTTTTGCGCCGTCAGCCGAGTCACCGTCGACGGCGAGGCGGCGGACGCGCCGCGCAAACGCAACGAGGCCCAACTCGGTTTCGGACTCTCGGAAAGGTCGGGTGACGGCGTGATCCAACCAGGGCAGACGGCGATGCTGGCCCAGGAAATCTACAACCAGCGACCCGGCCGATACACCTTTCAGGTGCGTATTGCCTCGGCGGCGGGCGGCCTTACGGCAGATCAGTGGAATCGCCACTTTCGCACGCGGATTGTGATCTTTCGGTTTACCGATCTCAATCGCGACGTCCGCCAGATCGCGGATATCGCGGCGACCGAAGTGACGTTGGCCTTCGACGCCGAACCCGCGGAATGGAAGGTCACTCGACTGCTGAAAGACCAGCAGGGAGGTGCTGGGGAATTGCACAAGGGGATCGGGGTGGCGGTGATCGTGGAGAAACGCGGCGCCGCGCTCGACTTAGCGAAGGCCGGGTTTCAATACGCCGCGTTGCGGGTCCTCCGGGCGCAGGTTCGATTCTTACCACGGGACTTTCAGTTTTCCGATTACGATCGGGACCATGACGGTCGGCTGGACCGTCGCGAAGCGCCACGTTTTCTCGCCGTGGATTTTGATGCGCTCGATCGAGATGGCGACGGATTCATCGAGCCGGCTGACCTCGACGTGTGATTTCGGCGCACGTTGCCGATCATGGCAGGCGCCAACGCACCGTTTCGGTGACGAACATATCGGGTGGTTGTTTGAGGTACGCGGTCAACGCGTAGCCGGTCAACAAGCTGCCGTCTGCCAATTGGAGTGTGACTGGCCAGCCGACCTGGTTGAGGGCCGAAAGCGCTAATTGGATCGGGTGGTCTCGGTCCCAGGTGCGGCCGCCGTCGTTGCTCACGATGGCGTACACCCCGAACGGCAGGTGGTAGTTCGAGTAGGTGGCCAGAATCCGTCCGTCCACGAGCTCGGTTAGGTAGGTGTGCACCTCTGCGGTGTGGGACATCGCGCGCGGGTTGGACCACGTCTGTCCATTGTCGTTGGACTCGGTGAGCAGGGTGATCCCATAGCCGTGCATGTCCTTCCGCGGTGCGCCGCGCTGAAGGCTGCGAATCGCTGCCAGCAGACGACCGTCGCGAAGGAGAATCGCCGAGACCTCTCCGAAGGGGCGCTTGGCATCCCACTTGATGACACCTTCGGAGAACGACCATGTCCGACCACCATCTCCAGATCGGCACAGCTGAAAATGGGGACTACCCTCATTGGCCCGCGTCCAGTCGAACTCGGCTGCTCGTACGAATAGCAGCGAGCCGTTCTTCTCGATGATCATATTGCGTGGATAGTCGCTTCCGGCCAGGGTCGATTTTCTCCAGGTGCGTCCGCCATCGGTTGAACGCGCCAGGTTGATTTCTTCCTTGTATTTGGTCCCCGGCCCGAAGTAACCTTTTTGCGCCGAGAGCACGACCGATCCGTCGGACAAGGTGGTCAGGCTCGGTTCCTTTCCCGACAGAGGCGTTTCACCGATGAGCTCCCACGACTCGCCGTTGTCGGTCGATGCGTAGACCCAGATGTCGAACCGTTTTTTCATGGGATCGTCGAGGTTGTTGTTCTTGCAAGTTGCCAGCAACAGCGTGCCGTCCGGCCCGAGCGTCATCCCGCACTTGTAGTTTCCCCGCGGTCCGACCCGGGTGCGCACCGCCCGCTGACGATTCCAGAACACAACCTGCTGGCGATCTTGCCCGTTGTAACCGGTGATCGCTGCCACGTACTTGTCGTATTCGTAGCCGGCCAACAAAGTGGCGTTGCGTCGGCGATCGGTCTCGGTTCGGCCGACGCGTTCCGGATCGAACGCTTCCACGTCAGGGGTAGGCGGCGCGCGCCAGGCCCAAGTCGCGAGCGGAGCGGTCACGCCCCAGAGAAGCGAGCTGGCCAGCAAGGCGGAAGGCCAGCGATGTTGCATGGACATCGGAATTTCCTTGGTGCGAGTACGCCGGTGGTGGGTAACAAGGGGAACCGTCTGGTTGGCGATCCGCAGCGGACGGGATTTTCCATGGCGCTGTTGACTCTTGGCGCTGTTGATTCTTGACGTGGGCGATTGGGTGGGGCGTTCGACCCGCGGGAGCGCCGGTTCGGTCAGGGATGACGGCACAGACGAGCTGTGGTAGACCGTGCGGTCGGGCCACCAGGACAGCGGTACCAAACACGTGTGGCGCCGTGATTCTATCGGAGTCGTGGAGAGATTGCTTCCGCGGCGTATCGTATTTGGTAGGACTTNCACCGCCCGCCNCCGGACCCCTGAGGCGGCAACCTACTCACCGGTGACCGATCGATGACGAACGCGACCATTCTGGAGTCGAACGCGGACAACTTACTCAAACTCACCCGAATGGAGTCCGATGACCGCTGTATCTTGACCGTCTATTTCCCCGGTGACCGAACCGCGATCAAGAACCGGAAGTACAAACTGAGTGAGCTTCCCGACGCGCTGCTGGCAGAAGAGGGGCTCACCGAGGACGAGGACCAGCATCGCCGCCAGGCTACCATGTTGTGGACCGAGGTGATCAAGGAAACGACGTTGCCACCGGCTGTCGGTTGGGTTGCAGTCGTCTCCTGGATCACGGAAGAAATCCAATTGATGCGACTCCCCGCTGNGGTCGAGCCGGCAGCCTACTTGGACAATTCGCCTTTCCTGTTGCCCGCGGGGCGGTTGCTGGANGATCTCGAAAGNTATGCCGTGGTCTACGCCGATCACACCCGTGCGTCGATCTACCTGGCCGCCTTGGGGAGCCTTCAGGAAGAGAATCGNCTCCGCGGTGACATCAAGAACCACGTACGCAAGGGGGGCTGGTCACAGCAGCGGTACGAGCGGCGGCNGGACAAGGAGATTCATCATTACTGCCTCGACATCATCGCCAAGTTGCGCGACCTGACTTCCAGCGAGTCGATTCGGCGTATTGCGCTCGCGGGAGATCGCCAACTGCTCCGCGAATTGGAGACGCGCATGAGCGACGAAATGCGCAGGTGTGTGGTCTGTCGCATGCCGATGGAGGGTAAACAAGATTCCAAATACGTGTTCGAGCAGACCCTGGCCGCGGCCGCGGCCGAAGAGCAACGCGAAGAGGTGTGGTTGCGCAGCGCNATCATCAATGAACATGCGCGCGGCGGAAAAGCGGTGATCGGTCCCGGCGACACGTTGTCGGCACTGCGTGAAAGACGCGTCCGCTGGTTATTGATTGGCGAACTCCAGGGAACCGCCTTTTTCCGCTGTAGTGGTTGTGCGGAGACGGGGCTTGGATCTCCCGACGGCTGCCCCCAATGCGGCAGTGAAGTCTATTTGCAGTCGGCAGCCAACGAGTTTCTCGACCTCGCATTCTCGGGGCGAAGTCGCGTAGAGTTTGCGACCGGGGACCTGACCGACGTCGAGGGTGTCGCAGCGTTACTGCGGTGGTAGGTTCGACCCGGTAGACGTGTGCGGGGTACCGCTGGATTGCGTTGGCTTAGTGAAAGCGGAACGAATCGGTACCGCTGGAGAGACCCGTTGCCCCACGCAGTAGTCACCCACTGAGCTCACGGACGAGCGGCAGAGTTCCGTCGAGGTCGGCGGCTGGTCGCACTTTTTGGGAGTCGACATACTTGTGCCTCACCGCGGATGTTGTTGGCCCCCAATCCTGACGGAGTTGAATCGAATTTATCGTGACTTCGATCAATCTAGAACAATACGGAATTCTGGTTTCGGACATCGCTCGCAATCCAGCGCTGGCGCAGTTGTATCGCGAGGCGATGCTATTCGATCCGCAGGGCGCGATCTCGGTGTCGGGTGCCATGATCGCCTAGTCGGGCGAAAAAAACAGGCCGCTCGCCGACCGATAAACGCGTCGTCAAACATCCGGATTCGGAAGCGGACATCTGGTGGGGCAGTGTCAACATCCCGATCACCGACGACGTTTTTGAGATCAATCGGGAACGGGCGATCGACTATCTCAACACCCGTGCGAGCCTGTACTGTATCGACGCGTTTGCCGGTTGGGATCCGGATGCGGTCATTTTTAACGCCGGTGAGTTTCCGGCGAATCAGCACACCGCCGACATGTCCTCCAAAACCCGTATTGCGTTGTCGCTCGAATCGCGGCAAATGGCTATTCTTGGCAGCGAGGACGCCGGTGAAATGAAGAAGGGTGTCTTCACGCTGATGAACTATCTGATGCCGAAAGTGGGTGTGCTGTCGATGCACTGTTCGGCGACCGTCGATCCATCGACGGGCACCAGTTCGGTGTTGTTTGGCTTATCCGGCACCGGCAAGACAACGCTTTCCGCCGATCCAAACCGAGAGCTGATCGGGGATGACGAACACTGTTGGACCGACGGCGGGATCTTCAATATCGAGGGTGGTCGTTATGCCAAGACAATCGACTTGAGTCCCCAATCGGAGCCCGAGATTTTCAGGCTTTGCGGTTCGGCGCGGTGCTCGAAAACGTCGTCTACGATGACGAGACGAACGCGGTCGAATATGCCGATGGTTCGATTACGGAGAATACCCGAGGTCCGTATCCCATCGAGCATGTCACCAACGCGCATATTCCGTGTGTGGCCGGTCATCCGCGCGACGTGATTTTTCTCACCTGCGACGCGTTTGGCGTGCTGGCTCGGTGAGCAAGCTGACCCCGGCGCAAGCCATGTATCACTTTATCAGCGGCTACACGGCCAAGGTGGCCGGTACCGAAGTAGGCATCACCGAGCCCCAGGCGACGTTCTCCCCTTGTTTGGCGGGCCGTTTCTGGCCTGGCATCCCGCCAAGTATGCCGAGCTGTTGGCCGAGAAGATCCGACAGCACGAGTCCCATGTATGGCTGGTCAACACCGGTTGGTCCGGTGGCGGCTATGGTGCGGGCGAGCGCATGAAACTCTCGGTGACGCGCGCGATCATTGATGCGATCCATGGGGGTCAATTGGTGGAGGCGAATGTTCAAGCGGATCCCGTTTTTGGATTTGGTGTCCTCCAGGAGTGCCCGCACGTGGCCAGCGAGATCTTGCGGCCACGCGATACCTGGTCCGACCCGAATGCCTACGATGAAACGGCCCGGCGGCTGGGGACTTTGTTTCAAGAGAACTTTCAGAAGTATGAAGACGTCGCCGGCGAAGAGGTAAACGCCGCGGGGCCTCAGTTGTGAGCGGCCCGTGGCTCGCCACCATGCCGACTGTTACGGAGCNGATTTCCCCATCGTGTCGATCAGCCACTCGATTACGCGTCGCTTGTAGTGCGTTTGGTGGGGGCCCGTCCAACCGCCGATTCCGTGACTTCCTCCCACAACCGCCACCAGTTGGCAATCGGCGCCGACCCGCCGCATCGCTTGCTGCAGACTGTGGGATTGTTCGATCGGCACACCATAATCACGCGTGCCGTGCAGCAACAGGTACCGCGGCATCCCGCGGTGGACATGGTGGACAACGGTGGCTTCATCCAGGATTCGTTGCTGGGCGGGTGTTTGCAGCTCTCGAAACCCGAGAAACGCCGCCATTCCACCCGAGATACACCCTCCTTTGGGACGCGGGATCGTGCGGCCGTCGACCGCGCAGGGGTCCTCGCTGACACGCAGCGCGAAGTCGTGTTCTCCGAAGAACGAGACGACTGCGGCGACACGGCTCTCCGGGGAGGGGCGCGCCCCGGCGTACGACACGATCATGCCACCCGCGGAATCGCCCATCAACGCCAACCGTTGCGGATCGATCCGAAGTGAGGCGGCGTGTTTACGGATCCACGCAATCGCCGTTTTGACATCGTCGGGTGCGGCCGGAAACGGGTGTTTTGGAGCGACGCGGTAATCGACGCTAATGACCGAAAAGCCCGCCGGAAGGAGCAACTCGAAGATCGGTTTGAATCCGGTTTCGAGGTGCCGTTTGTCGCCGCCGGTGAAGCCGCCGCCGTGCACGTAGATCACCGCAGGGCTGGATTCTGCCGGCTGTAACCAGGCGTCTAGGCGGAGTGATTCACCGCTGACCACCGCGAACTCGACGTCGCGGCGGATCTCCGGACCGGCGGCCTGGATAAGCGCGGCGGTCGCCATCAGCAGCGTGATCGCGGTGATCGGTGGGCGAATGGTGTGCATGGAATTTCCGATCGGAAAGCGGTCGCTTTGTTGTCCCTGGGTTTTCTTTGTTGTCCCTGGGTTTTGTTGTCCCGTGGGAACGTGACTTACAGCAACACGTCCTTTATGACCCGGGCGGGTTCGACCCCCGTCAGTCGTTCGTTCAGTCCGTGGTGGTTGAACACCAGTCGACGGTGGTCGACTCCCAGGCAGGCGAGCACCGTGGCGTGAAAGTCGTGCACGCTGACGCGATTTTCGACAGCGTGGTATCCAAAGTCGTCAGTTTCTCCATAGGTGGTGCCGCCTTTGATTCCGCCACCGGCGAGCCAGACCGAAAAGCCGTTGGCACCGTGGTCGCGACCTGGTTTTTCCGCCTTCTGGGCGAGCGGAAGACGTCCAAACTCTCCACCCCACACGAGCAGCGTGGAATCGAGCAGCGAACGCTGTTTGAGGTCCTTGATCAGCGCGGCGACGGGCTGATCGGTCTGCAGGCACGAGCGGGTTAGATTTCCCTCGACGTCACCATGGTGATCCCACGGGTTATCGCCGCTGCCCGTGTTCATGTAGATCTGGATGATTCGTACGCCCCGTTCGACGAGCCGACGGGCCATCAGGCAGCGACGAGCGTACGATTTGGTCGCCGGCTGGTCGAGGCCGTAAGCGCGGTGCGTGTCAGCCGTCTCCTGGGAGAGGTCGAGCGCGTCGGTCGCGGTGAGCTGCATGCGGGCCGCGAGTTCATAGCTCGCGATGCGGGCGGCGAGCTCCGGTTGCCGGGGCCGCAGCGCTTGGTGGTCGTGTGCGATCTGCTGCAACAGNCCGCGCGAGAATTCCAGAACGCTGGGAGGAAAGGGCTGCTGCGCCTCGAGATTGACCAACGGTGAGCCGATCGTTCGCAGACGCGTGCCCTGGTAAACCGGCGGCAGAAAACCGGATTGCCAGTTTTGTTTGCCGAGTAGAATCGGATTGTGGACCGGGTCGTCGAGCGCCACGTAGGCCGGCAGATTCTGGTTTTCCGAACCGAGGCCGTAAACCACCCATGCGCCGAACGATGGTGATGCTTTGATGGGGCGACCGCTGTGCATCATCATGATGCCGGTTTCGTGATTGAAGGAACTGGTCCACATCGACCGGATGACGGCGATGTCGTCGGCGCAGGTCGCCAGATGGGGAAGCAATTGAGAGAACGGCAGTCCCGACTTACCGTGTCGGGCGAACGCAAACGGTGACGGCAGCAAGCCACCAGCTGCGCCGACCGATTCGACATTGTCGATAAATCCCTGCGGTAATTCGCCTTCGTGTTTGGCTAGCGCTGGTTTCGGGTCGAACAGATCAACTTGGCTGGGGCCACCCGTCATGAAGAATTGGATCACCGCCTTGGCCCGACCTGGAAAATGCGGAGCTCGCGGTAACAGATCTGCCGGCTGATGTGCGTCTTCGGCAACCACGGGTGGGGGGACCAGATCGGCGTGGAGTAGAGTGGTGATCCCGGCTCCCAACAAACCATGACGCATGTGTCCGAAGAAATCACGACGATCGCAGGCCGAACCATCGACGCGGTGGCGTTGGGAATCGTCGATCTGGCGCTGTTCGGGAATCACCTGGTTTCCTTTCGTCGCTGGCGACTGTCAACAGATCTGATTTGGAACCCTCGCGGCCCGGCATTCGCCGGTCAATCGACGTAGATCAACTCGGGGGAATTGAGTAACGCGTGGCAGTAGTTTTCCAACGCCCGCCGCCGGGCCGATTGCACGCCCTGTTGCGGATTGTCGGCGCCCTTTAGTTCCTGTTTCCAGAGCTTTGTCAGCTCTCGTAATGCGGCCTGGTCACGTGACAATTCGGCCGCCGTTGGATTGCGTCCAAAGGCTAGACGGTAAGCCATCACGATTGGCTCGNCATCCGGTTCTCGATCGGCGAGGAGCCGTTGGGCGAACCGCGCGGCCGCCTCGCGGACGAACTCACTGTTGAACAGTTGTAGCGCTTGGGTCGGCACCGTCGAATCCGAGCGGCCGAGGCAATTGGGGACCATCGCGGGGGCGTCGAACAGATTCAGGAGGGTATTCGGTGTCTTTCTGCGGCGGACCAGATAGATACTGCGGCGGTGCCCGTTTGGTCCAGGCGGGTGTCGCACTTCACCGCTGGGTTGCACTTCGCTCTCGACAGGTGGTCCCAGGGGCATCGGATCGAGTTGCCCTGAAATCGACAGGATGGAATCACGGATCATCTCGGCATTCAATCTGCGGAACGGGAATCGGGAGAACAACCGATTGTCTGAATCGGCGACCTGGACGTCGTTCTGCCGTGACGACTGTTGCCAGGCGGTGGACATCATGATCTGTTTGTGCAGTTTGCGGAGACTCCAGCCGCTGTGGACGAACTCGGTCGCCAGCCAGTCGAGCAGTCGCGGGTGTGATGGGGCCGCCCCAATCCGCCCAAAGTTCCCCGGAGTATCGACGAGGCCGCGCCCGAAGTGCTGTTGCCAGACGCGATTGACGATGATCCGAGCGGTCAGTGGGTGCTTCGGTTGTGTCAGCCATCGCGCGAACGCCAACCGTCGACCACTCGTTTGTCCAAACGGGGGAGGTGTGATACGAAACGGACGCAGACCGACCGAGATCGCGAGCGGCGGCCCGGGTTCGACTTCTGTGCCCGGTTGCCGGATGTCTCCTCGTTTGAAGACGTAGACCGGTGTTGGTTCACCCCCCGTGTCGGCCAGGCCGTGAATGCGCAGATTACGAATTTTCTGGTTCTGGAGGTTTTCGATCTGGGTGAACAGCGGAGCGAGCGATGCGTTCGACGCGAGCACGTCGATCTGCGCACTGAGCGCCCGCAGTTGGGCGCGTTCCTCGGGCGATCTTTCCGCCTCACCTCGGTCGAGCGCTTGCAGCAGGCGCCGCGCTGTTTTCGGATCGGGCAAACCGGCGCGAGCGGTTCCATGGTGGTAGAGCTCGCCCGACCACAGGGCCCCGTCCCACAAGCGGACCTCATCGACCAACACACCCGCGGGAAAACCGGGACGACCACCGATGGTCCAGGCGTCCCCGACGGGAAACGGCGCTTGGCTGGTTGACGATAGCGAGGGTCTCGGCTGTCCATCGAGATACCAGTCGAAGCGAAACTTCCCGCTGGCCAGTTTCCGACGCACGATGGCGATGTGGACCCACCTCGCTTTGGGAATGCGGAGCGGTGCGCCGGCGACCTTGTGGGGCCCGGTGCCATCGACTTCACGGAAGTCACCGCCGATTTCGGCAACTTTGACGAGCGTTTTCAGATCGATATTGAAGCGGTTGCGGTCGCCGCTTTGACCGGCACCCTTGGCGAAATCGACCTGGCCGTCGCCATCGACGTCGGGGTTCGCGGTCCAGAAGACGCTGCCGTATTGATCGGTGGGGGAGACAGTCTTGAGGAAAAACTCGAGCGTCGCGTCTCCCTCGACCGCACCGCGGTGAAACAGAAATGCGCGTTTGGAGATGGTCGCAAAGCCGCCCTCCGCCAGATCGAGGCTCGCGCGGTTCGTCACCCCGGCGATCGCTGGCGCGTCGGTTGAGAAGCGAGCGGTATGCCGACCTTCGGAATGTCCCGTCAGGTGATTGATGACATCGTGACCGGATCGCTCAAACCGATAGTGTGCGAGCAACTCGGGGAGGTTGTCCAGACGCTGGCGAAGCAACTGGTGCCGCAGTTGCTCGCGTTGCGTTTTGACCTTACGGGCCAGTTCGTCGATCGGTGGATCGAACTGAGCGTTGTAACGTTCGACCGCGGGGGTCGTGTGGTCGGAGTCCTGGAACAGGTCGCGACTGTACTTGGGCGGCACCGGGTACTTGGGTGGGTAGAGAACCACATTGGGAATGCGCCAGTCGTAAGGGTCGAGCGCCGGACGGAAAATCGCGGCAAATCGGTAGTAGTCGTGGTGGCGAATCGGGTCGAATTTGTGACTGTGACAGCGGGCGCACTCGAGCGTTAAGCCCATTACCGCCGAACTGACGATTTCTAGCTGTTCGTTGATGACACCGAACCGGTTGGCGAGTTTGTTGAACGACCCCTCGTCGGTGGCGTCAGATGCCGTCCGCAAGAATCCGGTTGCGACGAGCGCGTCAATCTGTTCGGCGGTCAGGGATTCGGAGCGCTTCCAGGCAAACAGCTCGTCCCCAGCCAACTGCTCGGTGAGGAATTGATCGTACGGTTTGTCGTCATTGAAAGCGCGGATGACATAGTCGCGGTAACGCCACATGAACGGTCGCAGCTCATCGCGGTTGATCTGCCCATGCGTGTCCGCATAGCCGGCGCCGTCGAGCCACCAAACCGCCTGGTGCTCGCCGTAGTGTGGCGACGCCAGTAGGCGGTCGAGTAGCGCTTCGTAGGAACCCACCTGTCGGTTGACGCGGACCGCCGTTGCCGGAGCAGGTGGTAACCCGGTCAGTAGCAGCGATGCGCGGCGCACCAAGGTGACCGGATCGGCGCGGGGGGAGAATTGCATTCCGTCGGCCTCCAACCGCGAGAGGAGAAACGCATCGATCGGATTGCGGACTTGATGGCTGTTTCTTACCACCGGCACGGGAGGCCGGGTCGGTGGTTGAAATGCCCAGTGCGCGAGNCGCGCCTCACTCAGTACGGGGTCCTTCCGAGGGGGATTCTCGTACGGCGGTTGGGCGCCGGCGGCGATCCATTTTCGCAGTGCCGCGAGGTCGGACACGCGCACTCGCGAGACGTATTGCTGGTCGCCGAATAGGTTTTTTGGCGGGGGCATTTCATCGGCCAGGATGCGCTGGTAGACGAGGCTCTGATCGGGGTCGCCGGGGATCATCGCCGGTCCACTCCGGCCGCCGCGTAACAGACTGGCTCGCGTCCGCAGGTCGAGGCCCGCCTCCTGTCGCCATTTTCCGTGGCAGTCGAGGCAGTGGGTGAAGAAGACATTCACAAACACCTCGCGTTGGGAGGTCGACAAGGCGTCGATTTGCCTCCGCGCCGTTTCCGGGTCTTCACCGTCGCGCCGACTTCCCAACTCGATCCAACGACGAATGAGCGCCAGCTGGTCGGCCTTCAGCGGTGGACCCTCGGGAGGCATTTTTCCCCGCACCAGCTGCCGGACCAACAGGCTGGCGGCCTCGTTACCGGCGATCACCGCCGGGCCCGATTGGCCACCGCGGATCAAGTCATCCCGCGCCAGCAGGTGCAGCCCACCAGCGCGTGATTTGTGTCCGTGACACTCGCCGCACTGTTCCCGGAGAATCGGCAGCACGTTTGATTCAAAGGTGATCGCCGGGACGGGACTTTGCTGACCGCTACAGAACGCTGGTGGGTTCAACGCCGTGGCGACGATCAAGAGCAGACAGGATGCGCTCCCCCCANNCACCGCGCAGGGTTTTCCGCACCAAGATCTCGAGAGCTTTCCGACGTTCTCCATGCACGTGCTCCGGCAACGCATTAGGCGATCGTGTCGCACCAAGCGAGGGACTGCGGTCGTTTGAACGCCGCAGCGCCCGCACCATTTTCACGAGGCGGCGAAGTCTCCACAGGATGCTCGACCGCTCCACGTACCGAGAATAGTATGCGCCATCCGGCCGCCGCGGTTCCAGCGACCGGCGGCTACCGGGTCGCAAGGGTGACGCGAAAAGAGAGGCGGTGGGCGGTAGAGGCGGCCCAATTTGGCGAGAGATTTCGATTCCCCAACGCGGCCCGTAGGCGCTGGCATCGGACCGCGGTGTGGCTTAGAGTGGCGAGTTCTCGGTGCGTTTGCCTTGTCTGTATTCTCTTATTTCGAGCGTCCAGCGTTACCCATGTTGCCATCTCCACCCGTCGATGATCGAGCGATCTACGATGCGTTTACATCCCGTTTCATTTTTCCAACGCTGGCGATCTCGGTCGAAATCGGACTGTACGAACTGCTCCACCGTGAACCCCTCCGCCTCCCCGAAGTGGCCGACGAGTTGGGGTTGGATCACCGCGCTGCCGAAGCGGTCGTGGCCGTTGTGGCGGCACTCGGCTTTCTGGAAAGTGGTACCGACGGACGATTCTCGCTGACTCCAGTCGCACAGACTTATCTGCTTGCCGAGAGCCCTTTTTTCCGCCGCGAACTGGTCCATTTCGAGACTTCCACGACCGAGTCGCTGCGACTCGCGATGCGCGCGCACCAAGAGCCGGTGGACCCGTTGGCGGTGAACATCGGGGAACTACCAGCGGAGCGGGTACGCGATTTTATCGAGCTCATGCATTCGATGACCCTGGCCGCGGCGACCGGACTGGCCGAGCATCCGGTGTTCAGCGGAATAGAGCGACTGCTTGACGTGGCCGGCGGGTCGGGGTCGCTCTGTTTGGGTATCGCCGGCCGGCATCCCCAACTCCACTGCACGATCCTGGACCTGCCGCCCGTCTGTCCGATTGCCAAGGGCCATATCGATCAATACGATCTGGCCGATCGAATCGATGTGGTGGCTGCGAACATGTTCCAGGATCCCTGGCCCGCCGGATTTGACGGCCTACTGTTTGGGAATATTTTTCACGACTGGGATATGGAATCGTGCCGTTTTTTGGCGCGCCGCGCATTTGAGACATTGCAACCGGGGGGCACGATTTGTCTCCACGAAATGCTGCTCGACGACCTCAAGGATGGTCCGTTAACTGTGGCCTGCTTTTCGATCGCCATGTTGTTGCACGAAAAGGGAAAACAGTTCACCGCCGGCGAACTCGAGGATCTGTTGGGGGAAACCGGCTTTCGCGACTTTCAGGTGACACCGTCGTACGGCTATTATTCACTCGTCACCGCGACCAGGAGTTAGCCGAGGCTCACTGCCAACGCAAACGGCGTCCCGGTTTGTTGCAACCCACAAACCGGGACGGTAGAACAACGCGTTATGCCTCGGCGCTGATCGGGCAGCTGGTCGCTGCGACCTTGGTGACAAGACGTGCCGAGCCACGCCGTGCCGTTTTTTATGGGAGCCTAGCAGGTTCATGAAATCAACTATCTGCGACACAAACGGCATCGCCACCCGTTCCGATGCGCGCGCCTGTGCTGCTGCGCGGGCCGCGGTACGCGGCTGTCGGCGATCGGAATGCGCAGCCCGCCCCACCTGCCAGAGTGGGCCATCTGTGGCGGCAGTGAGCGCGGTGTTGTTCCTGCTGTGCGTGATGCTCACCACCCGTCTGGCGGCAAATTGGCCGCAGTTTCGCGGTCCCGACGGCCAGGGGCACTCGACCGCCGAGGGGATTCCGCTCCGCTGGAGCGAAGAGGAGTCGGTGATCTGGAAGACACCGATTCCCGGTCAGGGGTGGTCTTCCCCCGTGATTTGGGGAAGTCAGGTATGGATGACGAGTGCCGTGGATGAGGGCAAGTCACTGCACGCCGTTTGCGTCGACCGCGCCAGCGGGCGGCTGTTGCACGATATCGAGGTGTTGCGACCCGCAGCGGCGGGTCCGCGTCACACGCTGAATGGGTTTGCATCTCCGACCCCGGTGCTCGATGGCAAGCACGTCTTTGTTCATTTTGGTGCGCGGGGGACCGCTTGTCTGGATACGGCAGGGCATCTTGTCTGGAAGAATACGTCGCTTCCCTTCACCGCTCCACAGGGGGCGGCGAGTTCACCCATCTTGCACGGCGATCTGCTGATCCTCGTCTGCGATGGCACCGACCATCAGTTCGTGGTGGCACTCGACAAGCGGACCGGAAAGATCGTTTGGAAACAGGCGCGCCAGCATCTCGAACGGGCCTTTGCCCGTAACCCCTTTTTCCAGATGGCGTATTCGACGCCACTGGTGCAGGACATCGACGGAACGCCACAGTTGGTCGCCACATGTGCCGATCACGTCGCGGGCTACGACGCGGCGACGGGAAAAGAGCTCTGGTGGATGCCCTATGAGGGCTGCTCGTTGGTCGGTCGACCTTCCTACGGGAACGGAATGTTCTATGTCGTGGGATCGATCAAGCTCGATCATCACGCGGTTTACGCGGTTCGACCCGGCCAGGGGCAGCTCAAGACTGAACAGGTTGCGTGGCAGAATTCCGTGGGGATGCCGCACGTTCCCTCGCCACTCTTGTTGGGAAAAGAACTGTTCGTTGTGAAAGACAGCGGAACCGCGACCTGCCTTGACGCACTGACGGGAAAAGTCGTCTGGAAGAATCGCTTGGGTGGCAACTTCCGGTCGTCACCAATTGAAGTCCGAGGGCGGATTTACGTGTGTAGCGAAGAGGGGAAGACGCTCGTGCTGGCCACCGGCCGGCAATTCAAGGTACTGGCAACCAATCAGCTTGCGGGAAAATTTTATGCCTCGCCGGCGGTCTCCGGTCGCGCCCTATTTCTCAGAAGCGATACCCACCTGTACCGTATTGAAGATTAGAGACGGACCACGCGATCGGTCGACCACCCGTGCTGAGGGGTTCACACGCGTTGCAGGTGGTGTTCCCTAAGGCCGGGCGANGGGTGGCCCTGATTGCGAACCGGCCCAATAGGAGATGTCTCAATGTCGCCCTGGTCGCTCCCCNGCGTCACCTTGATCTCGGTGCTAACGCTNGGAGCGNTCACCGCGCGGGCTGCCGATNCGGTGTTGCCCGGCACCCAGCGACTGACCGTCGAGCAGCCACTCGATGAACGGATGGTGCAGGGGATCAACCGTTTTTGCCTTCGAGAATTGGCGGCTGCCGCGCAGCGCCGGGGGGAACTGTGGAGCCGTGACGACACGACTCCCGAGGGCTACGCTGCGACTATCGCGCCGNATCGGGTCCGCTTTCGGCAGGCGATCGGCGCCGTGGACCGCCGGTTGACCGCGGTCTATCCCGATCGCTATCGCTTTGAATTGCGATCGTCGCTCGGGCAATCGTCGGTCGTGGCGACCAGCGGCCAGGTGACGGTCCAACGGGTGCGGTGGCAGGTGTTGGACGGCGTGACAGCCGAGGGACTGTTATTACAGCCAGCGCAGATCCGAGCGGCGGTGGTCGTGTTACCCGACGCCGATTGGACGCCGGAGATGGTCTGCGGTGTTGCCGAGGGATTACCCATGCAGCTGCAAATCGCGCGGCGGCTGGCGCAGGCTGGGTGCTTGGTGGCTGCGCCGATGTTGATCAGTCGTAGCGACCGGCTGTCGGGAAGTCCCTACGTCGGCTACACGAATCAGCCGCACCGCGAGTTTCTNTANCGCCAGGCCTTTGAAATGGGCCGCCATCCGATCGGCTACGANGTCCAGAAAATTCTCGCCGCGGTCGACTTATTTGAACAGCTGAGTCGGCGGCGGCGAAAGCCGCTTCCGATCGGTGTAGCGGGCATCGGTGAAGGCGGGCTGTTGTCGCTCTACGCGGCAGCCCTCGATCCGCGAATCGATGTGACTCTCGTTTGCGGTTACTTTGAGCGCCGCGACGCCCTTTGGCGAGAGCCGATTTATCGCAACGTGTGGGGNTTGCTGAGTGAATTTGGCGACGCCGAAATCGCCGGCATGATCGCCCCCCGCAGGCTGGTGATCGAGGCCTGCGCCGTCCCTCAGGTCTCCGGACCTCCGCCGGTGCGCCAGGGCCGCCGCGCGAGTGCTGCACCGGGCGCGATCGAATCCCCTACTCTGGAGAGTGTTCGCAGCGAGTTTGACCGGGCGGGCAAGATTTTCGCGCGCTGTGGCGCGGACGCGAATCTCGAGTTGGCAATCAGTGATGCGGGGACCGGGCTGGCTGGGACGGGGGTTGCGGCCTTTGCCCGCGGCCTGGAAATTGACATTCCGCCCGACCTGCAACCGACGGTCTGGCGGCGCGTCAACAGCGACCGCGATCCGGCCCAGGTCGCCGCGCTGCGCGAGGCACGTCAATTCGCGGAACTGCAGCGTCACGTGCAGAAACTGCTGCGTCTGAGTCCCAAGATTCGCGAGCGCCGCTGGCGGGACGACGACCGTCCGATCGACGGTTGGCTTGCCGCACGGGGAGAACTGAAAAACTGGGTTTACGATACGCTCATCGGGCGCTTGCCGCATTCCCGACTGCCACCCAACCCGCGCACCAGGCGGGTGTTGGACAACGACCATTTTCTGGGTTACGAGGTGATGTTGGATGTCTTTCCCGACGTGATTGCCTCGGGGATCTTGTTACTTCCGAAAGGGCTCAAACCCGGAGAAAAACGCCCCGTCGTCGTCTGCCAACACGGGCTCGAGGGCCGGCCAATCGATACGATCTCGCGCGGTGGTGGAGCCTACCGCATCTACAAAGCGTTCAGCGCGGAACTCTGCAAACGAGGCNTGATCGTCTACGCGCCGCAGAATCCCTACCGGGGCGAAGACCGTTTCCGCACGATTCAGCGGAAGTCGAATCCCCTCCGGCGATCGTTGTTCAGTTACATCATCCAGCAGCACGAACAGACGCTCGACTGGCTATCCTCGCTGTCCTATGTCGATGCTGAGCGNATCGCTTTCTACGGAATTTCATACGGTGGCAAGACCGCGGTCCGCGTGCCGCCGCTGGTCGATCGCTACTGCCTATCGATTTGCTCGGCGGATTTTACTCGCTGGGTCAAGACGATCGCGACGAACGAAGATCGCTACGGTTACGCTTTCACGCGCGAGTACGAGATCGTCGAGTGGAATATGGGTCACATCGCCAGTTATGCCGAACTCGCGATGCTGGTCTCCCCGCGACCGTTTATGGTTGAGCAGGGACATCGTGACGGCGGAGCACCTGTGGAGTGGGTCGCGGGCGAGTTCGGCAAGGTCCGTCGGCACTATGACTTGCTCGAGATCGGCGATCGTGCGGAGATCGAGTTCTTCAACGGCGGCCACACGATCAACGGACAGGGGACGTTGCGATTTCTGCACCGCCACTTGCGTTGGCCGGAGCCGCCCCGCCAACCGGCCCCCTGAGCGTCAGTGCGACACGCGGAGGCCGTCTCGGCACGGTCTATTCTGCCGGCTCGGGTTCCTGCTCGGGGCGCCGCAGCAGGCACACCGCGTTGAGTGCCAGGAACACGACGATCGTGGCGGCCAGCAGACTCAGGCCGGCGATCGCCTGGCCGAGCCCCAGGATTCCCTTGTCGACCAGGTAGCCGATCAGTGGTGAGGTTGGCGCGGCACCGATGCCGATCACATTGAGCAATCCGACGGCGGTGGAGCGGGCCGCCGGATCGATGACTTCAAACGTCGTCGTCCACAGGTTGGCCACGTAAAAACCGTAACCGAGTCCGTAGGTGACCATCGCCACGATTAGCCATTCTCTCGAAAGGAACATGCCCATCACGAGCAGTGCGGGAATCCACAGCGTGATGCCCACCACTTGGATCAAGGTTCGGCCGGCGCGCCTTCGGCGGGAGAACCGGTCGGCCAAATACCCTCCCAACAACAGACCCGCGATTGTCGCCGGACGACTCCACACCGTCGCAAATTGCCCCGCCCCCTGATTGGTCATCCCGAACTCCTCGACAAAATAGCGCGCCAGCCAGAAGTCCTGCGCGTTGGCCACCATACAAAAGAAAACAAATGCCATCGCCAGCATCCAGAAGGCGGGTACCTTCAACACCGAGCCGATGGTCACGTGCAGGGCGGCTCCCTGGGTACCCAACCCTCGGTCGGACTCACGTTCGGTCCGGATGGGTTCCGGCATGACGAAAAAAATTCCCGCCGCCGCGGCCACGCCGAGCAGGCCGAAACAGAGCATCGCCATCCGCCAACCCGCCAGTTCGAGGGGGCCCCATCCCCAGGATGCGAACGGCACCTCGACGTTTGGCAGATCGGCGAACAAGCCTCCAAATAACCCGACGACGATAAAGGCGAGATTGAGCGAGAGGTTGTAGATCCCGATCGCGGTCGATCGATTCCTGGGCGTAAAACAATCGGCCATCACGCCAGCGATCGCCGGCACGCTGGCGGCCTGCGCGAACCCCAGCGTGATTCGCAAGGCTAACAATTCGAAGAAGCTGTTCACAAATCCCATCGCGATCAGCGCCAGTGCGCTGGCCAGTAGACTGAATGCCAACACCCTTCGTCGCTGGAGGCGATCACTCAGGTAGGCCACAAACAGCTGTGCGATCGAGTAAGGTATAAGGAACGCGGTATCCAGCAGCCCCGCTTGCAGCTTGGTGAGTGAGAGTTCCGCGCTGAGCGGAACCTGTACGTAGAACACCAGCGAGCGATGTTGGATCAGCACGAAGTAAGCCAGGGCCACCAGTGATAGAATCCACCACCGGTTCGATGGGCCGTGGTCGTGCTGCGGAGAGCTGAAATGATCGGTCATGCGATGTTCATCGGTAACAGCGGCGGCAACGACGTTCCATCATACCGCGTAGCGGGTCCCGCCGGATCACTTCGCCGGCGATAACGAAACCCACGTAACAGGAGCCTCACCGATGCTTGAAACGATCGGCAAGCTCAATTACACGATCGTCCTGTGCGACGATATCGATCGTATGAAGGTCTTTTATCGCGAGCTGTTGCCGTTTCCCGTCGTGGCCGAAACGGCAACCAGTTTGGCGCTGGACGGCGGCGGTGTGTTACTGGGGCTGCGCCAGCGTGAGCGGTCCTACGATGGTCGCGGCGGGGGATCGGAATCGCCTGGGGTGCAGCTTGCATTTCTCGTTGCACCCGACGAGGTCGAGCCGTGCTACCAACAACTGCTCGAACGCGGTGTGGGGATTCTCGATCCGCCGGCGGATCAGCCGCGGGGCCACCGGACGGTCTATTTCTCCGATCCCGAGGGGAACGTCCTGGAAGTCTATGCCGAGATTTAGCGATGCGAACCAGCGAACCTGTCCGTGCAGCCGTCGTCGGTGGAGGGGCCTTTGGCGAGTGCCATCTGAGGACGCTGGCCAGCATGCCCGATGTCGAGGTCGCCGGGCTGTACACGCTCGAGCAGGATCGGGCTGCTGCGCTCTGCGATCGCTACGGCGGGAACTGCTACCCGGACCTCGAGGAGTTGGCGTCCGACCCGTCGATCGACATGGTCTCGATTGCCACGCCCGAAGACGCTCACTGCGAGTCGTTCAAAGTCCTGGCGGAACAGGGCAAGGCGATCTATGTGGAAAAGCCGCTGGCTACGTCGTTGGCGGAGGCCGAGCAGATGCTCGAGCTGTCACGGTCGATCACCGCCATGAGCGGACATTGCCTGCGGTTCGAATCTCGGATCGCGCAGGTCTTCGCGAGACAGGATCGATTGGGAGCGTTGCGGCATATGAGTTTTCGCAACAAACGCAGCCGCAGTGAAAAGGAAGTCTACGGGCGGGTGCATCCCGCCTACGGGATCTTCTGTCATGATATCGAGTTGGCAAACGCGTTTGCCCGCGAGCGATTCCACCGGGTTTGTGCGTTGGAAACCCGCTTTTCCGAGGGCCAGGTCGATGGCATGAACCTGCTCATCGAGTATCCCGGCGGAGCGACCTGTTCGATCGAAGGTGGCTGGTATCTTCCTGTGCAGGACGGGCTGGCTGAAAACGACCGCTGCTCGCTCGATTTTGAAGCGGGTACCTTCGAGATCAACTTGCCCCACATGGGATTTACGTTTGTGGATTCCGATGGCTACCGGTTTTTCAATCAACAGTACGAATGCAATGTCTACGGGATGGAGTTTGGCGCCCTGCGGGCCGCGTTGGAATATCTGGTACGCTGCCTGCGCAGTGACGCCCGCCCACAGATCAGTACGATCGAGGATGGTTGCGAGGCGATCCGACTGATCGAAGCGGCGCTCCAGTCCGCGCGGACCGGTCGCTGGGTCGAGGCGGACTGAACTTCTCCCCGGGGTCGCATCATGCCACAGCGCAAACGGATCGCCGCCATCGTCACCGAGTACTTTGCCGGTTCGCACGCCGATGTGATCGTGACCAAGTTCCTCAAAGGCTTTCCGACCGACGATGGCTTTCTGGCACCGCGCGTCGACCTGGTATCGATGTACATCGACCAGATTTCGGATCGGGACATCGGTCTAGGCATCGCGGCCGAACACGGCGTCACGGTCTATCCGAGCATCGTCAAGGCGCTCACTCTCGGCGACGACGAGTTAGCCGTCGACGGGGTGCTGCTGATCGGCGAACACGGCGACTACGCCTGGAACGAAAAGCAGCAGCAGCTGTTTCCTCGCAAGTACTTCCTCGAGCAAATTTGCGGTGTGATGGCGACTAGTGGTAGGGGGGTGCCGGTATTCAACGATAAGCACCTCTCCTACAACTGGCAGGACGCGCAGTGGATGATGGAGCGGATGGCCGGATTGGCAGCGCCGCTGATGGCCGGCTCGTCGCTGCCCGTGGTCTGGCGCAATCCGTGGCTCGAGCACGATCTCGATACCCCGATCGACGAAGCCGTCGCGATTGGCTTCTCGGGTTTGGAGATCTACGGGTTTCATGCGCTCGAGGTGATGCAGTGCATGGTTGAACGCCGCACCGGCGGAGAGACCGGCGTGGCGGCCGTGACCTGTCTGGAGGGAGACGCAGTGTGGCGTTCCGCCGAGCGGGGAGAATGGTCGCGGGAACTGGCGCAAGCGGCCTGTGACGCGATCGAGAATACGCCGGCGGGCCGGATGGAGGAGCACTGTGATTGCCCCGCGCTGATGTTGGTCGAATACCGCGACGGTCTGCGCGGTGCGGTGTTGATGCTCGACGGTTACGTGCGCGATCTGGCGTACGCAGCGCGGGTTGCCGACGAGGTGCTGGCGACCGAGTTCTATGCGCAGGGACATGGCGACGAAGCAGGGCCCTATGCGCATTTCGCCTACCTGTCGTTGAACGCCGAAGAGATGTTCATCAACGGTCAGCCATCCTATCCCGTGGAGAGAACACTCTTGACGACGGGTGTGCTGGAAGCGATGCTCACGTCGCGGCACGCCGGGCACCTGCGGGTCGAGACTCCGTGGCTGGATGTCACCTACCGGTGTAGCCGCCCGGTTCCCTGGCGACCGACCGGTTCCCGCCCGACCGGAGCATGCCTCGATCCGTGGCCGCCCCGTGTCTGACCGGAGGGGTTTGACGCTGGCCGAGCAGGGGGAGATTCCATGACGCAGCGAGCAGATGCCCACATTCACCTCTTCGCCGGTGGATATCAGGACCAGTCGTTCGCTTCCCGCGCCGGCGTCGCGATCGATGAGGCTGTCTGTTACCACTCGCTCGCGGTCGATCACGGTGTCTCGGCGGCGCTGGTTGTCGGGTTCAGCGGCGAGGACTGGTGTACGGGGAACAATGCGCACCTGGCGGAACAAGTCGGTCTGTACGAGTGGGTGCGTCCGGTGGCGTATGTGGCGATCGATGCCCCCCCGGCGGTCGAAGAACTGCAGCGGCTGGCACAACAGGGATTTGTTGGGGTCAGCTTGTTTCTGTTTGGCTCTGAACCCTCACGGGTGGCCGAGTTACCGGATGATTTTTGGAGCTGGCTCCAGGAGCGGAACTGGCTTGTCAGCGTCAATTCCGAAGACGACGGGTGGCGTTCTTGGCACGGGGTCCTGGAGAGGTTTCCGCGTCTGCGCCTGCTGGTCTCGCACCTTGGGCTCCCCCCGGCAGCGGCAGCGGCTCCCACGGCAGAACAGGCCGCCGCCGCCCTGCGATCGGTCACCGAACTCGCTCGGTATTCGAGGGTGCAGGTCAAACTCAGCGGCTTCTATGCGCTGACGTCACCTGGACACGACTATCCCCACCGGGCCGCCTGGCCCTATGTCGAACAGCTGTTGGCGAGCTTCGGGAGCGGTCGCCTGTTATGGGCCTCGGATTTTTCGCCCTGCCTCGACTGGGTCACTTTTCCCCAGACGATCGACCTATTTCAGAAGATGCCGTTCCTTGAGGAGCCGGACGTGGAAGCGGTCACGGGCGGGAACCTGTTGGCGCTGTTGGACGAAGTCCGACCGACCGCCACACCCTGAGTCGTCCGGCCGCTACGCGAGCCCCGTTCTTGACCGATCTCCGGCGGGCGCGTCGACGCTCTCGGCGGCAGGCTCGCGTGGGAGTCCGGCGGCCTGTGCACGTTGTCTCGAATTGAGACAACAATCTCATTTCTGGACCGTTTCAAGACCGATCGGCCTTCCGCAGATGACCGGGTGGCGTCCATCCGCGACCCGCAAACCAGTGCCCCGCAGGGACCGCCGCGCATCGGCCACCGCGCTGCTGGTTTTGCGCCTCCTTGGTACGCCTTTTGCACGCAGGAGACGGGTGTCGTAATCGTTTGCGACCGCGAGACGGGCCGTGTCGAGTTTGATCCTGTTTTACTCAGGTCCTATTACCACCGGGGAATCTGTCATGGCAATCGGTTCGCGGCGCCGCAAACTGGGTTTGGAATCGCTCGAGGTGCGGATCGTCCTCGACGGAGCTGGTTGGTTGAGCTGGGACAGTAGTCCCTGGC
>PADE01000226.1 GCA_002702965.1 Planctomycetaceae bacterium
ACGTGTGTGTGCGCGGCGTGTGGGGGGAACGGCAAATTAATGGGGGCGGTTCGGCGGGATTCCCTCCCATGCCCGGACTGCCGCGGAACGGGCGAGACGTGGGACTGGGAAAAGTAACTAATTTTCGTGCTCGCACAGCACGCTAGTTCCCGCCACAGGCAGTGCGCCAAATTGGTCCTAATGAGGCGCACTTGCACCTACCCTTTATGATTGCGGCTGTGAGAAGTCGACTCCGACCTGGTGCCGACGGTTCAGGATTGAGTGCGGGACTTGCGATCACAACTACGCCAGGCGGAGGCGGATCTGGAGGGGTCACAAGCTGCGGCTGGTATCGCCGGACCGCGAGACCTAGAGGCGCGGCTCGAACGGGCTATCGGTCTCCTGACCGACCTGCCAAACACGCTTCACGGTCTCGAGAGTGCCGAACAGAACCGTATCCTGTCGACGAATGTCGATCGCGAATGTCGATCGCGTCGACGTGAAAGCCGACAGCCTGCCACCAAAACAGGTCCACCAGAACGATGGGCACACCCGTACGCGACCCCGCTATTCATTGGCGGGCGGCACGATCTACCTAACATCGCTACCTAACATCGCTACCTAACATCGCTACCTAACATCGCTACCTAACATCGCGAATTTCGTGCGGCTCGTTGCCGTCGCACTAGCGACACGTATAGATCAGGTCGTCGAAGAAGACGCGTTGTCCGTTGCCGTCGATCCAGGTCGTCACGATCCCGAACCGGTCGAAATGGGCCGCCGCCGAGCGATGACCGGCAGCCAGCGGCAACACGACCGGCCGGTCGTCCAGGGTGACACGGATCGCTCCCCGCCCGCCCGCCGCCGTCGGTTCGTAATCGAGCGTCCAGTCGTGCGCCCTTCCATCGGGCGCCAGGCGGGGGCGGTCCGCACCGGTGGCGATTCCCTGCACCTCCCCACGGACCCGGTAGACCGGATAGAAAAAGAATCCCTCTCGGCTCGGCCCCTCGATCGCCGCGCCCAGAAAATGCTCGGGAATCGCCGAGCGCTGTGAGCGACTGACAGCCCGGCTCCGCGCCGCGTCAAAAAATCCGATCAAGGTGGTGCTGTCCGAGACTCCACGGCGGAGCGCCACTTTGCCCCCCGCCCGGAGGCGTCGGTTGAGCGTCAGCCGGTCCAGCCGGTCGCCGTAGTACGCCATGCGGTCCGCCTCGCGGCAGTCACCCCGAAAGACCAAGCCGCCGAGTTCACCCCGCCCTCGTCCTCCCGCGAACCGCGTGGCGCTGTAACCAAAGTCAAAACGGGGACGCACATCGCTGGTTGCGTAGCTGCGGCGGTTGTGGAACTGCTCCCAGTCCGGCGCGGCCGAAAACTCCTCGCGTTGGCCGTTGATGGCCACGTCGTCGATCCATACGCGGCCGCCCTGATCGTAATGTTTCATGACCGTCGCCAATCCACACCGGTCAAATCGCCCGCCGTCCTGTTTGTGTCCAGGTTCAAGGTGGCAAACCGCCCGCGCGCCGCCCAGCGTGGCGGTTACCACTCCCCGCGAGCCGTTACCGCCCGGCTCGTAGGTCAGCGACCAACGGTGCGCGCGGCCGGCCGCAAAACCCTCGCGGGCGGACTGGCCGTCCTGCGGTTCGCGGGCCTCGGTCACAGGCAGCAGCTGGGCGCTCCCGGCGCGCCACCGCGCGGTGGCGTATTCCACGTAGGCGTAGAATACATCGCCCCGCCCGTACAACCGCAAAGCGATGGTGTTCGCCGCGCGCCACGTGTTGAGCGTCTCCCGGTGAAAGAAGCCGAGCAACACGTGGAATTGTCTCCCCTCCGCCAAGAACGTCCCGGACGCGACGAGCCGATCCTGGAGGCTCTTGGTGGCCAGTCGTTTGGCGACGTAGGCCGGTTCCGCAGCGGGGGTGATACGGCCACCCAACTCGCCGGCCGCTGCCCCCCGGGCATGCCGGGTCGGGCTAAAACCAAAATCCTGACGAACGAGTTGGCCAACCGCCACGGTCGGCCGGTGGTGGTAACCGTCCCACCCCGGTTCGGAATCAAACGACTGCCGGCGCTCCTCGGCGGGCGAGCGCGCGGCGACGCCCCACACCAGCACCGCGAGGATCCCGAGCAGCAAGCGTTTGTCGGTCATCGGGCTTCTCAGGGGTTACCCGGCTCGGTCAGCACCGCGCCCACGCCACGCGACGCGTGATGGGCGACCGGCCGACCCCACAGAGGGCCGCTGCGGCTCGTGTCCGGGCAGCTGAATGTACCGCGCCGCACCGTGGAACGCGCCACCCGGTCTGGGTAGCCGAACACATCTTGCCTGGAAGGGCCACAGTTGGTGTACAATGGCGACCGCGGAGGAAATTCGTATCACCGACATCCACGGGTCACCTATTCCGATGGCGAAATCACTCACACGACACCTCGCGAGGCGCTCCTTCCTCCAAGCTGGCTCGTTGCTGATGGGCGGGCTGACACTGCCCGATCTGCTCAGATCCCGCGCCCAGGCCGCTGATGCGGGTCGCGTCCCACGCGACACGTCGGTGATTCTGATCTGGTTGCAAGGTGGTCCTAGCCACATGGATACCTACGATCTCAAGCCGGCTGCGCCGCTTGAATATCGCGGTGACGTGAGTCCCATCGAGACCGCCGAGCCGGGCATGCAGATCTGTGAATTGTTGCCCCGTCACGCGGCGGTCGCCGACCGGTTCAACATCATCCGCTCGATTTCGCATGGCTACGCGAACCACGCGGGGGGGGCGGGGCGTTTCCTATCGGGGTACAACCCGCTCAAGCCACTCGATCCGCTCGCTCAATTCCCCTGTTTGGGACCCGTCGTGGCAAAAATGCTGCAAGGCAAACGGGACCCGGACATGCCCCTCTATGTGGCCGACGCCCGAAACGTGTACGGCGGTGGTGCCGCGGCNCTGGGGCCGGCCTACTTGCCCTTTGTGGTCGGTGGCGATCCCAATTCGCCGTCGTTCAAAGTCAACAACCTCTCGCTGGCCGCGAATCTGCGGACCCGGCTCTCCGACCGCAGCGCGCTGTTGGGAGCGATCGACCGATTGCGGGCACGGGTCGATCAGTCGGGCGCCATCGAATCGCTCGATCGGTTCAACCGGCAGGCAATCGGCCTGTTAACGGGTGAAAAAGCAGTCCAGGCGTTCGACATCAACCTCGAAGATCAAGCCACCCGGGACCGCTACGGACGCCACAAGTGGGGTCAACGGGCGCTGCTGGCTCGGCGGCTGGTCGAGGCCGGCTGCAGCTTCGTGACGATGCAAATGCAGAACCCATCCATCCCCGGCGGAATTGGCAATTGGGACATCCATGCGGTCAACGGGCATCTGTTTGACGACAACCGCGCCCGGCTACCGGTGTTTGATCGCGCCGTTGCGGCGCTGGTCGAAGACATCTACCAGCGCGGCCTCGATAAAAAGGTGATGCTCGTCGTGGCGGGTGAATTCGGGCGGACTCCCCGAATCAATCCCCAAAAAGGGACATCCTCTAAGGTGGTCCAACCGGGACGTGACCATTACCCCGGCGCGATGAGCGTGCTGGTCGCGGGCGGGGGCATGCGGACCGGCCAGGTGATTGGCTCGACCAACGCCCGCGGTGAGCATCCGCAGGNCCGGCCGCTGGACCCCAACGACCTGTTGGCCACCATCTACACCCACCTGGGGATCGATTACGACGCCATGCTGCCCGACTTGAGGGGCCGTCCGGTACCGCTGATTCCGAACGGTACACCGATCGCCGAGTTGTTGTAAACGGTAGTCGGGACCGCTGCGTCGGGAGCTTGGCGAGAACCGCTGGCGGTCGCTCCCAGTCCCCCAGCCGGCGATGACTCGGGTTGGTCGCTCTGCTCTCGACGGCCCACAACTACCCGCAGGTCGCGTCGGCCAGTGGCCGACGCGCCGACAGAACGCACAACCCGGCCACCAACGGGAGGACCGCGTAGACCCCCAGCGCCATCCGATAGCTACCCGTTTGGTCCCAACAGAGGGCCAGTGGCAGCGGTCCGATGGCCGCTGCCAGAACGGCCGCCGCCATCGCCACACCCCGAATGGCTCCCTGGTGCTGGCGGCCGTAGTAGTTGATCCAGACGGCCGTTCCGGCGGTGCGAATGATGCCCCCCTGCAAACCCAACAGGCAGCCGTAGAGCACGGCCCAGCCCGGTCCCGGAAGCGACCACAACAGGCACACGCCGGCCGCCAGAAATCCCATGCTGGCCGCGAGTAAGAACCGTTCGTGTCCACGATCGGTAAGCAACCCGGCCGCGACGCCCATGACCGTCGCCACAGCCGCTTGCAGACCCAACAATAACAGCGCGTCGTCGCGGGCCACGCCGTGCACGTTCAGCAGCGAAACCTGATGAAAAATGAGCCCGGTGCCAACCATCGCGGTCGTACACCAGACGCCCAGGAGTTTCCAAAAACTACTCAATCGCAACGCACTGGAGACCCGCATGGAAGGGGACGGCAGCGACTCCTGCAGTCCCCCGTCACCCGTCGCACGGCGCCCTGGAGCGGTCCCCGTCCGTCCGGGCCAGCGACCATCGGGCAGCAATCCTAAGGGTTCGGGGCGATCACGGACGAACAACAGCGAGGGCAATACCAGACCGATCCAGACCATCGCGCCGAGCGCCATCCAGGCAAACCGCCACCCGAACTGGGTGATCAGGGCATTGTTGACCTGTGGGATCGTCATCACCGAGAGGGCGCCACCCAGCCCGACGATCCCCATCGCCAGACCTCGCCGACGGCAAAACCACTCTCCCACCAGCCAGGTCGCCGACAGTGTCAGTCCCCCCTGACCGATGCAGCGGATCATTGTGAAACCGACACACAGACCCGTCAGATCGGCGATGGTCGACATCACCACACAGGCCGCCCCGAGCAGACAGCCGAGCAGGGGAAGCATGCGCCGCGCGCCCCAGCGATCGAGCAGGGCACCGATGCCCGGCAGCAGCACACCCCCGCACAGGCCGGCGAACAGATACGCCAACGAGTATCCCGTCCGATCGACGCCCAGTTCCCCGAGCATCGGGTCGATGAAGGCAGCCACCGAAAAGGATTGGCCGGGAGCCGACAAAAACATCCCGGCGGTCCCCATAGCCAGCATCACCCAGGCCGGGTGCAAACGCCCTCGCGGACCGATCCGCTCGCCTGTCGCGGCCGAATGGGTGGTCAGGGGAGGGTCGAGCGAGGACACGGGCGGCGGGGGATCAAGGGACTGGCGGCGAAAACGAAGCACCACCAGGCGCACCGGGCAGGGCGGGAGTCGAAGCGGCCCCGTTGTACGATTCGCGAGCGGCTCTGTCCAGGCACCTCGCTGCCGGCGGTCACCCGCGGCGTGCGGACGCCGGGGTGCTTGCAGCGCCCACCAGCCCCTTGGCAGGCGACGCTCCGTACGTCCCGCAACGCCGCGCTAGCGATCTGAGGGCAGCCGTGCTATAAACGCCTGCGCCCTATTGACCAAGGAGCGACCCATGAGCGCAACCCCCGCAGCCACCTTGACGCCCACCTCGACACTCACACCCGACGAGCTGCTGACCGCTTACCGGGTGATGAAGACGATCCGCGTGTTCGAGGAGCGCGTACACGTCGAATTCGCCGCCGGTGAAATCCCTGGCTTTGTCCATCTGTACGCGGGTGAAGAGGCCAGCGCCGCCGGAGTCTGCGCGCATTTGTCGGACAGCGACTATATCGCCTCCACGCACCGCGGTCATGGCCATTGCATCGCTAAGGGAGTCGACGTGCACGGCATGATGGCCGAACTGTTCGGTCGCCAGACCGGCCTCTGCGGGGGAAAGGGAGGCTCGATGCACGTGGCCGACCTCAACCTCGGCATGATGGGCGCCAATGGGATCGTCGGCGGGGGCCCACCCCTGATCGTGGGCGCCGCGCTGTCGGCCAAACGGGCGGGCCAGGGGGGAGTGGCGATTGCCTTTGTCGGCGACGGAGGTTCCAACCAGGGAACCACTTTTGAGAGCCTCAATCTGGCCAAGGTCTGGAACCTGCCGGCCATTTTTGTGATCGAAGATAACGGCTACGCCGAAGCGACCTCCTCGCGCTGGTCGATCGGCGCCGAAAGTAACGCCGCCCGTGGCCGCGGCTTCGGACTCCCCGCCACGCAGGTCGACGGACACGACTTCTTCGCGGTCTACGAAGCGGCTGGCGAAGCCGTGGCCCGCGCCCGCGAGGGGGGCGGCCCGACCTTACTCGACGTTAAACTCAATCGCTATTTCGGACACTTCGAGGGTGATTCGCAGACCTACCGCGGTCCCAATGAAGTCCAGGCCGTCCGCGCTGAGCAGGACTGCCTCGTGCGATTTACACGGCGGGTCTGTGAGTCCGGTGAAGTCACCTCGACCGATCTGGAGACCATCGACCAACAGGTCGCGGCGTTGATCGAAGAGACCGTGGCCGCCGCAAAATCAGCCGACAAGCCGGCGCCCGAATCATTGTTAACGGACGTCTACGTGACCTATTGACTCATTGCCTGGCCTGCGGCTGCGATTCACCGCGAGGTGTCCGCTGCCGTCCCGGACCGTTCGCCAAAGGAGACCCACGATGGCACGCACCCTGAGCTTTCAGCAGGCAGTCAATGAAGCGCTCGACCAGGAAATGGCGCGCGATGAGTCGGTGATTGTGATGGGAGAGGACGTGGTCGGCGGCCAGGGAGCGGAGGGCGAAATGGACGCCTGGGGAGGTGTCCTGGGTGTCACCAAAGGGCTGTACGGCAAGCACGGCGACCGTGTGATGGACACCCCGATCAGCGAATCCGCGTTCGTCGGCGCCGCGATCGGAGCCGCCTGTTCCGGAATGCGACCGGTAGTCGAGTTGATGTTCAACGATTTTATGGGGGTCTGTTTCGACCAGATCTTCAATCAAGCGGCCAAGTTCCGGTACATGTTCGGCGGCAAGGCGGAGACGCCCGTGGTGATCCGTACCATGATCGGCTCGGGGTTCCGCGCCGCGGCCCAACATTCGCAGTCGCTGTATTCGCTGTTCACCCACATTCCGGGGTTGAAATGCGTGGTCCCAGCCACGCCGTACGACGTCAAGGGATTGTTGATCGAGGCGATTCGCGACAACGACCCGGTGATCTTCTTTGAGCACAAGAAGCTCTACCCGCTGGAAGGCGAGGTGCCCGAGGAGCTCTATACGATCCCGTTCGGCGAGGCCGAAGTGGTCCGCGAGGGAGAAGACGTAACCATCATCACGCTGGCGGAAATGGTCCACGAGAGCCTCAAAGCGGCGAGCGGATTGGCGGCCGACGGAATTGAATGCGAAGTGATCGACCTGCGCACCACGTCCCCGCTGGACCGCGAGACGCTGCTCGAGAGCGCGGCCAGCACCGGGCGGGTGGTCGTGGTGGATGAGGCCAATCCCCGCTGCAGCATGGCCACCGACATCTCGGCTCTGATCGCGCAGGACGCCTTCGACTCGCTCAAGGCGCCCATCAAAATGGTCACCGCGCCGCACACGCCCGTGCCGTTCGCGGACAACTTGGAAGACCTGTACAAGCCCGGGGCGGAGCAGATCGCGTCAGCCGTTCGCAGCGTGGTGGAGCACCGCACGTGGGAAACGACAGCATCCAGAAGCTGACCATGCCCAAATGGGGCCTTTCGATGACGCACGGAACCGTCGTCGAATGGTTGCTGCCCGAGGGGGCCGAGGTGGCCCCCGGCAGCCAGGTCCTCGAGGTCGAAACCGACAAGATCGTCGGCCCGGTCGAAGTGGCCTCGGCGGGCACGCTCCGCCGACAGGTGGCGGTCCCCGGCCAGGAGGTTCCCGTGGGTGGGCTGCTCGGTGTCCTGGCAGACACGACCGTGTCGGACGAACAGATCGATCAGTTTGTCGAGGCTTTCCTCCCCGAACAAGTTGACAGCAGCGCCGAGACAGAGGGACCGGAGTACGCGTTTGTCGAGNTCGAGGGNCGCCGCCTGCGTTATCTCCAACAGGGTCAGGGTGGGATACCGGCCGTGCTCATTCACGGCTTCACTGGCAATCTGGACAACTGGCTGTTTAACCACGCGCCGCTGGCCGAACGGCGCGCCGTGTTGGCGGTCGACCTACCGGGCCACGGAGAATCGTCGAAGGAGGTCGGCGACGGTTCGCTCGACATGCTGATCGGCACAGTGCAAGGTTGGCTCGATGCGATCGATGTGGCAGAGATCCACCTCGTCGGCCACTCNCTGGGCGGTGCCGTCGCACTCGGGATGGCGCTACGCGATCCGCAGCGCGTGCGGTCGTGCACGTTGATCGCCAGCGCGGGACTGGGACCCGAGATCGATGCGGAGTACCTACGGGGCGTGGTCGCCAGNAGCCGTCGCAAACCGCTGAAAGCCTATCTTCAGCGTCTCTTCGCCGATCCCGATCGAGTNACCCGCCAGCTGGTCGACGACGTACTGCGATTTAAGCGGGTCGATGGGGTGAGCGAAGCGCTCGAGCTGATCTGCGAGCAGCTACTCAGGGACGACCGGCAGGCCACGGTGTTGCGCGACGAACTCGGTAACCTGCAGNCGCCGGNNCTCGTGNTGTGGGGGGAACACGACCNGATCATCCCGCGCTCGCACGCCNNCGACCTNCCNNCNNNNGTCNCNGTCGAGACCTACCCCGATTGCGGCCATATGGTCCAAATGGAAGCGGCCCGTGAAGTCAACCAGCGGATCGCAGCGTTCATCGATCAAGCAGACGATGCCCGCTGACCGACGCGGCGCACCGGCCTGACCAGTCCTTGCGGCAACAGGCGCGCCGGATCGTCAACCACGACAGCATCTACCCGGTTCGCAACCCGCGTCGCCGGTGCCGTCTCAAGAGCGCGTCCTACCCGACCAATTCCGGCACCACCTGCCCACCACCCACCAGGGGCAACGAGCGCCCCGATCCGGAAACGAGCTGCTGCCGGNAATCGACGCCCAGCAGGTGATACGCCGTGCAGAGAATATCCTTGGGGTCGATCGGCCGGTCGGTGACATCCGCCGCCAGCGCATCGGTCCTGCCGATCACCTGGCCCCGGGGAACTCCCGCGCCGGCAAACAACTGGCAGTAGGCGCGCGACCAGTGATCGCGTCCCGGCGCNCCGGCGCTGGTCTCATAGAATTTAGGNGTCCTGCCATGTTCGCTCAAGCACAACACGAGCGTGTCGTCGAGTAGCCCACGGCGGTCCATGTCNCCCAGCAACGTCCCAAACGCCTGGTCAAACCCAGGTAGCAAATACCCCTTCATGCGGCTGTGGTGGTCATGATGCGTATCCCAACTCTCGTCGGTCTTGCCGAATTCGTCCCAGACGACGGTCACCACGGGCACCCCCGCTTCCAACAACCGTCGCGCCGACAGGCAGGCTTGGCCGAACAACGTCATCCCGTAGGCGTCGCGCAGCGTGCGCGGCTCCCGCCCAATTCGCAACGCATCGCGAACCTGTGGATGGGCGAGAAAATCGAAAGCNCGCAGCCGGTGGCGGTGATAACTCCGCCCGGCCGGCGTTGCTTTCAACCCGGCCCGTCGCTGATCAAACCGCTCTAAGAGGGTCTTCCGGTCGGCCAGCCTGCGNGNGGANATCTCCGCTGCGCCGCCCTGGTCAAAACGAAGCCGACCAGCCGGTGTGATCGCCCGGAAAGGGTCGCCCAACGGTGCCTCCCCGGCAAACGTCGTCCACAGCGGGTCGTAGCCAGGGCCCAGGAACCCGCCAAAGGTACCCGCGCGTTTATTGGGCGCGGCGAACACGCTCTGTTTCCACGGGAGCATCACGTTGCGCGGTACGCCNTGGCGGTTTTCTCCAAAATCTCCCCGCTCACCCAGAAAATCCAGCACGCCGCCGAGGTAGGGCCAATGTTCCGGGTGCCGCTGACGCCCTTCGATCCGTTCGGTGTGGGGATTTCCGGTCAGCGTGTACGCGGCCGAATGGATATTCCAGGGATGCGACATCGACCGCACGAGCGTGCAGCGGTCGAGCACCGTGGAGGAGCGCGGCAGGTGTTCGCACAGGCGGACGCCGGGGAGTACCGATTCGATCGTACCAAACTCACCCCGCGTCTCCGCCGGCGCGTGCGGTTTGGGGTCAAACGTGTCCAGCTGACTCCAGGCACCGTAGATGTAGAGCACCAGGCAACGCTTGGCCCGCCCAAAACCGCGTTCAGGCGAGAAAGCAGTCGCTGCTTGCGGAGCGGCCCGCGAGGGTCGAGTCGCGGCGGACCAGCCGCCCGCCAACCCCAGCCCGCCGGCGCGCAGCATGTCGCGGCGCGCCAACGTCCGGCGCCGCGGCAGACGATTTCCAGAAATGCCCGTCATTAGCTCGCTCCAGGATGGAGCCTGCAGCATAGCATACTCACTCTGCGGCGGCCTGGGCAAAACGACGCACCGGATGCCGGCAGCGACGCATACCGGTTGCCGACTACTCCTGTTGGGACAGGGGGATCAGTTCGATGTTGTCTAGATAAAACACACTATCACCAACCCCGTTACTGACAAAACCCAGCCAGTCGAGCGTTTTGCATTGGCGATCGCGCATCGGCAGCTCGCGGAAATGCCGCTGCGGCCCGCCGCGCGGCTTGACCGCCAGATCCCAGGTTCCCCGCGCCGCCTCACCGAGCGCCGCGGTCACTTCGATCCGGACCCAGTCTCCCTGCGGTAGGTCCATCAGGGTCCGCCCCGACGACTCNAGCCGGCCCTCCCTGATGAAGAAACGGGGACCCGTGCCCCCCTCACCGCGCCAGGCATGGTACATCTCGACACCCGGCCCGACGCGCAGGTCAAACCGACAGCGCACGGTCCCCNCCCGCGCCCGCGGCTCGTAGAAGAAGTGCGGGTTGTAGCGCGCCGACACGCCCTCTGCATCGGTCACGGCTAAACAGCGGCGCCCGCCCGCCGCTCCCTGCTCCACGACACCGATCGAGTCCCCCTTCCTCTCCACATGTGTGGTGGCGAGTCTCGGGTGCGACCCGCGCGGGCTACTCTCAAAATCTTCGTCGATCACCAGGAACGGTGCCCGCGGTACGGCCTCCTCAAACCAGTAGGAATACAGACTCCCCCGCCGCATCCGAAACCGGAGCTGGACATCCCGCGTGGTCAACGGCCACAGCGATGGATTCCCCTGCCACGTTACCTCCACCCGCTGTTGGTCGCCTCGAATCGGTCGGCAGTCGTCGATGCCGAATCCCTCGATCGGCTCCCCGGAGGCGTTCACCAGGGCGGCCCGCAACTCGCCCTCGGCCGCCGCCACATTGACAAACAGCCGTTTGCCAGGAATCCGGAAGGGTCGCGTCAGGACGCTTCCAGAGAGATCCTCGGCGTCGAGCGACACGAACCCGTCGCGGCGCAGGACGGCCAGACAAATGGCGCCCATTTTCGGGTCGGCGTCCGCTGGAATTCCCCGGTATTTGATGCCCGTGTAATAGAACCACAGTTCATCATCGCGCAGCACCGGTGCGCTCGGAGGCAGCAACTGNGTCAGGTCAAACGCACCGTTGCCGGTCTGCGAGGGGCCGATGAACGGGCGCCGCTGGCCCAGCCGCTGCCAATGCCGCAGGTCCCGGCTGCAGATCAATTGGACGTGGTGAAACCCGTCGGTGTTCGCGCGGTCGGGAGAGGGGCCTGCGGAATGGAACATCGCGGGCAAGCCGATATAGAGACTCTCATAACGAAAGACCGCCAGGTTATAGACATCCACCCTGTAAAACTCCGGATCGTGGGAGAGTGGATGCTGCAGGAGTGGGTCGGCAAACCGCGCCCGAATCGTCTCGGCACCCAGTTCTTGATCGAGCTCGTCCGCGTGAAANACNAGCCGGGGCCGACTCCAAGTTACAAAATCTCGACTGGTCGAAAGCGTTTGAGCCCGACCAAAAGGCCCACCCCCTTTGAGCGTGGCGATGAACTGACNCGTGTNGNCGNTCNTAACTCAGGTTCGATTCATCCGCCGAGGGGATCACCTTGGCGTCCAGTTTTTTCCAGTGTTTCCCATCGGCACTGACCGCCGGACGCCGACCCAGCGCGCCGAAAAAACCCTTGAATCGCCGCGCCGGATCCGGGTCGTCCGGATCGTACACCACGTTTTCCATCAANTTGGTTTCGAACGAAAGAAAGTTGTTCTGTCGGGAGCCCTGGTAGGCGCGCTGATTCAGGTTCGGCTTGCTCCACGTGATCCCATCTCGGCTTTCGGCGTAGGTGGTGCCCCCGTACTCCGGCGTCGGAGTCGAGGTAATCATCCAGATCTTGAACCGCTGCTCCTGTTCATCCCAGGCCGGGACGCAGCGCGTCTGCAGGCTCGTCTCCCAGGGCCGATCGGGCCGGATCACGGCGCCCCGCTTGCGCGGCGGGTGCATCGTCCGCCGCAAGCGGTGGNTCTCGGATACCCCCTGATCGTCGAGAAACAGCTGCCGCTCCTGGGCCACGACTTCGAACCGCGGTCTCTCCGGCTCGGCACTCAGACCATGCCGATCTCCACACGACCAAGCCAGCGCACCGAATGCGACGACCAGACCGAACCGGGCGCGGNAAGTCTGAACAAGTGACAGGTGGATCATCAGCCATCTCCCCAGTCGTGCAACGTGGCGACAAGCGTGTGGCCACCCATCATACCGTCTGTTCGCGACCAGCCGTGGCCCGCGGCCCGGTCCGCCTAGTGCTCGGAAAACCAGTACGAATAAAGGCTGGCACGGCGCGCGGTGAAGCGCAAGCGACACGTTTGGCCGCCCATGCCTCGCAGGCTCCCCTCGGTCCAGGAGACTCGGCCCCCCCGTACATCGCCCGTCAGCGGCTGCGAGCGGGCGACCAGCTCCCCTGTCGGACCGATGACTTCGATCGCGACGTGGCCNCGCCCGGCATCGACGTTCACCCAGAGCCCGGATCCGGGAACCGCAAACGCGCGCGTCACCACCACCCCCGGTGTGGCCCCCGCCTCGAGCGAGACGAAACCGTCGCGCCGCAGGACGGCCAGGCAGATGGCGCCCGCCTGCCGGTGTTGGGGTCGGTCCAACACAATGCCGTAGTACCGACCGCCCGTGTAGTAGAGCCACAGTTCATCCCCACGAACGACCGGCGCGGCGGGCGGTTTGATGTTCGCTGTGTCGTAGGCACCGGCCCCGATCGGAGAGGAGTCGATAAACGCCGCCCGGTTACCGAGCCGATGCCAACTCGACAGGTCCCGACTGACCGCCAATTGGACCTCGTGGAAACCGGCCCAGTCGCCGTCCCGTTTGTAGATCTGGCGCATCTGCGGGGTCAGTGGCAGGNGGTCAAACCCGGGCCAGCTGGGGGGGACTTTTCCGGTCTGGTAGTACATCGTGGGCATTCCGATGTAGCGGCTCTCATANCGGAAGACCGAGGCCATATAGACATCGACGTGATACGTTTCGGGGATGTTGTAACAGGGGTGGTGCAGTGACGGATTCGCGAACCGCGCGGCGATACGATGCCGGCCGATCTGCTGATCGCGCTCGTCGGCGTGGAATGCCAGCTGAGGCTTGGTCCAGCTGCGGAAGTCACCGCTGGTAGAAAGCGCAAAGCAACGACCGAATGGTCCACCCGTTTTGACTGCCGAAATAAACAGATGCGACTGCGCATCGAGCGAAAAACTGAAATTGTCCGCGCTGCGGACAGCGGGGACGTCGAGCAGCCGCCAGGCGATGCCGTCGGGCGAGACGGCAAAACCGACGTTCGGCAGAAAACTCTTGTACCGGGCCGACGGGTCGGGCTCGTCCGCATCGTAGACCACCATCGTGATCCGGTGCCCCTCGCAGGTGATGTAGTTATTCTCTGTGGACCCTCGATACTCCACTTGTCCGACGACCGGTTTGGTCCAGTGCAGCCCGTCGGCGCTCTCGTAGTACCCGGTCGCGCCCGGCAAGTCCTCCGGACCGTACAGGTTCCAGAACTGGAAGACGCGCCGCTGGGGGTTCCAAATCGGTGCCGTCCGCGACTGGATAAAGTCCTCTCCCATGGCCGCATCGGGGCGGATCACGGCTCCCTTTTTCTGCGGCTGATGCAGCCGTCTCTGGAAGCCGGCTCGGTGTTCGATGTCGTGATCGTCGAGAAACAGCTGGCGCTGACCGACGGTTACCACAAAGGGGTCGTCTTCCACCGCGGCCACCGCCGGCGCGACGATCGCCACGCGCGCCAGCAGGTACAACGCACAGGCGGCGATCCGCAGTCGTACCCGCCAGCCCGGCGCCTCCAACGCGACCCGAGAGCCACACAACGGTTCAACCGCGCAGCGTTTTGGGACAACCGAGCGTTTCCCCCTGCCTGGCAACATCCGTCCGTCCCGCCGCGATTCGAGTCAGCTGGCAACGACGCGTATCATACCCGCCCCCAGACCTTCGGCCGAATCACCGGCGGCGTCCCGNCGGCCGGAGGNTCTCGGTCGCGCCACGAGCGGCTATTCCTGCGANACCACAGGCGCCGCGGGNCGCTCNCGCATCANCGGCAGAACNGCGATGCAGACCAATCCCAACGCCCCGTCGACGTAAAGCGTCGTCGGGTATCCCCAACGTTCGATCGTAAAGCCCTGCCACGACGCCGTATAAACGGTCACCAGGTTCATCATCGCCA
>PADE01000227.1 GCA_002702965.1 Planctomycetaceae bacterium
TCGTTGGCCGCGGCGACCGCCTCGGCAATCTTCCGCTCCAGGTCGCGCGGGTAAGGCTTCTCTGTGCTCGGAAACTGTTCATTGAACGATGGCGCCGAGTGGGTGTGCGAGGCGATCAACAACACGTGGTCGATATCGGTTGCCTTGGATAGTAGGTCCCGCACGGCGGCGGTGTTCGTCGCGTCGATTGACCCCAGATCCAGGGTTACAACGGCCAACTTTGTCTTGCCGTCGGTCAACACCATGGCCTTTGCGTAGAGCGGATCGTGAACCCCGCTGGAGGTGTTCGCACCACGTGCGCCGTAGCCGTACATCCGGCCACCCAGCGGCGGCGTGATGTCCGTCTTGGCCGCTCCGGCTCGAAGTTCGGCACCCGAGGTGCGAACGGCTAGCAGAGTGAATGATGCGACCAGAATGACTAGGAACCGAACTCCGTAATCTGCCATGGTGAATCCTCCGCTGTGATTGGACCTTGTGAGGCGGCCGACGCACCAGAGATCGCGGGCAGTCCATTTCGGACCACCGTTGGGGTGCGCGAGGAGTGTTTTTCCTACTGCTCTGGTTGTCGGTGTGCCGTCTGAGTTCTCGCTGAATGTCATAGTTTTCCCCATCCGCGACGGGCGACCTGCGCTGCTGGATTGATGACCGCTCCGTCGCGGAGCACGTCGATTGGATCACGGAAGTCAATTCCACCGCCGAAAGGGAAGTAACCAAGCAGCCGCTGCAGCTTCTTCGGCATCTGTTTGGCTACCTCTCGGGGAACGGCGATGACCTGGTTGTCCTGCTGCCGAAGATACGAGACGTTGTGGCGCATAAACAAACCGAGGCGCTCACGATCTCGCGAGTTGTTGGCGCCTGCTGCGTGCCACAAATTGCCTGCCCACACCAGCATGGAACCTGATCGCATCGTGACTTGTAGCGTCTCCACACTCTGGTCCATCGGTCTATCGTGCCACGTGTGGCTGTAGGGGACGATGTTGGTTGCGCCGTTCTCCACGTCGAAATCATCGATGGCGATCAGAGCATTACAGACCAACTCTGGGTGTGGTCGAGGAATGGGCCACAGCCCACCATCCTGGTGCAGGTTCTGTGTCGTCTCATCAGGCAATAGGTTGAATAATGTCACGATATTAATCTGAACGTACTTGCCTAAGACCCCCTCGACTAGGGCCCGGCCGTCTGTTCGCACCGCGCCCAGGACATAGGAATGCGCCCCGACCGGGCGAACGTGCGTTGTGACGCGGCGCGGCAAGATCGGTCGTCGAGCAGCGATCGCCCGGTCACAATCGTAGTCCGCAGGATCGTTCAAGTCGACATTCACCAGCTGGGACGGGAAGTGGACCAAGCGCCTGCCGGTCGTCTTCTCCGTCGTGATTGCGATCCTCGTTCAAGAGGCGTTTGATGCGTGCAATCGAAGGGGACAGTCATTTCGATACGAAGGCCATTTCGATACGAAGGCCATTTCAACGCGACACGACGTAACGGCCGTTTTGGCAACGTCTGATCCGACCGTTGCGCTCGAGGCGATCGAGATGTAGTCCCATGCTCACCCGCTCGACCCAGTCGATTCCGGGGACGTCGTCGTGGGGTCGATAGACGAAGCGATGGGTCACGATATCGTCGAGCGATCGCGGTTCATCGAGGAAGGCTAGGAGGCGCTGGTCCCGCGTGGAGATCACCTTCGCGTACTTCTCGATCAGTTCGCTAAATGTGCTGGGGTCGACGATGCCCTTATGGTGGCTAGAGACGTAGTGTCGAGCTTCCATCTGCCGCACCATGTCGATCGAACGCTCAAATGCTTCGAGGTTCGAACCGACGTCACCGTAGAACGGTCCAAAGCTGGAGAGATCGACATCCCCCAGGAACAGCACTTCGTCGGGTTCGACACGGAAAAAGCAGTGACCGGCGGTGTGTCCGGGCGCGTGGATTGCCGTGACGGTCACGCCGCCGAGATCCCACACGTGGCCGTCGACGAAGGCCAGCGCGTCCGGGCGCGGCCGGTAGTTGAACTTCTCGACACAGATGCGAGCGAGTTCTGAGCGACGCGGCTCTTCGGTCCCGAACAGATCCAACANTCGATCGAGTGACTCAAGGCCATACCGATCGGCTTGGTGGACCCAACACTCGGCATCCGGAAAGTGCGGAAGTCCGGGGATATGATCCTCGTGACAATGACTCAGCAGCACGAGGTCNACCGCAGGCAAGCGATCCCTTCGGGCCGCNACNCCNAGCGCGGGATCGATCAACGCCGTTCGCTGGGACCCTCGAATCAACAGTCCGTTGGCGTCGGGGTACTTGCCGTTGTCGGATCCGAGAAGAACCGTGCAGGAGGAGCCCAACTCGACGTCGACGAGTTGCGGATTAGTGTGAGGGTCGTTCATCGGGCGCTATCGGTCTCCCGCCAAGCAGGGGTAGGTCGTAAGAAGTCCGATGAACTCAAGGAGATGACCAATGCACGTGGTCTGGTCGCACCCTTTCGTCGTGCCCGGTTTGCGAAGTTCACTATACCCGGGAGATCCGCTCACATCACGCACCCAGCTTGCCAGTTTGCAGCTTCGCCACCGTTTCTTTGCGAGGCTCCGTCGGNTTCGCGGCTTAGTAGCACTCGGACGGAGCGTGAATTTGNTATGCTCCCTCAGTTGTCGAGTTCTNTCGTTTGGCAACGTGCGTCCNTCTCCCTGACGNTGAAAACGCTCATGACCGATCGAACGATTCTGATTGCGGCGGTTCTTTGCGGCTGGTCTCTGGGATCGCCTGCATGCACCTTGGCGCAAGATGTCCGGTTGCTGATCGATGACCATGTTATTGAATCGAGAGAAGGGTTGACGCGTATTGTTCAGCAGCCGCAGCGTCATGCCCGTAATCCCATCATCGAAGCGGAACACGCATGGGAAGGGTCCGTCCTCGAGATGCCAACCGTTTTCTGGGACCCGTACCTCAAACTTTACCGGATGTATTACTGGGCGGTGTACGACTCCGAGACCATTTACACCTGCTATGCGACCTCCCGGGACGCCGTCCATTGGCAAAAGCCCAGCCTCCGATTACATCAAGGACCCGATGGGACAACCGAAAATAACATCGTTCTACGAGGNGAGGGCAAGGTCGCGCGAACCCGTTACGTCGTGCTCAACCCNGATACCACCGATCGGGCACGGCGCTACCTCGCGCTTTATATTGACAACGTCCCGGGCCTCACCGAATTCGCCGCGTCGTCACCAGATGGGATTCACTGGAAAACGGAAAAGAAGATCGGCGACTTGCGACATGTCCGCGGTGGGAAAGTGACGAAAAACCCGCCCTTCTTCCTAATCGAGCAGCAGTGGGCCAACGACCCCAATGACGGTCATCGGTATCGGTCGATCTGGCGCACCGAAAGCCAGGACCTACTCAACTGGACCGGAGGCAAAATCGTTGTCGATCGTCTCGTCGACGATGATCCGGATCTCGAGTTCTACCATGCCGCGTCCCATTTCATGGGATCACAATCTTACCACGGTGTCCATTTTGGTTATCTCTACCTGTTCCATACCGACACATCACGGAAAGTCCGTGGTGACGGTGTGCGACTCGCGGGGACGGTCGAGACGTCACTGATGTTCAGCCGCGACACGATCGCCTGGACTCGCGCCGATAGAAAACGGCGTTTTCTTCCACTCGGCCCTGAAGGGTCCTGGGATGGAAAGATGAATTATCTGATGCCCGAAGTGTCGATCGGCGACAGTTTGTATTTCTACTACTGCGGGTTTGAAAAGGACCATGCGTTTACCAAGAACAAGGCATCCATCGGTCTGGCGACTTTGCCGCGCGATCGGTTTATTTCGCTCGCGGCAGCGGACGGGCCCGGTTGGTTGATCACAAAACCGTTCACCCCTAACGGTGACCACCTGTTCCTGAACACCGCCGCGCGCGGTGGACGAGTCCGAGTGGGCGTACTCGACTCAAACAGAGACCCGCTCGCCAAGTTCAACGTCGAACACTCGGTTCCGCTNCAGCGGGATCAGCTCGACGCCACCGTCAAATGGCGGGGTGCGGCGTTTTCGGAGTTGCGCGGTCAATCGATCCGTCTGGTGATTCACTTGGAAAACGCTAGTCTGTTTTCATTCAAGGTCCAATAACGCAAACCGTCTGGCCCTCGTTCGGAATCAGGGAGCTTTTCGGCCGCTGCTGCCGTGCCAACGCTGATCAAGATGCTCGACACACCACGGCCCTACCAGTACGTGGCGCTGCGCGATGGCGGGGCTCGGCCCGGGTGCCCGGACCGCGGTGGGCGTGGAGCCTAACCCCGTCGGCGGGGACGCCGACCAGCNCAGGTGACCCAGTCAAGTCTCGATCTCGAAGCCCGTACGTTTGTCGCGACGGACGAAGCTCTGCGCTTGTTTGTCTCCGATCACCCGTTCGTTGGTTGGGTCCCACTGGATCGGCCGCCCCAGACGCGCTGCGATTCCCGCCAGATGGCACGTTGATAGTGCACGGTGATGGCTGCANGGGTCGGAGACGGCCGGTTTGCGGTCGGCCACCGCCTGGAAGAAATTTTCTACGTGATCGGTGAGCGGTCGGCCGTAGATCTCTTCCAACGCGCCTGCTGGTAGTGGATTCGACTTNAAGTCGTCGACGGGTTTTCCAGACAAGCGTCCACGGTTCACGAAGATCCGCCCCGCGGTTCCCTCGAACAAAATGCCATTGTCGGTGTCGTGCCGCAGCGTCAATTCCATACCGTCGGCAAAAACCGCCGTAATGTGAAATTCGGTCGCCGTGTTGTATCGGGCGGAATCGACCGGATACCCGTCCTTCAATTCGACCGGGTGCTTGACCATGACAGGATTGAGGGAGACGGGTCCCGTGTCGGTTTTCCCCATACCCCAGGTGGCGATGTCGACATGATGAGCACCCCAGTCGGTCAATTTGCCACCGGAATATTCGTACCACCATCGAAACTCGTAGTGCGTCCGCGACCAACTCTTCATTTCATTCCGCGCACCCGCCAGATACCGGTAGTCGGTCATGGCGACAGGGCCGACCCATTGATTCCAGTCGAAATGTCTTGCCGGTTTAGCGAGCGGAATCTCGGGGCTCGTCGGCGCTCCACCAATCGCGCACTGAACTCTTTTCAACGCGCCAAGCCGACCCGCGCGGATCAAGGCGACCGCCAGCACCATGTGTGGCATACTGCGTTGCTGCGTGCCTACTTGGAAGACACGGCCGGTTTCTTGATGGACTTTGCAGATCTGTTGACCTTCTTCAATCGTCAGCGTCATCGGCTTTTCGCAATAGACATCCTTGCCCGAGAGCATTGCTTCGATGGCGATCTTCGCGTGCCAATGATCGGGCGTCGCGATATGCACAATGTCGATGTCGTCGCGATCGATGATCTTGCGGTAGTCGCCCNTTCCATCGGGAGTCGATTTTAGCCACTCCTTGACCAACCCCTGCGCGCGTTCGATACGGTTTGCGTCCGCATCGCATACGGCAACGATGTCGCAAAATTTTGGAAACTCCTTACCCAATCCATGCGGTCCGTTCGCGATCGTTGCGCGCTGGTCCCAACGGCTTCCGCAACCGACGACGCCCACACGAGGGCGATCGTTGGCGTTTTGAAAACCGGCGGCGCGTTGGTCACGTCCACTGACGATGGCTGCNCTTGCCATCGCCGATGATGATTTCAGGAAGCGACGTCGATTGATCTTTGCGGAACGCATCTTCAGTCCTATTTACTGCGAGATTCGCAATACCTGGATATGGCGTAATGCGATTGGGTCACCGTGGTCTTGGAAACCGATATAGCCCGATTTGCGTTTGATGCCGGGGACCTTTTCGGCCTTGTCGATCATCTTGTCGAGGTCGACATCGATTACCTGTTGGCCATTCACCCAAACCCTGATTTTGCGATGGACACATCGCACGCGCATTCTCTGCCATTGACCGGCCGGCTTGGTAACGCGTTTTGAAGGAGCCGCGACCGCGTAGATCGAACCCGTCATCTGATCGGGCTTCAAGTCTTTCCATTTCGGACCCAAGTCATCGAGCAACTGAACCTCAAGGCCTGCCACCCAAGGTGAGCCATTCAACGGCGCTCTCAGAAAGACGCCACTGTTCCCGTTTTCGTCGAGCTTAAACTCAAACCGCACCTCGAAGTTCGCGTACTCCATCTTAGTGCGGATCCAATGCGCGCCAGGCTTTCCCNTGCAGCGGAGCTCTCCATCCTTGGCGAACCAATTGTCGCCCTTGCCGACCGGGTTCCAGCCGGACAAATCTTTCCCATTAAAAATGGGTTGCCATTCCGCGGCCGGCGCGGTTCCCGCAAACAGGGCTACAATCAACGATGCAATGTAACGGGCCACGAATCGTCGTTGCATCGTTCGTATTCTCCCGGACGAACCCATTGCGGCTGTGAAAGTCGTGGCGATCGACGCGCTGTGATGCGACGCGCTGTGATGCGGCGCACAGGATGCACCTGCACCGTCGTGATGTCAATCCGATCTGGCCATCTTTCCAGTCGCCGGATGCGATCAAGTGTTGGGGTAGACGATCTCGGCTGGGTCGGTAAGGGGGTGTTCCTTGCCACAGCATCCTGACAATTCAATACCCCGCGCGCCAGCGAGGTTCCGAGTTGACGTACGATGTGTGTCCGCGCCGACTGGTGTAGCCAACCATCACCGATCGAGTACCCGAGGCGGTGCATCAGATCGGTTTTGTCTCGGTAGGGTGTTTTGTCTCGGTAGGGTGTTTTGTCTCGGTAGGGTGTTTTGTCTCGGTAGGGTACTGTGCAGCGGATTCCTGTCAGAGAGTCGCCCGATGTGGCATGCCACCGAACGGCCGGGCTACAATTGGGCATCACCGGGATCCTCTTCTTCTGCAGCCAACATCTGAGAGACTGACCATGGTAATCCGGCTGGGAATCGTGATGCTCTTCACCCTGGCGTATGTTCCGCTGTTCGCGGAGCACCCGCAAGCAACCATTCAAAATGGCCAGGTAACGGCGAAGCTGTATTTGCCAGAACCCACCGCAGGCTACTACCGCGGAACGCGCTTTGACTGGTCGGGTGTGATCTACAGTCTGCAATTCGCGGGACACGAGTACTTCGGCGAGTGGCAAGAATCCGACGATCCGTATTTGCATGACCGCATTACTGGACCGGTTGAATCCTACAGCGTCGGTCCGCACCAGCAGGCGGGTGAGACGTTCTTGCGGGTTGGAGTTGGCGTCTATGAAAAAGCTGCGGCGGGCGCTAAACATCCATTTCGCATCGTCGATCACGGAAAATGGGGAGTCAAAAGCGGTAAGAACTGGATCGCAATGAGTCACGAAGTGAATAACGGAAAGACGGCGTATCGCTACGTCAAACGCCTCACCCTCACTCCGGGNCGCGCCGAGCTGGTGATCGATCATTTCCTGAACAACACAGGATTGGCGCCGATCGAAACCCAGGTCTACAACCACAACTTTTTTGTGATGGACCAGCAACCGACGGGGCCCGATTTCGTGGTGGGATTTCCCTTTGAGCTGACCGCCGAACGCGACCTCGGTGGTTTTGGCGCCGTACGCGGCAAGAACCTGGTCTACCTGCGGGAAATTCCCGCTGGCGATTACATGATCTCGACGTTCCGTGGTTTTGAAACCGACGACCCAAGGCATCATGGATTCTGGCTGGAAAACCGCAAGATCAAGGCAGGTGTGTCAATGGTAACTGACCGTCCACTCGCCAAACTACAATTGTGGTCACCTCACACCACGATTTGCCCGGAACCCTTCATTGATTTGAAGATCGATCCCGGCCACGCGGACCGATGGTCGATTCGTTACACGTTCTACACGCTGCAGTGAACGGGTGGAGGATAGGGGAGTCGGTCGGCGGCGGTTGCCGAGAGTGGCGAAGCAGACCGATCTTGCCGCCCTTTGCATGTCCAGGTGTTTGCGGGGTTCGCTCCGGCCTCCCTGTGGTACGCCGCCCGATCGCTGCTGTTGTGGCACGGTCCTGCCAGCTCGAAAAAGAGAATCCAACCATGCAAGATTACGTTCGGCGTCTGTTTTGGGCGATAGTTTTCACGCTGCCATTCAGTTCGACGCGAGNCGACGACCCGGCATCGGTCAACACCGATTCAAAACGCGAACCGTGGACCACCTCGCGCATTGTGGGCTCACCCGATCCCCCGGCACCTTACCGGACCGCCCTGGCCTTTCCACAGCTTAGGTTCGACGAACCACTCGCGATGACGTTTGTCCCCGGGAGCAATCGGCTGATCGTCGTCGAGCATTTCGGGAAAGTCCACTCGTTCGAACAAAGGCCAGACGTTTCCCAGGCGGAGTTGTTTCTGGATGTGGCCAAGGTCCTCGGTGTGGAGCGAATCAACACGCTGGGCATCGCGTTTCACCCGCGGTTTCGTGACAACGGGTTCTTTTTCATCAGCTACCGGTTGTCTGGAGTGAAACGTGGCACCAAGGTTGCCCGTTTTCGCGTCTCTCGGGATCAGCCGTGGCGCGCCGATCCGACCAGCCATCAGGTCCTCATCGATTGGCACTCGGCCGGCCACGACGGTGGTTGTTTGAAGTTTGGCCCCGAGGGCTACTTGTACATCGCCATCGGCGATGGCGGGGGGCTACACGATCCGGCGCACCGCGGTCAAGATCTGGCCGTTCTCAACTCCTCGATCCTGCGCATCGATGTCGACCAACGTCAAGATGATCTCGCCTACCGAGTGCCCGACGAAAACCCGTTTCGCGAGACGCCCGGCGCGCGCCCCGAGATCTGGGCCTACGGGTTTCGGCAACCGTGGAAACTGAGCTTCGATCGCCAAACGGGTGAGCTATGGACAGCCGATGTGGGCGAAGACCTGTGGGAGAGCGTCTATCGCGTAGAGCGTGCTGGGAACTATGGTTGGAGTGTGAATGAGGGGGGACGCCCCTTTCGTCCTCAGCGGCAGCGCGGACCCACACGGATCCTGGAACCGGTCGTTGCGCACGACCATTCCATGTTCCGTTCGATTACAGGTGGTTTTGTTTATCGCGGCAACAAACAGCGGGACCTGCAGGGCAGGTATATCTATGGCGATTACGACACTGGCAAGATTTGGTCGCTGCGTCTGGAGGGTGACCGCGTGATCGAGCACCGCGAACTATGCGATTCCACATTACGCCTCGCAGGCTTCGCCGAAGATCGCTCGGGTGAACTCTACCTCATCGACCATATCGGCGGGCAGATCCATCATTTGTTCCCTAACGAGACGGTCGACACGTCCCGCGCATTTCCCCGCAAGCTAAGTGAGACCGGGCTATTTGTGTCGACCAAGGACCACCTCCCGGCCGCCGGCGTGCTCCCCTACGAGGTCATTGCGCCCCAGTGGACCGATGGCGGTACGAAGCAACGCTTGGTCGCATTGCCGGGCAACTCCACGATCGAATTTGAAGCGGTCAAGTTCCCCTACCGTGGAGGTCGAGATGGCTGGAAATTCCCAGACGGCGCCGTACTCGTCGAAACCCACACGTTGGCAATGGACACATCCGATCCCAACAGCGGTCGCCGATTAGAGACGCGGATTCTGCACCAAGAACGGATACCCGGAAGTGAATCCAACGGGGATCAATACTGGCGTGGCTATACGTATGTTTGGAACCACGAACAAACGGATGCGATTCTGTTGGAGAATCCCCGAGGTCTCGATCAGACGTTTACCATCAAGGATAAATCCGCTGCAAACGGCTGGCGTCAGCAGACCTGGCACTTTCCCGGTCGAACCGAGTGCATGGTCTGCCACACGATGGCGGCAAAGTACGTGCTCGGCATGCAAACGTTACAAGTGAACCGCGCGCGACAGAAAGGCACCAGCGCCAATCAGTTAGAACTTTTGCAGAGTGCGGGCGTGTTCGCCTCGGCGCTGCCCAAGCCGCCGAGCGAGTTGCCGAGATTGGTGGATTATCGAGATACGACAGAATCGCTTCACAACCGGGCGCGCGCCTACTTGCATGCCAACTGTGCGCATTGTCACCGCAACGGGGGCGGTGGGAACTCCGATTTCTTTGTCATGGCGTCGATCGATCTGAGCGCGACGAAGATAGTCAACGCGCAGCCAAAACACGGGTCCTTCTTCATTCCGCAAGCACGGATCGTGTCACAACACGATCCTTATCGGTCGTTGATTTACTATCGAATGAGTACGCTCGGATCGGGTCGAATGCCGCGGCTCGGGTCGCGCGTGGTTGACCAACTAGGTCTAGATCTGATGCACGACTGGATTTCTAAAGGGGCGGGTGTCGAAGCAAAGTCACCACCGACGACGGCCCCGCTGACCCAGCGCATCGAGTCGCTACGNGACAAATCGTTGTCCCAGAAAGAAATCGAAGATCGGCTTGGGCAGTTGTTCGATTCGACAATCGGCGCTGCCCACGTGGCCCGCGCGATCGACGGCAACCAATTGACAATCCGGTCTCGCAAGATCGCCATTGTGCAAGCGACGAAGCACCAGCGAAGCCACATTCGCGACTTATTCGAACGTTATTTGCCTGAACAGCAACGTGTAAAGAGGCTCGGCAATTCGGTGGACGCTGCCGACATCCTGCGCCTGTCGGGAGACGTCAAGATCGGCCGACAGCTGTTTTTTGAGCAAGCCGGCCTGCAGTGCCGTAGCTGCCACCGAATTGGAGGCCAGGGACAGTCCGTGGGCCCGGATTTGGATCAAATTGGGACCAGGCTCAGTCGCTCCAAAATCCTGGAGAGCATTCTCGAGCCGTCCAAGACAATTGAGACAAAGTACCTGCAATACCTGTGTGAAACGACCGAGGGACAAATCCTGTCGGGCGTCGTCGTCGAGAAGACCGACCGGGCGGTCTCGCTGAAGGAGGCCAACGGCAAGATCCGTGTAATTGCCGGCGACCAGATCGAGTCGCTCGCAGCGCAGGCCAAATCGATGATGCCCGAATTGCTAGCGCGCGATTTGACCGCGCAGCAGTTGGCAGACCTGCTCGACTACCTGAGTCAGTTGAAGTAACCGGGCGCGATCGGTGAATTTTCCGCTCTCGGTCCTTCAGTCTTGGCCATGGCGCATCCTTGATTCCCTGCGCGCGACCGGATAAAAGAACGAACAGTCTCACCGTGAGACAATCGCGCTTGTTCCGCCCGCACCACAACTTTTGCTCGTACCTCACACCAAGGGAGGACGCCGATGTGAGCGTTTCGATCCGTCAGATCCACCCGACTTTCGTCGGCGAGGTGGATGGCATCGACATCCGGGAGCCACTGGACCCTGAAGATGTGGTGGCGATTGAGGAGGGCATGGACCGTTACGCGGTGCTGATCTTCCACGATCAGGTGATCACCGACGAGCAACAGATCGCGTTCACCCGAAACTTCGGTGCAATCGAACGGGCGGTCGGCAACAGCATCACCGACTGTCAGGGCCGCAGACTCACCACCGAGATGGCGGACCTCTCCAACCTCGCCGAACAAGATCGCATTTTCGCACGAGATGACCGGCGGCGTCTGTTCGACCTGGCGAACCGGCTCTGGCACTCGGATAGCTCTTTTCGCGTGGTCCCGGCGAAGTGGTCGTTGCTGTCCGCCCGCGCCGTGCCGACGAAGGGCGGCAACACCGAGTTTGCCGACATGCGGGCCGGCTACGACGCGCTCGACGCTGCCACGCGGACCGAGCTCGCGGAGCTGGTGTGCGAGCACTCTCTGATGTATTCGCGTGGTTTGCTCGGTTTTACCGATTTCACGGGGGAGGAGCGGGAAACCTTTTCGCCGGTGCGCCAACGGCTGGTGCGCACCCACCCGGTGACAGGCCGCAAGTCCCTTTATCTGTCGTCCCACGCTGGCGCTATCGTCGGCTGGCCGATGCCGGAGGCCCGCGCCTATCTGCGTGATCTGAACGAGCACGCGACCCGATCGGACTTCGTGCACGCGCACGAGTGGCGGCTTCACGATCTCGTCATCTGGGACAACCGCCAGACGATGCACCGGGTCCGCCGCTTTGACGACGCCAACGAGATCCGAGATATGCGGAGGACGACCATCCTCGGCGACGCGCCGACGGCCACACAGGTGGCCTGAGCGGTGACGAGCCAGGCCCCGCCAGCGCGGTGNTGCAGNTCACCGGATCTCGGATACGAACGGGTCGTTGTGCACCGAGAGGATGCATCGATTTCCATCGGCGGTCATCTTCTCGGCGCGGACAAGGATCTTGTACGTACCTGGGATCCAGCCGCCGACGATGCTTCATTTCCTCAGATCTGTGTTGGTTGTCAGGAACCCGCCGGATTCGTCGCGGTGTGTCACCATCGCCGTAATTTCCTTGGGAGGTTGAACCTGCGGAGCACGTGCGAACAGAGCTTTGGGTTTATCGTCGCGATAGGCGTCAACCCGCGCAAGCGTGACGGTCTCCCCGTTCCAGCGGTTGGGTTTCAAACCAAAAGTCGTGTAGCCGATCGGACCTTTCAGACCATTTGCGATCGTGACCGAAAGCCGAATCGGTTGGCCCTGTTTCACGACAGCCGCTGCGATCTNTCCGGTGACAGTGACAGGGATNACTCGCGCGACGGCAGCCGGTTCTGCCGCTCCCAGCGATGTGATCAGAAGCAGATAGACCAGAGAATGACCCCCCTGTCGCGTCATTTGTGGATGCTTCTTTTTGCCCGCAGTTTTTACCCGCACGAGCAATCGGGCTAAGGGTTCCCGGACCCATCCGGTCTCCACCTCGAGCGGCGGGCAAGTCACAGCGGGCAAGCGTTACGAACTTGGTATCCGTGTGCCTCGATTGGGTTCCGCCGTCGAACAGCCGAAGCGCGTCTGCCGTCAGTCGGGGTCGGGCTTGTTATGGATCGTAGATCCTCTCGGAAAACAGGCCTTACGGCGGCGCTGACTCTNTTTGTGGNAGCACGGNTGGTATCATACGCGGCGACGNGACNCGTGTNCCAGTGAAGACGAATCGGGAGTGGCTAGATGNTGTANNCCAGCATGATCGTGATGGCGACAACGTGTGCTGCGGCACCCGCAGAGCAGCAGCAGTTAACGGTTCGCGTTCGCCAGGCCATTCAACAGAGCATCCCCTTCATCGAGGAACAGGGAGTTTGGTGGATTGAGAAGAAAAAGTGTGTTTCTTGCCACCGCGTAGGCACCATGTTGTGGAGTCTCAGCGCGGCGCAACAACGCGGGTTTGACGTGAGCGATCGCTTTGGGAAATGGTTGGCATGGGCACTTGAAAAATCTCTGTCAAAGGACGCGAAGGGGAACGTAATCGGTTCGGGGAACAAAGAGGGACTCGTTCAATTGTTGATGACACGGCGGCTCGGCGGGAACCTCGCCACACACGCTGAATCGTACAAGAAACTCGAGCATCTGATCGCCGGCGGCCAGCAACCGGACGGCTCATGGAAACCGGGTGGGCAGCTCCCAAGTCAAAAACGTACCCTATCTGAGACGCAGGATGTCACCACGATGTGGCTCGCGCTGACGCTGTCTGACCGGGGTCGCCGGCAGTCTCCAGGCATTGACTTGAAGAAGACGNTCAAACGGATCGCTGCAAGTCCGTCGGGCAAGAGCACGGAATGGTACGCGCTCCGATTGCTGCTGGCCCACCAACAGGATGACAACGAGACCGTGGACACGATTGCCAGGAAGTTGCTGAAGCAGCAGTCAGCGGACGGTGGCTGGGGGTGGCTGGTGGGTGAGAAAAGCGATGCTCTGGGTACGGCGATGAGTCTGTACGCCCTGCTGCGCAGCGGGGCCGGCGATGAGGACGTGGTGCGCCGCGCTCGGCAGTTCCTGGTTGCCCGTCAGCAGCCCGATGGTTCGTGGCCGGTTTCGGGAACCAAAACGAAGACACGGAACCGGGTTGAGGAGACGGCCACCTATTGGGGAACGACCTGGGCCGTGATCGCGCTGGTAGAGAGCTTGCAGCCCTAGGCACCGGAGACTGTGTCGCTGGGCAGCGAGATCCCTCGGTAGCGATCCGCCGCCCCGGATTTCGGTGCGGCGGTGGAGGTCGCGCCGATCAACCACGGAGACCCGCGGCGCGCGCGGTCAGGCCGTTTGTTGCGCTTCGGAATCGGTTCGTAGACCCACCCGCAAGGGAAATATTGGATGTTCGACACAAGGAGCACGACTCGATGATGTCTCTCAGAAACAATTCGGTAAGCGCCGTTGCATGCCTGCCGATCGCAATCACCGCATGGGCACTGGCTGCGCCTGAAGCGACGGCGGCGGAGCCGCAACGGTCAGAGATTCTGATCACCGACATGAGCCGCTGCACGCCGGCGGGGAAGCTCGTGAAGGGCCGGCAGAAAGGGCACTGGCAGCTGATCTCGTACGAGGGATTTGAGGGCAAGATCCGCGGTACGATGATGGGGTCCGGCTCCATTGCCGACGCTCCCGACGTCACCTTACCGCTCGACCTGAAGGGTTGGTACTCGGTCTCGATCGGGTTGTGGAACCCGGTCTGGGCCTACGACGGCGACGAAACGGTGGCCAAGGTCAAGCTCACGCGGGACCCCTGCTTTGCGATCGTGATGGATACCGGGCACACCGGGTATCAGGGGACGGAACTGGCCGAGCACTTTTGGTGTCACGCCGACCTGACCGGTCAGGACATCATCTTCGGACAGCGTGATACGAAGAAGAGCTATGTGGCCTACGTTCGACTGGTCCCGCTGAGCGAGGCCCGCGTGGCGGCGATTCGAAAAGACCGCGCCCGCACCGATACGCGGGTCGTCATCGCCAGCAACGACGGCAACAGTTTCGTGGTCAAGGGTGGTATTTCCACCAAGGCCGACGTCTGGTCGGAGGTGGAACTCTACCGGCACTCCGACGTCCAGCGCGTTACCTGGGCGGTCAACTCGGGTGAGCGGGCCGACTATCAATCGAAGGTGGGTCGTCGCTACACAGCCGGTGGGTTGCCGATCACACCGAGCGAGAAAAAGAAAGTCGACGCGTTCAAGAGGCTGATCGCCAACAANATCGACCGCGTCCACGAAGCGTGCGAGCATACACATCGAATCGGACGNAAGTTTGACGCTCAGTTTCGGTTGGGCATCCTCGGGGGCACACCGCCGGGTCCCTACGGTGTGGGTTTCGTCGCCGATCACCCTGAGTTAAGAATCATCGCCAGAGACGGAACTCCGATTCAGAAGGCCAGCTATGCCTTTCCCGCGGTGCGACAGTTTATGCTGGATTTCGTTCGCGAAGCGGCCACGAAGTTTGATGTCGATGGGGTGACGCTCAACTTTATTCGCGGACCGGATTTTGTCGGCTGGGAACAACCGGTGCTCGACGATTTTCGAAAGGCGCATGGTGGGGACGCCAGGAAACTCACCAACGACGATGAACGCTTGCAACGCGTGCGGGCCCGGTATCTGACGCTGCTGGTGCGCGGAGCGCGGGCTGTGCTTAACGAAGTCGGTGAGCGCAAGGGAAAACGGCTCGAGCTTTCCGTGATGACGTATGGTACCTTTCCCGGGAATCTCTTCCACGGCATGGATGTCCGCACCTGGCTCAAGGAGGGACTGTTGGACGCGGTGTTGGGCGCCGGCTCGATGCTCCACGAGGTCAAGGCCCACGATTGCAGGATCTACATCGGAGTAGGAGCCCGTGAGCAGGCCAACTATGTGCACCAATGGAAACACCATCATACGATTGCCGACGGATACTGGGTGTGGGATATGAACTTTCCGCAAGAGCGGTCCGAGCACTGGGCCATCTTGAGTCGCATGGGGCACGCCGATGAGATGGCGACCTTTGACGAGAAGTTACCGGGCGCCACGACTGGCACCACGCGTCTGCGCAATGTCGGTGGCTTTGAAGTCTACAACATCGCCAATCAAGGCAAGAACAAGTCGTCTCCGGAGTTCCTATTTCTCTTCACGGGTGGCTAGGCGGCACGCGTTTGCTGCGGGGCGGGATCAAACCGTCATTGAACCGTTGCTGGAGTGTGTCGCCTTCCGCTTCGATGAGACCGCGACCGCCTAACGAACTCGCCGCGTTGGCATCGATGGTCGGTGTCTGGCCGAACTGCAGCACGGGGCCCGGTGTCCGACCGTCGTATTTCGGTAAGCCGCCGCGGTTGCATTCGGAGCAGGCGAGGTCGACTTGCCAGTCACGCTGTCGTTGAACACTCTGTTGGTACTGGGCCAAAGGTGACAGCGCGTGTGATTTCCATACGGATCAACACCCCGAGGCGTGCAGGGCTCTTTCCTTGACAGGCACTTTTGTTCGATGTCTCGAACTGGCTTGATCCGTTGAGGCCCTGCGCTACCAACGGCACAGTGAGCGTGGCTTCTAACCAAGCTCCCCGTCCGCTCGGCCTATTTTCGACATCATCCGCTCGACACGGTGGCGATGCTGCGACTTGTGACCGCGTCCCCTCCGACCTCCAACCCGACCAGGATTTCCGCACGGCAACGGGACCAATCTAAGGGAAGCCCCAATCGGCATTCCCATCCCGTATCACCTATAATCACGCGAAGCACGGCTCGCCTTGGAATACCTTGATGACCATTTGTGCCGCTTGTTCATTCGACAGTTCTGCCGACGCCAAGTTCTGCCCGAACTGCGGGACGTTGATGGCCGAATCGGTCTCTGTCGATCCGCCGGTTACCGTCGATCCAGAGACCACGATTGAACACAGCCACCAACCCTCTTCCCGACCGGTCCAGTCTCGCCAATCCCATCCGTCCCGAGGGTCAATCAGTTCGTACGGTTCTTCCGCGGATCATGGCCGTTTCACACCAGGCGATATCATCCTGGACCGCTATCGCATCATTGCCCGCTTGGGCGCTGGCGCAATGGGTGAAGTTTTCCGGGCCGACGATCTGACACTCGGGCAGACGGTCGCGCTGAAATTCTTGCCCGAAGGGGTGTCGGGCGATCAGCGACGGCTGGAGCTTTTGCGTGCTGAAGTTCGCCTGGCGCGTCAAATCGCACACCCCAACGTCTGTCGGGTTTATGACATCGCCGAATACGAAGGAATCGTATTCCTCNCCATGGAGTACATCGCAGGCGAAGACCTTTCCGTTCTGTTACGACGAATCGGTCGCCTTCCGCAGGAAAAGGGACTGGATATCGCCAAACAGATTGGTGCCGGCCTGCACGCGGCGCACCACCACGGGATCGTTCACCGCGATCTGAAACCTGCCAACATTATGCTCGATGAAGATGGGCAAGTTCGGATCATGGACTTCGGTCTGGCCATCCCACAGCAATCCGACAGCCCGCAAGGCGCGATTGCCGGAACACCCGCGTACATGGCGCCCGAACAACTACGCGGAGAGCGAGCTACGACGTCGACGGACATTTACGCCTATGGCCTGATTCTGTACGAGCTGTTTGTTGGGCAGCCGCAGGAGAAGATTTCTTCCCTTAAACAGGCATTGGAGGTNCGCAGCACCGACAGTCAGATTTCGGCCCTGAGCAGCGTACCCGAACTCGATCCGGCGATCGACGATATCATCAAAACGTGCACCGCGTCCAAGAGTCAAAATCGCCCCACCAATCTCGTCGAAGTTCTGAGATTGCTACCCGGCGATTCTCCGCTGGATCCGTTGCTGGCCATGGGCCAGCTGCCTTCTCCGGAACAGGTCGCACAATTCGACCACGGGGATGCGATCCCCAAGAATCTGATCTATGCCTCGCTCGTCGTTTTTGCTCTGACGGTCGTTGGGATCCTGGCGCTGGCCTCTCGTACAACCAGCCTTGGCCTTGCCAATCCGGTCGATTCGCCACAAGTCACCCAAACCAAGGCACGCGATTTTCTTCAGGAGGCGGGGTACGAGCGCGGAGCGGTCTCTTATTACGGAATAACGGGGAGTTACCCCTGGGGAGCCTACCAGCCAGAGGACGACGAAGGAGAGAACTGGAAGGTCAGTCAAAGAAAGTACTTTCGGACGGGCCAACCCGCGACTCTATTCAACTGGTACAACGAATTCGAGGGCCGGCTGGATCCGAACAAACTGTTCAGCTTCAATCTGTCTGGCGATCTATCAACGGTCAACCCCGGTATCGCGCGTGTCCGAGATCCCGTTCCCAATTGGGGCAGCAAGAGCGCTCAGTTCGACGTTCAAGGTCGCTTGATCTATTTCCAAGCCTTTCAAGATTCTCTGTCGGTCATGCCCGGACGCGTGCCCGCAAAGGAGTCGGTGGATACCTCCGCGTTATGGGACCTGGGCTTCAAATGGGCCAAATTGGACCGCAGCAGTTTTACGGAATCTCAGACAAATTGGGTGCCACCGGTCCCTACCGATGCCAGCTCGTCATTCAAAGGCGTCTACCCCGAAAATCCGGAGATCACCATCTATGTCGAATGTGGCGCACTGAACGGCCGACTCTGTTACTTTGCCGTGCTTCCCGAATGGCAACATCCGGACCCAGATGAAAAAGCGTCCGCGGGCTCCGGGGGGGGCTCTGGCGGTGATGAGGCGACCACTCTCTTCGGTTGCCTCTTGATCCTGGCACTGATTTTTGGTTTTCGTAACATCAAATCTGGCCGAGCGGATCGGGAGACGCTGGCCAAACTAGCGGTCATCTCGTTCACCCTCAGTGCCATTGCTGGATTCGCCTGCTATTCACATGAGGTTTCTCCACGTGAGCTCCGTTACCTGTTTCACATGGTGCTGCGAGCGAGCTTCACGACGTTCTTGGTGGTCATCCCCTACGCGGCTGTGGAACCTTTTGCCAGGCGATTTTGGCCCCAGTACCTGATATCGAGCACGCGCCTGTTGAAAGGTGAATTTCGGGATGGCGCGGTGGGTCGAGACATCATGATTGGTATCCACATGGCGATCACCTTGCACCTGATCGACCAAGTCCTGGCGATGGGCGATGGTTCGATTACTGCGCCCAAACCGTTGATTGCAACATCGATTGAGATCCACGCGCGTGCAATTTACTTTTTGGCCTATTTGTGTGATGCCGCAGTCGGCGCGTTTACCTTCACCGTTCTACTGTTGACGACGATTATGGTCCTGATCAAAGTCTTACTAAAGAAAGACCTGGTCGTATTGATCGTGCTGATACTCTTGCTGATTCTATTCAGTCCCCGTGGGGAACGTGGCTATCTCGAATTCGTCGTGTTCACGCTCACGCTGTGCGGCGTCGCCTATTGTGTCCTTCGGTTTGGAGCACTGCTCGTCACGACTTGGTTGTTTTGTAGTACGCTGATGGATGTTGTCGCGACTGCGAACTCNGAGCACTGGTATGCAACCACAGGCTACCTCAGCGTCGCGGCGCTCATCCTCTTGTACTGCTTCGGCCTCAGAGCGGCCTTGGCAGGGAGAAACTTCGTTTCGTTCGACCGGTTAACGCAACACGCCGCCGGCTAACATCAGATCACCACTTGGACTTTAGACAAGAAGAACGTGGCTACGACCCTGACCGTTGAAATGACAACGCCACGACAGCGAGATTCCTGTAGCCAACACTAGTGCCAATCCCGTCGCCGATTGCGTCGGAAGCCCTGTCGATTGGTGTTTCCAGCGGCTGCNCAGATAGAGCCGTTTCGCTTATTAGGGGTGCCAAGAATCGGGCGCAATGGAGACAGCGGCTGGCGGTCGACGGGCCCTTGGGTACCGATTTGATTCGCGCTGACCGCCGGCCCGCGCCGTGGCCGTNTGCCAGAGCGCTCGCGGCTAGCAAGTTCGGGGTCATGTCACCGCCCGGACCGTTTGCGTTACCGACCGAGGGAGGTGGACCTATGCCCGTTTCGATTCATGCACAGCAACCGAAGTTTGAGGGGAATCTCAACATGAGCCAGCTGCCCATTTACGTACCGCCGCGAATCCGCCAGCGTTACCAGCATCAACCGCGAGTGAGTGAGTTTGATTGGCCCCGCGTAGCCGCTCGTGCGCGGCGCGCTGGGGATTGTCGCGGCTGCCGGATCGCGACGACTTTCGTTGCACTCCTACTGAGCTGCTACTCCTTGGCCGTCGCCGACGACCTGCCACCTGGCGAAGTCGCATTCGATGTCGCGAAAGACGAGCGACCACAGCATTTGCGGTTGTTGTCCGGAAAGCTCTTTCGGACGAGCGGCAGCGATTCACAGACTTCAGCCGACGGAGGCCAGACCTGGCAATCCGGTGGCCAAATCAATCCTCTCAAGCTCGGCTGGAAACTGGAGGGTGTCGCGATTCAACTCCAACGCACAAAGTACAAGGGTCGGATCGTCGTTCCGTTCTACTTTGGGATGTACGGCAAACACCCCGACTACACAACGACCGCGCGCGGCGGCTACGCGATCTGGAAAGGAAAGAAAATCCTGCTCGAAACTCACACCCACGTTCCAGAAATGTCCGGGAGCTTCGTCTGCTACAGCGACGACGAAGGCAAGAGCTGGAAAAGTTGCGTTAACGACCAGGCCAGGGGGTTCATGATGGGTTACTTCGCAGACGGTCGCCTGGGACACCTGACCTGNGAAGAACCGGTGGTGGCCGANCTCAAGGACGGCCGCCTGTTGTGCTTCATGCGTTCCACCTGCGGGCGGATTCTCAAGAGCTACAGTTCCGATGGCGGTGAGAACTGGATGAAAGTGCAACTGACCGACGTCGCGATGTCCAACTCGCCGGCGATGCTGAAGCGTCTTCCGACGACGGATGATCTGGTGATGGTCTGGAATCAGATGTCGGCGGACGAGATCAAGCGAGGCTACCGGCGCGGTCGGCTCACAATCGCTCTTTCCAAGAACGATGGCCAGACCTGGATCCACCGTCGGAACCTGGAAGTGAGTCCCGGCTGTGATGTGGACGTCACGCAAGTCGAACCCCCGCCGCTACAGGCCATGGTGCGCGGCGGTAGCGGTCCGGACGAACTCCTAGGCGAAATCCCGGACGACTTCACACACTACCATTACCCGACCATCTTCCTCTCCGAAGACAAGATTTTCATCAACTACAGCGTGAGTCCCGCCGAGGGGCAAGGTGCATCTCGTTGGCGGGTCTTCCCGATCGCTTGGTTGTATGCAAAAGCGAAGTGAGGGGTGCGAGCCAACGGGAATGGATTGAGAGCGAGAGCCCAACTGCCAGTGGCGGTTGACGAACCTCACAACCAACTCGGCAACGGCGAACCTGCGACGAGNATAGGATTGGTCAACGTTCCACGGAAGCTTCACACGGAAGCTCTACAGGCTAGATCGGTCAGCCCTTGTGTCGTGTTTGCTTGACGGTCACTTCGTCACCTGCCAGCACTTCGTTGAGTGCGTTCTCAGCATACGCGTGTTGCCGATCAGCAAACTGACCACAGTATCGGAGTATCCCGCGAGAGTCGATAATGACCGTGGTCGTTGTGACTTGTACACCGAAGATGCTCGCCGTTGATCCACCCGCATTGATCGCGATCGGAAGTGTCAGCCCTTGGTCTCGGGCGAACTGGGCGACGCCTTCGGCCGTCTCGCCGGCGCTGGCGTCTAAGGCAAAGACCCCTGCCTTGCCTTGATAGGTCTTAGCGAGCTTGTCGAGCGCATGTTCGACGTCTCGGCAGCTGTGACAAAACGAGCACCAGAAGGTCATCACGACGGTACCGTTTCCGGTCATCTCGGGTTGTTGGCATAGCTGGCTGAGTNTCCACTTCTTTCCGTTGATGGTGACTTCGAAGTCNGGAACTCGGTCTCCGATCTTGACGTCGATCACGGGTCTGCTGGTGTTGTCTGTGCTTTCTTTTACTCCACACCCCGCGACTCCCAGTACCAGCAAGGTTTCCAGCAGACGTTTCATATTCGGACCCTTCGGTTGGTGTCTCAAGCTACCACCAATATAGAGCCTCGCGTGATCACGTGGGATCTCCGAAATCGCAGGAAATTTCCGAAATCGTAGGAATGGGTACAGGGGCTGTAGCGCGAGCCGGNACACGNTCCCCGCTAGCCACCGGACACGGTGACGGGGTCGCTGTTCCAGGACGGATGGGAACGCATCAGGCGGACGATCCCCGAAGATTGTGGACCGGGAGAGAAGACTGCAAGCGAGCGGTTTGACGGGTGCCGATGGGGCTGACGTTCCTACCGTCTGCCGGTGCTCTGCTGTTGGTAGTGACGGGCGACCTCGGTCGGCGTCAGCGCCCGGCTGTAAATCCGGACATCATCGAGCAGGAACGACCACGGTCGATCGATTTCCCGATCTGCGNGGAGCGGTGGCCTGAGGAAAAAGCGACCGCCTTCGGGTACCGGGTGGTCGACCTGTCTACGCCCCACCTGTTTGCCGTCTAGGTACAGNCGCATCGACTGGCGATCGTAGCAAGCGACGACGTGCTGCCAGCGGTTCAGTTTGATCGGCGCGGACACGAACGTGCTGCCGTTGCCGATGTAAAACCACAGCGCATCGGTGAAACTGATTAGGAAGCTGTTGAATCCTTTGCCGATGACACCGATCTCGCGTGAGTTGGCCAGTTTCCGAGGGTTGACCCACATTTCGATCGTCAAATGTGAAAGCAGGTTAAGGTCGGGTACGGCGCCAAAGTCCACGGTTGACTTGAGCGAGTCGAAGGCCAAGGCGAATCCGGTATCACCCCCTAGCTCGACATAGTGTGCGCCCTTGTTGGTTCCGTGATTCCCNCGGCCGCTCAAGTCGCGCACGTTCGTGCCCGTGCCTTCCTCGAAAGTGAAGTGTGCGACCATTACGCCGTCGGGCGACGCGGGAACCGGCGGAGGGGTGAGCGGTTTGGGTCGCGCGACTTTTGACGGANGTTTGATTGGCGCCACCTCGGTCAGTGGCAGGATGACGCGGAAGCCCCGATCGTGCTGNGCGTTGCCGGGGGCAACGTTGAACCGGGAGACAGTACCCAGCGCTGTAGAAAACCACCACGACGGTGTGCGCTTCAGTGATCGAGCCGGTCCGGTGCTCCACGAGCCTCCGCGCAGCGGCTTGGTCTGTGCATTGGGGTCGCGCCGGATCGTTTCGTCTGAGGGTGCGTTCTTGTACTGATAAATGTAATCATCTGCGCACCACTCCCACACGTTTCCATGCATATCGTACAGTCCCCACGGATTAGGCAGCTTTGTTGCGACCGGGTGCGTCCGATGGCCGGCGGCCAGATCCACCCAGGCATATTTAGGGATCTCCGCCAGGTCATCGCCAAAGGAGAACTTGGTTGTCGTTCCGGCGGCGCAGGCGTACTCCCACTGCGCTTCGCCGGGCAACTTTAAACCGGCCCAGGCACAAAACGCGTTCGCGTTGTGCCAACTCACATAGACGACCGGATACGGATCCGCGTCGGACATCACACTCTTTCCCCGCAAGTGCAGCAGGTACAGATCATAGTTAGGATCGACGTCGGCTTTGCCGTCGTAATCGGGTTTCGCCCGGACGAAACGGCGGAACTGACCGTTGGTGACTTCGGTCTTTCCCATGTAAAACGGCCGAGTGATGGTTACTTGCCGCGCAGGGTTGGTTGCCGATGAGGAATTGCGATCGTCAGTGCCCATCGTAAACGTGCCGGCGGGGATCAGGAGTAGCTCGATACCGGTCTTCTCATGGACCACGCGGTCGGCATAGCCGTGCCCGGCGACCTTCGCGTTGTCGGCGGCGACACAGCCAGCTGGGACGTTGACGTCTGCGGCGACCAGCGCCATCGACATACAGAGGGCGAGGTTCATCGGATCACCTCCAGTTTTAGAGCGATCAGATTGCGAGCCGCGATCGTGACGTTTTCGCCGCGGATCACACCGCCGCGGGTTTGCCGCACCGGTGCGGCACCCTGCTCGACGGTCCATTGTGTCATCTGTAGTGTCGTCGACGCATCGAACCCGGCGATCTCTGCGACATCCTTTGTCCAGTTGAACTGGTGAGGCTGGTCCTGATAGTTGAAGAAGAAGATGCCGACGCTGCCGTCCGCCGCCCGCCAGGCAGTTCCTTCCACAGCCTGCGCTGTGAACGGACCATCGATTCCTTTCTCGGTGATCTTGGGAAGATCACCGGTGACCACCGGCGACCGCAGCATTTCACCGTAACCGAGGTACGGCCGGGCAAACTCGTGATGGCAGCGAATCAGGTCGTGTTGCCATTGCGCGTTGGCGGGAAGTGTGTCATCGGTGTGGTACCCCCAGGCCCCCGAAACCGCGTTCATGTGACCGAGTAGCCACTGGCGTCCGATGAGCAGCGGTCTGTCCTCCATCCAGTGCATGCCGCCGAACAGTTGCGTGTAGTCATGATAGACCACCTGCCAAAGAGGCGCATCGTGAGAGTAAGTGCTGGAAAACTGGGCGTCGAGCACGTCGATGCAGAACTCGGCGGGGCTTTCTCCGCAGAACATCGCCTCCGGATCGACTTTACGAGCCGCCTGGCGCAACTGCTTGTACAGGCCGTTGACTCCCCGCGACCAGTAATCACCACCTCCCATCGCGTGACCATGACGCGGATTGTGACAGTCATTCATGTGGACCGAGAAGTAGTCAAAGTAGACGCCGCCGGTGCGGTAGAGCTTGACGTGTTCCATCGTGACGCTGGTGAGTTTGTCTCGCCAGATCTTCGCGGCCGGGCACATCGCGACATTCTCTTCGGCCGGCGAAAGTTCAGACCACAGCAAGCTCTTGCGATCTTCGCCAAGCATCGCACCTTTCTCCTTCGCGCCGCTGAGCTGGTAGCTTTCCGTGCCCGCGTTCCACATCCAGCCGATGACGTAGGGGATGACACGTCCGCCTCGGGCGCTCAACGCACGAAGCACTTTTTGGTAGTTGACCGATCCGCAACGCGGCGGGAAATAGTCCACATTTACGTCGTGCTGATAGGGTTGGCCGTAATACCCGTAGTCGTGCGTGGCCGTGTTGGGGAAGTCAAACAGGTCGCGCTTGCGGAACTCCCTTTGCTGGTCGTCATAATCACCCATGTGTCCACCGGTCCAGTAGTCCAGGTTTAGGAACCACTTGGGATAGTCCTTTCGCTGGTGCATCGGTCCCTTGGCGCACCACGGTGCGGTGACAGCCCACTTGCGGTAAATTCGCGCCGCGTCGTACCAGTCGCCCCGGAACGGTCCGATCACGCAGTCACCGGGTGCACTGTATTTCCTCACCGGTCTGTCGGCGCCCCAGTTGAGCACAGGGTGCGAGATGGCGTAGCGGAGTGTTTTTGCTGCGGTATTGGGTGTCCAACTCATGTCCTTCCAGGCAGCCGTCGGATCATGATCACCGATATACAGTCCCCGCCCGCCGCCGAGCAGCGCTGTGAACTGCATGTAGTAGCCGATGAGGTACCGCATGTTCACCGGTTGTCCGGTGGTCAGCGGTGTCGGCTCGGTATACCCGGTGCGAAACGCATGCAGCAGGCGGTCGTCGTCCGGATCGGTCGACAGCGGTCGCATACCGTCCACGACCGGAAAGACGACATCCCGCAAGCCGACGCGGGGCTTGATCGCCTCGACGTCGATGCGCGCTCGGATCTTTGGGTCTTTGGGATCGAGACGGACGATCACGATGACGCGAATATCACCACTCCATATCAGCGACAGCTGATTGCCGTTGCGCGCAAACGTGCAGGGGAGATCGGTATTGGCAATGGTGCGGCCGCTTTTCAATTTGACGCGCCACCACTGGGGTTTTGCTGCCGTATCACCAAGCAGGTTGGTCCCCGAAGCCGGGTCACGGATCGCGACTAATCCACCACCTCGCTTCATCGCCGCCCAGCGGTATTCGATCTGATCGTTGCGCAGCGTCGGTCCGAGCGTCTGTGTCGAGTTGCGTTTCGGCTTGGATTTCGGATCGGCAACCACGGTCGATCGCAGCGTAAAGAACGGACCGAGCTCCGCATTCGGTAGAGAACTGCTGGGCGGTGTACTACCACCAGGCGGCGAGGAACCACCACCACACACCCCGACACCGATTAACACCACGCCCGCGAGCCAGCGTTTCATGACGTTACCCCGTCAGCTGAGAAGTCAGGCCACAGTCTAGCCCGTCGATCGAGGTGAGACAAAGCGAGTTACGTGTTGATCTCACGAATCGGCTGCTGCCTCTCTGTGCCGCGCAACCCACAATTGATTGACAGCGGCGAAGAGTTAAAAATACGCATCGAGCACTTAGAGGATCGTGGGCGCCAACGGAAAGTCGTTGATATGAAACGCCGAGTTCTGGTGGTCCTGTCGGGGGTTGTTTGTTGGGCCGCCGGGATCGCACACGCGTCGGATGGTCTGCTGGGATGGTGGCGGTTCGATGAGAGTTCAGGAACCGTCGCGATCGACTCGTCCGGAATCAAGAATCACGGGAAGATCGTGGACGCGACGTTCGTCGATCGGGGGAAGGGGCAGGCGCTGTACTTCAACGGGGAGCAGGGGTTCTTGCAGCTCGACTTTCGCCAGGACTTCGACATCGGCGTTGGCGGAACCGTGTCGATGTGGGTCAATCCTGCGGAGCGCCATGGCGCGTTGTTTCATTGGGGGGGAGTCGATCAGGCGAACCGAAATTTCGCGGTGCTCTTTGATACCCGCACCGCTTGGGGTACGCCCCGAAACGACCTGCGTCTGTGGACGTCCGGTGGCCGGCAGTTTGAGTCCTACACCCAACCGATCGTTAACGTGCAGGTGGGCCAATGGCAGCATGTCCTGTTCGCCGTTGATGGGCGAGTCATCAGCTACTATCTCAACGGCGCGCCGGTCATGGAGATTTCGACGCCTTTCACTCTCGTCGCCAAAGACCTGCCGTTCGTGATCGCCCGCTTCGATTGGATCGAAGCGGGCTTCCATCCCGTCTTCAAAGGGCTCATCGACGAAGTCCGTGTTTACCAGCAGCCGCTTTCGCGCCGCGAGGTTCGCGATCTCTATCAGCAGGATGCCGCTTCGTTCGACAAGGACCTCGCGCTTTTCTCAAAACCGAGGATCGAAACCGAGATCCTCCGAGACCCGGGTCGTATCGCGGTGCGGGCGAATTGTGCCTTGATGGGTCCGTTCTCCGAGGGGACCGTGTTGGAGGTGTCACTCCAAACACCCGGCCAGAAACCGCCGGCCGTTACCAGCGAGAAGCCGCTCGGTTCGGCCCATCGAACGATGCTCTTCAACCTCGATGTGGGACAACTCCCGGCCGGGAAATACGAGGTTCATGCCCTGGTCAAGGATCGCGACGGTCATCCCCTAGGCGAGCCGGCGCGACAGTCGACAAACTGGCCGGGCCAGACGCAGACGTTTCACAACGTCAAGGTGCTCAACAATTTCGTCTGGGAAGTCCTCAGCGAGAATCCGGGTGCTGTCAACGGCGTGCAGGAGTACAAGTTCGTGCAGCCCAAGCAACGCTGGGTTTACGTCAATTGCAAGGCCGGTTTGGGGAAGGGAAAACTCAGTTTGTCGATCGACGCGAGCGCAGGCACAAAGGACATCATTGTGCTCGACGAGGCGGGTGAACGAGAGGCCATGCGGCCGTTGCCCGCGGGACAGCACACGCTCGTGCTGCGGGTGCAGGGCGAACGTTGTGTGGACCATTTAGTCGTCCGTTCGATCCCCGATATTGTCTTCGCGGGCCTGATCCCCGAGCCGTACGTTCAGTCGGCGATTCCGCTGGACGCCGAGCTGATCAGGAAGCACGTCGCCCCGCACGTGAACACTTTCACCCTCAGTCAGAGCAATTCACGCCCGCGGTTGCAAGAACCCCTGTTCAGGGAACTTCGCGCGCGCGGGGTACGGTTTTTGATGCAATGCTCGGTGCCCGCCGAACTGAATGGAATGCCGATCACGGTTCAGGGGGCTCGTGACTATGTCGCAGCTACTCAGGGAATGACCGGAGCGGAACTGAACGGCTCGATGGCCGATGAATTCGGTTCTTCGCTGCCACTTTGTTCGGTCTATGCCCAAGCCGTACGGCGATTGCATGCCGACCCGGACTTTGCCGGAAAGCAGTTCTTCCCCTACGTCGGTGACCTCTCCCAGGGCGCCGCGGGCCGCGAGTTGGTGAAGGCCCTGGTGGAGACCGGCAACGCTTTCGCCGTCAAGTACTACCTCAGGATTCGCGGGACCGCACAGGCCTCCGCTGATTTCGCCCGGCTGATGTTCTTGGACCATGGCCGCGACTACCGCGACAAGTGTCCGCATGCGATGGACGGTATGGTCGTCTGCCTGGGTTATCTCTCTGCGCCGAACGAGTTCTCGAATGTCGCGCCCCAGGCAAATTACAAGACCTTCCTCGATATGCAGTTCAAGCTGCTAGCGAACGAGCCGGAATATTGGGGAACCCGCGGGCTGATGAATTATTTTGTTCATTATGCTGATGAGGAGACCACACGCTGGATGGCTCATCTGTTCCGTCACTACGGGATCGAAGGCCGTACCGAGCGGGTGTCCGCCGATCCGTTTGACGACTCGCGTCTTCTGGCGAATGGCGATTTTGATCAGGAAACCCACCGCTGGAAACTGTCGCCCGCTTCACCCGGTAGTATCCGTCCGGTCACGGAGGTGCACTTCGGCTGGCTACAGGGTCGTTTTCCCTATACGCCGCGCGGTGATTCGGCCCTACTGATGGTCCGCAATGCCCAGAAGCCGAACAGGATCTCGCAGCAGATCCAGAATTTGGAAGTGGGGCGACTGTACGTCTTTCGGATGATCACCGGCGAAAAAGAGAATTTGAAAAACAAGGAAGAACATGCGGTGAGTGTTAACTTGGAGGGCGTCCGCCGTTTCCCGGAGAAATCCTATCAGCGCGTCTTCCACAATTCTTACGCCCATTCGTACGGTCCTTACAACGCCACGACGCGCGCTTGGATGAACTACCACTGGGTGCTCTTTCGCGCCCAGAGCACCACCGCCACGCTGACGGTCTCGGACTGGGTGGGTCCCGGTGACCCAGGCGGCCGCATCGGCCAACGGCTCATGTTCAACTTCCTTCAGGTGCATCCTTATTTTGAACACGATGCTCGGCCGCGCGGTCCCAAACCCTGATCCGTTCGGATGTCGTGCGGCCAGTTGTTGGTTGACAATCAGAAAACGACTCAGAGTCGCTGCGATGTGCCGCAGCAGACCGGGCGCTTACAGGTCGCTGTGGACTGGTCCGACCCGCAATCCCATCCGACGTGCAGCGGTGTGATCATCGAGATGCGTGATCGCCGCCGGTGTCACTATCGGGGCACATGTTTTCCGCCGCACTGGCCCATAGTGCCGGCCGCCCCGTTCGGAACCTCCGGGTGCTCATCCTCCTGCTGACTCAGAAATCGCCATCGCATGGACAGTTTTTCTGGTGTGACGATCGTGATCTTGAAAGCGACCGTGAATCGCCGGTTTAAGTACCACCCCTCGTGGACATAGATATGGCCGTTGACGGGTGGCAGGCAGAAGCGTCGCCAGGCTTTCCCGGGAACTTTCTTCAGATCGGCTAACGTGATTTTGTCCAGCTCCGTCTTCCCCATATCAGCAATCCGTCCCCGCAAGCCGGCGTGTGGATTGATGTGCAGTTGACCGCAGCCACTGAAGACAACGTCTACGTTATTACGGTGAAGTTCGAGTTCTTGGGTCTGATGGCGAAAGCTAAATGCAGCCGTTTCGTAGGGTCCGTTATTGTTGCGCCGGGTGAGTAGGACCTGCTGGTGGTTCTGGCTGTCCGCCTCTGATTTTGGATCCGACTCGCGATCCGGTCTAGGTTGCCCGAGCACTGGCCATGCCGCCCATACCACGAGCAAGAACGAGCAGAGCGTGTTTCTGATCATCACGGCTCTCCACTTGTGGCCCGCTTCCCCAGCGGGCGATCGGGTCACTGCGCGCCGGGTCACTGCGCGCCGGGTCACTGCGCCGGGCTAACCAAACC
>PADE01000228.1 GCA_002702965.1 Planctomycetaceae bacterium
CCCGATCGCCCTCATCGGGCCGGTCGTGATCGTCGCGGTTGCGGTCATCACCGTCTCGGTGTTCCCGGTCCTCGCCGCGGTTTCCGCGGTCCCGATCGCCCTCATCGGGCCGGTCGTGATCGTCGCGGTTGCGGTCATCACCGCCTCGGTGTTCCCGGTCCTCGCCACGGTTTCCGCGGTCCCGAACGCCCTCATCGGGCCGGTCGTGATCGTCGCGGTTGCGGTCATCACCGTCTCGGTGTTCCCGGTCCTCGCCGCGGTCGCCGCGGTCCCGATCGCCCTCATCGGGCCGGTCGTGATCGTCGCGGTTGCGGTCATCACCGCCTCGGTGTTCCCGTTCCTCGCCGCGGTTTCCGCGGTCCCGATCGCCCTCATCGGGCCGGTCGTGATCGTCGCGGTTGCGGTCATCACCGTCTCGGTGTTCCCGGTCCTCGTCGCGGTCGCGGCGGTCCCGATCCTCCTCGTGGCGGCGTTCCTCCTCGCGACGGTTGCGGGCATCGTCGTCCCGGTGTTCGCGGTCCCGATCATCACCGTCTCGGTGTTCCCGTTCCTCGCCGCGGTCGCCGCGGTCCCACCCTTCGCGGCGCTGGTCCTCGTCGTGTACATCGGGTGAGTGACACCCCAGGCAGTTCTGCGCTCGGTCCCGTCGTGGCGGCTGCCGGCGATCTCGAAGCCACTCATTCCAACGCTCCGCAGTGCGGGCCGACGGCGCGCGATCTCCACGGCGTTGCGAGCGCTGCCCAGCGGCCTGGCGACGGCGTTGCATCCGACGGACCATCTCCCGCCAGTTCTCCTCCCCAAACTCGGAACGGCCCCGTGTCTGCGGACGACTTCGCTCCGCCCGGTCCCGGGCCCGACGGATCCGCTCGATCCGCCCGCGACCATCCTGGAAACCCAACGCTTGCGAAGCCGGGTAATGAAGATGGAGACTCAGCACACAAAGCAGGGCCATCGCGAGTGGTCGAAACATCATGGGTACTCCGATTGTGGGAACATCCGCTAGGCCGAAGGGCTCACCCGCGTGCCGCATGTCGACGCGGATCGGGCCGGACGGTGTGCACCATCATAGTCAATGGACCTCGCCAATGCCTCGCGCGATGGGCATTTTCCGCGCCGGCAAACATGCCCCATACAGATCATCGCGAGCACGGCTCGGCGCGAGGTTCGGTGTCTGCCGAGTTGGGCGCAGCCGGTCCAAAACGAGATTGGCACGGCTCCAGCGCTAGGAAAAGAGACCCATGGCGATTACGACAACGACCCAGAGAACCGGTCCGCCGATCCCCAATACGATGGCCGTAATCGCATGCCCCATCCCACCGCTCTGCGGCGCACTTCTGGCCTTGGCGATTCCGATCCCTCCGCAGATCACCGCGGGCAAACCGGTGAGTATGCCCAGCACGGGGATCAGGCTGGCAACTCCCAAATAGTAACCGACCAATGACGCGGGATTGTTTACGGGAATCAACGGCATCTTCCAGTCCTCTCTACTCGGTGATCGGTCAGTGGTCAGCAGCGCTGCGGCGGCGCAACATCAGTTGCCGATACAGTACAGACGCTGGTCGCTGCGCAAGAACAACTTTCCATCACTGACCGCGATCGAAGCGTTGGTGCGGCTGTCATCGTCTTTCAGTCGGTTGTGGGCCACCAATGAAAACTCGGGCTGGGCAGCGACCACGTAGGTCCCCTGGTGCTGAGAGACATAGTAGATCTTGCCGTCGGCCAGTGTGGCCGATGCCCAGAATCGACCCGGACGCGGTTCCAGACGCTGTTGGTAAACAACCTCGCCGGTCTTCGCGTGCTGACAATAAACCACGCCCCCGCGCGCATCCGCCCAATACAAATGCCCCTCGTGAAACACCGGAGAAGAGACATTCGAGCCCCTTTTCTGGCGCCACAGTACGTGCGAATCGGTGACGTCACCCTGGCCACCGATGCGAACCGCCAGCGAGGTGTGCCCGCCGCCGATCGCGTATACGATCCCCTCGTGCGCGATGACGCTGGGGCAAACATAACGATGAATGCCATCGGCGTCCCACAGTTTCCGGCCGCTGACGGGATCGAATCCTAACATCCGCGCCTGGATGCTGACGACCAGTTCGGTCGCACCGCGACTGGTCTTTGCCAGCAGAGGCGTATTCCAGGACGATTGGATGCCTCCCGCTCGCCACACCTCGCGGCCCGACACCTTATCGAACGCGACCAGCGATCCGCTTTCAGCGCTGGCGTTGACGATCACCAGTTTTCCGGAGAGCAGCGGTGAACAACCCGATCCCCACGAGGAGTGGATCCCATCACCGGCGCTGGCTTCCCAGATCAGTTTTCCCTCCAGATCAAAACAGAACAGCCCTGACTTTCCAAGGAACACATAGAGCCGTTCGCCGTCGCTGCTGGGCGTGCTGGAACTATAACCGTGATAAGATCCCTCCCCGCGGTAGGCGTGCTCCGGCAAGCGAGGCTCAAAGCTGCGATGCCACAGCTGTTTACCGGTCATCCGGTCAAAGCAGAATAGGTGACGCCGCAGTTCTCCCGGGTCGCCTTCATTGGGCTTGAGACCGTACCCGGTGTAGCAGGTCACAAAGACCCGTCCGGCAACCACGATCGGGCTCGATCCACCCGGTCCTGGCAAGTCGACTTGCCAGGACAAGTTCTGTTCTGAGGACCACTTCTCGGGGAGGCTCGTCTCGGCGCTTTTGCCCAAACCGCCGGGGCCTCGAAACTGCCTCCATTCAGCGCCGCTGACAATCGCAGGACCGGCGAGCGACAAGACCAACAAAGCAACCGCAAGCGAGCGCAACATGTGACACCTCGTTGACACGGCAAACGGAGCAGCGGTCGCACGCGCGCCGCGATCGCGTACGCCACAGAGGAACACCAATGACCGTTCGATCTCCGCAGAGCGCGGGCACGTCTGGACCGCGGACGATCAGAAAACGATCGTTCCGACCTCAACTTTGACAGGCTGGATTCTATCCGCCGAGCCGCGCTGTTACCAGCGCCGGCGGCACCCGACCGCGCGATGCCAGCCTCGCCGAATGAAATGCCACCGAGTTCGCTGGCCGACCCGCCGCACGGTGCAAACGACCGCCGTTCACTGGCCCCGGTAGGGTTGACCTCCCCGCACCAGCTGAACGCCCCGCTATTGGATTGCCAGACTGCGCCGGTAGGCGATCCGCTGTTTATCGCGATCCAGNGAATCGGTGATTTGCTCCCATGTNCGCGCCGTCTCGGCAAGGCATTCGGCCGCGTTGCGACCTTCGAAAAGTCGGTAATGTACGCCCTGGGCCAATGCCGCCAGATACCTCTGCCGTCCCGGTAGGCGTGGCGAAAACACCGCGTCCACCGTCGGTTGAGCAGATCTCACCCAGTCGGCGTAATCCTGGATCGAACGGCGTGGAGCACCGCGCTCCATCCACTGCTCGGGACGTCTCAAATGACTCACGCGAAACAGCGTCGTCGCGGAACAACGGCCCGACACGTCCGCCGCGATTTCCGGACCCGTCAACCAAGCCAACAGATCGGCCGCCGCTCGGGGGCTGTCCGCCTCCCAAGTCACCGACCCGAGGCGCCCACTGACCCCCAGCAGCTGCGGGCGGGGACGCTGCGGGTCGCGCGCTCGCCACGCGCGACGGACCGGGTCAAACAGCTCATCGGATCCGGGAAGCGGTGCGATCCGGAATGCGCCGCGGGTCTCATCACTCGTGGTCCCCGTCGCGCTCGGCCAGGTCAACGCCAACGCGCAATGTCCGGCGTGAAACAGCGCTCGCACTCCGGCTGGATCGAGCGCTCGCCAAGGCATCGGCAGATCGCCCTGGCTCTCTGCCAGCTCTTCGAGGGCGCGCACGAACGGCTCGGAGTCAATTCGCGGCCGCATCGAGTCGATGTCGAACCACGTGGAAACCTGTCGCGGATGCTTGGCGTAGGCGACCGCGCGGGCCAACAGCAACTGACCCGCCCAGGTCGTTGCCAGCGGCTCCAGCGCCGCGGTCCAAGGCTGGCGGCCGAGTACACGGTTCGCATCGGCGCTACCCGGCACCGACGGCTGGGCCTTCAACCGCAACACCAACTGCTGGTATTCGCGCCACGTCGCGGGCGGTTTCAGATCGAGCGCTTCGAGAATATCAGCCCGGTAGTACAGGACCAGCGTCGGCGATCCAAACGGGAACGCCATGGTCTTTTTTCCCCAGACCATTTCGAGTTGTTGCTGTGTTGGTAACAGGTCACGACGCTCGACATCGGGGCCCGCCAGCACCTCGGCCGGCACGGGTGCCAACANACCGCGTTCAGCCAGGTCACCCAAGTAACCCGCGGGGTAAATCACCACATCCGCCGCCAGACGCTTTGCGGATGCGAGTTCGTCCCAGCGGCGCTGCCGAACGACCAATCCACGGGCCGTTCGCAGGTTCCACTGTCGCTCGATCTCCTCGGCCAGTGTCGCGTCCTCAATCACCAGCAAGCGAATCGAGGGCTCCGCGGCAGGTTGCGCCAGTTGCTCACCGTTGCCGCCAACCGGTTCCGAGGGACGCTGGCATCCAGAAGTCAAGCCGAGCGAAAACAAGCCGGCCAGCAGCGGCAGGAGAGCCCAGACGAGCGTTCTTCGCTGAATCACCATCCGCTTTTCCGCCGAGGCCTGCGGTCCGCACGAACGAGGGCAGCTACGCGACCGATCGCTCCACCGCGACGCGCTGCGGTGGAGGGGCGCTGCGGTGGTGGGGCACTGCGGTGGGCAGTCTGCCGGTATCATTCCTATTCACCTACGTACCGGAAATCCAATCGGTTCGGGGCTGCGCGCACGCGGCCGACATCTGGAGAATTCAATCCGCGGCGGTCTCAATTGTCAACGCCGGTTTGTCCTCCCCAGACCCCGATCCGAGGCTGCCCGGAGTCGCTGCCGCAAATCCCCAATGATCAGAGAAAAAAACATGCCTGTTATCTTCCTGTCGGAAGCGGACGTCGAACGCCTGCTCGATATGCCGGTCGCCATCGCCGCAATGCAGCGGGCATTCTCTGAGCTGGCGCAGCAGCGCGCCGAGAATGTGCCACGGCAACGCGCCCAAGCGGAAGGGTTCGTACTACATTCGATGAGCGCCACCGCCCAATACCTGGGCCTCGGCGGCTGGAAACAGTACACCACGACCGCGCACGGTGCGAAGTTCCTGGTCGGCCTGTACCGATTGGCGACGGGTGAGCTTGTCGCGCTGGTCGAAGCGAATCGACTCGGACAGTTACGAACCGGGGCCGTTACGGGATTGGCGATTCAGCAACTCGCGACCGCGGACGCCCGCCGTGTAGGGATCCTCGGCAGTGGCTGGCAAGCCGAAAGCCAACTGGAAGCGGCGAGCGTGGCGCGTCCTATCGAGCGGGCATTCGTCTTCAGCCGGCAGCCTCAACGCCGTGCGGCATTTGCCGAGAAAATGACCAACCGTCTGAGCATCGAGGTGACCGCCGTTGACCTGCCTCAGCAGGCGGTCGAGGGGCTCCCNATCGTGATCACCGCGACAACCAGCAGCTCGCCGGTACTCGATGGGAANTGGCTCGCCGACGGCGCGCTGCTCTGCGCCGTGGGATCCAATTGGATGCACAAAGCCGAGGTCGACACGGGAGCGATCCAACGCGCAACAACCATCGTCTGCGACGATCTCAGCTGCTGNCAACAGGAAGCGGGAGACTTCCGCGAATCGCTCGAGCGGGGCCTGTTTCAGTGGAGTCAAGCGACTCCGTTGGCCCGAATCGTAGCCGACTCGGCGCCGCCACGCCGCGACGGTCGGGAGATCATCTTCTTCAAATCCGTGGGAATGGCGATCGAAGACGTCGCTTTGGGTGGCCGGTTGCTAGAGCGGTCGGAACAGGAACANGCGGGACAGTCGTTGCCGTTCTAGATCGGCATCTGTGGGATCGCAGGGTGCACCGAGGCCAGACAAGAANCTGCGACGCCAGCGAGTCTTCCCGCTCACGGCAAGCGGAACATCGTTTGGCTTTTCACAATCGCGCAGTCATCGGGAAACGTATGAAACGCCTGCACGAGCATACTGCGATTGCGTGTTTCCACATTGACATAACTGAGCGCACCAAGACACATCCGCTCACTCGGTTCGAATCGATGCAACAAACCCTGCCGGTCCCCGTCGTGCGCCAGTTCCTGCTGAAAAATCCAAAAGACGCTGGGATCCACGGTCTCTAACTGAAAGTTGACTTCGTAGGTCACACCACCGCGGCATTCGATACGATCACTGCGCTCTCCGCGCAGGCAATAGGACATCAGGCGACGCTTTTGGGGCAGGGGATGTTGCGCAGAGGCAGCGACCTCGGTTAAGGTGATCCCCTGGTAACGCCAGGTAATGACATGACCCGCGCTGGTAATTTCAGTCCTAGCCTGGTATCCCCCGCGCTCAAACTCTCGTTTGCAGTGAATCTGAAACAACTCTGGGTGCAACGAGCGACCGTACACCTGAAACGTCAACTCGGCAACTTTGGGGCGAGTGACTAGCACAGAATCGTCCCTTTCTTTCACTCAAGTCTCTCACTTAAGCTCAACCCACAACACCATCAACGGCAGCCTGCTCAGGGCTCTATTGTATTCGCTTATCACGACAAGAACAAAGCCACTTTTACGGGCCGGCGCCCCAACCCCCCNGGAGGGGACTTGACAAACTCCGTCCCCCCCTGCGGTGGCCCGCCGTTTCAGTGAAGCGTTACAAAAATGTCGTACAAGGCGTGCGTTCCGACAACAATCCCAAACCCACGCCACAGGAACAGGCCGCAAAAAAATCCGCCCGCCAGGGCACGGAAGGTAAAACTGAAAGGGTCAAATGGCTCCCCCGCATCGAGAAACCAGTCGTAGTGAGCCGCCGAGAAAAACAGACTCGTACACACCACCGCGACGCCCAGATACATGGGACGGGCAAATCCCAGCGTCCGAAACAGACCGATCGCAATTGGCAACAACATCAGCCGAAACAACAGTTCCTCGTAAATGCCGGCTCCCAGAAAAGAGACACACTGGTCCACCCAAGACCCCGCCAGGGACGTCGGGTCCCCGCCCGACAGAGACAACGAGGGCAGCCACCGAGCCCCGACAAGCAGCGCCAGAGCCAGCGCAGCGGATTCCACCCACATGCCACTCAAAACGCCCGCAGCAACCCGCCAGGCTTGCCCACTGAGATGATGCCAGCCCAGCAGAATGGCGCACGTCAGCAGCGGTAACAGAAAGTACTGGCCGAATCCCATCAGCCGAAGCAATTCACGCAACCACCCGTCGGCTGCGTTCCGCATCGCCTGCGGCCCAAGCGCCAGCCCACCCGCTTCGTAGACCACTAACAGCGGTATCACAAATACCAGACTGGTTAAAGGCCGGCGTGATTCCTCGTGATACCAGGCCAGCGATGGGGAACTTTGCTGTCCGACCATCTACACACGTTCCCCATCGTTCCAAAAGCCACAACCGGCCCCGGCGACCCGTTTTACCGGGCGAACGATGTGTTCGCTCAACAACCGCCGCGCTGGTCAAACGCGATTGCAGATCGTGGCCCACCCGCTCGGAAGGCCGTCCTGCCAACCGCTCGAGCATCCGCTCACCGAGGTGGAACCGGCCGCCGTTCATCCGATGTTCGGCAGCACAAACGGATCTCGATACTCCTTGGTCAACAACGCATTCGCCGCGTCCGAATTGACAAAACGTTGCGTCTTGGCATCGAAATCGAGACGCCCGTCGACCCGGTAGGCGATCTCACCTAAGTGGACCAGCGCGCACGACCGATGGGCCACGTCAGGGGGAATACGGTTCGGCTTGCGGGTCCGTACCGAATTCAGGAAATCCTCCATATGCTCCTTGTACCCGCGCTGTCCGCGAATCTCTCGTCCCTCGGTCGGGCCAGGCTTGGCTTTGGGTCCCAGGAAAACACTGAAGGCACCGCGGCGCGAGAAGATCATGTAACCTTCGGTACCGTAGAACACGTTGCCGTTGTCAAACCCGTGCAAACCGTAACTAGTAAACGGGTAGTTCTCGTAAATCAACAGACGCCCGTCGGGATACTCGTAGTTGACGCACAGATTGTCGGGGTATTCGCTGGCGTGGCCGTGCAACAACATCCGGCCGCCACGGGCGGTGATCTGGCTGGGGACCGTGTCGACTCCCAGCCCCCAACAGGCCATGTCCAAATCGTGAATCCCATCGTCTCCGATCTCCCCATTACCGTAATCTTGGTACATTCTCCAAGAACCGTGAAAACGATGGCGATTGAATCCTCGCGAGGGGGCTGGACCCAGCCAGCGGTCGTAGTCGACCGTCGACGGCGCAGCGCTGTCGGGCACGGGGCGCACGACGCGACGCAACTCAGCGGTCCAGGCCCGCGCCACTTTGATCTCACCCAGGATGCCCTGCTCGATGAGCCGGGACGCTTTTTCGGTGACTTTGCTGCTGCGCATCTGACTACCCTGCTGAACGATGCGACCGTACTTGCTCGCAGCTCGAGCGATTAACAGACCCTCGTTGTAAACGTGCGAGATCGGTTTCTCGAGATAGACGTCTTTGCCTTCCTGCATCGCCCGCAACGCGATCGGCGCGTGCCAATGGTGAGGTGTTGCCACAATCACGGCATCGACATTCTTGTCTTTTATGACGTCTTCATAGCGCGACGAACGCTTGGGCGCAACGCGTTGGGCGGACGCATAGTGCGGTGCAATTTTGCCGATTTGAGAGGAATCGACATCACAGAAATGAGCAATCGACACACCCGGTCGATTCTCCGCCAGGCCTTTGACGTGGTGCGTCATGATGCCGCCGCAACCGATGATCCCGAGTTGCACGATCTCCTTCTGTACGGCCGCCTCGGAATGCACGCCCCCCAGCGTCGAAACGACTGCCGTAGCGGCTGCCACACGAGAACCCCGCTGCAGAAATCGTCGTCGTGTTGTCTCGCGGTTCATCACACGCCTCCATCTGGGGATGGGCTCTCCCATCCGATCTCGTCGACCCAGGCGCCACCTGCGATGCCGCATGGCACGGTGATGCCAAACAATGGGGGTCCATTGTAGTCGATCGGTGAAGGCCCGTGTCCCGGCTCGGCATTTCCCCCACCAGTGGAGCCGATCCCATTGACACGACTACCGGTCCGCGGGAAGCGTTAAAACCGTGGCAGCCACCGTCGATACCAGGGAGAACTTGGCCGTTCTGCGGTCGTCGCGGCGGGTCGACTACCCACCTCGTCGCCTGCCGGTTGTCGCGCCGGCCGCAAGGCGGGAACCAACGGTACATAAGACCGAAAAAACCTCGGCCAATAACTGTCCAGAAACCCCTGGCAATCCGAGACACGTCCCTGCTCCAGTTGAAAGCGGGCCAGCGCCAGGTCTTTTTCCAACTGCCCCAATTCGGTCTGGCTAAACCAGGTATCGAGGATCTGCACCTCATCGATCCAAACTTCGCCGGGACCCATCAGATCGAAGCCGATGCGCAAATCGGTCAGGCCATCCAGTGGCAAGTGATCGAACGGGACATGAAACAGCTTCCAGCGACTCTCCAATTTGAATCGCTCGTTGTTTACGTTGGCACCCACCCAGGCATAGCGGTAGTACGATTGATCATTGACCTGCCCCTCGATCGCCAGACGGAGGGGGGGTTGTGCCGCTGCTGCCGGTATCCGCGCCCAAACAGCAAGTGTGAGTCGATCCAGTAGGGGCCTTTCCAGAGGCCGGCTACGGACCCACAAGATCCGAGATCGGCGACCTCGACCCGCGTGCTGTAAATGAAGTGATCGCTCTCCAGAATGTGATTGTTGGGAGTCGAGTTCGACGCCTAGGTCACCACCGGGTACGACGGGCGCGTGCATCCATCCGGTTGGACGACCCGCTTCGCTGGCGCGCTCAAATCCGCCATTGGCGAGCCCTGCGGTTGGGGATCGCTCACGAGCCATTCGAACCCTCTTCTGCAAATCTTGTAGTTGTTCTTGAAGCGTCGCCGTCACCTCATCTGCATAAGAAACCGTCCAACCGAGAACCTTGACATCCTCGGCGCTGAGGGACACCGCGACTAGGTCGTACGCGTCGAGCGACGCCGACCAGGTCGCGCGCGAGCCACGTAACACCAGTGGCCGTATCCGCTGAGGTCCCAGCGACTGGATGCGACAATCTCGTTGAATCTGAAACTCCAGATGGGCTTCCACGGGCCACGCCGAGTCGTTCAACAAATAGACCAAAGTCTGCCCCTGCTCGACGAGCGTCCTCACAATGACCGGCTGGTTGGAAGTCATCTCAGCTTGCGGTAACACATCGCGGAAGCGCCTCGCCGGTAGGCGACGAAAGGTGGAAAAGAAAGGCAGCAGGGCATCCTCCTGTCCCATCGGTAACATCCAGCCACCCGCGATCAGCGTATCCGCTTCGAGCGTCGCCAATGCGTGCACGAAGCGGCGGCGGTTAGCTGTCCCACCAGGTGAAAAATGTGCCAGCAACCAGGAATGTGTGTTCTCCTTGCCAAACGGACTACGCTCGTCCAACGTGGGAAGAGACAAGGGCGTCGCTTTATGAAACAGCAGNGTCCCCGTGCTCCCNGNGTTGGCAAAGTAACGGGAAAATGCAGCCGAATGTTGTAACCGCAAATCAACTGCCCTCTCGTTCATCGGGGCTTGGAACGCGAGCCGATGGGGGCGTAACAGTACGACCTGAGCATCGTCTCGAAACGTGTCCGAATCAATTCCAACCCGCAGCATCACTTCGCGGATTATGCGATCCGCCGGTTTCATGGGTGCGCCGGGCGCTGGGTCCGCGTTCGCTTTGTCCATTGCCAGCGGCCGCCGCCCGCGGCGCGCCAGCGCCGGCCGCAACTCCCGCTGCAACCGACGGTAGTCCAACATCCGCGCACCCAGCAGATACAGCCGGCCGTTCTCGCGACGATGCCCAATGGTCGCCCGCAACGACTTGTAGAACGTCCCCAATTGCGACGCCCTCCAATTCAACCACAGCGAACGTTCCGCGTCGGTGATGACGGTTCCCGGCGTGTCCGGAATCAGGTCAACCCCGCTGGCGCGCGCGAAACGTTCTCTCGTCGCTCGGTCCCAACCCCAATTCTCATCCGGAAACTGAGCAAACGTCTCAGCTCCCAATTGCAGCGCCACGCCGGCGAACGCAGGGTGGTGCGCATAGCGATCGACCAACTCTTTGACGACACCGCGCATGGCACGCTGAACCCGGGGGTCGAGTGGATTGTAGTGTGGCGCCAACCCACCACGGGGCGTATGGACTTCCGACCAGGGCTTGCCATCCCGCCGTACCATGTCCATCCCGTCTAGTTGTCCAGATGCGAGATTAGCGTCCAGACGCATGCGTTCCAGTTCCGGCAGCAACGATGCAAACTCGATTGCTGGAATAAGCCGCAACCCCTCGCGATTAAACAACCGAAAAAGCATCTCCAATACGTCCTTGCGACGCGGGTCGGCGGCGGTTCCCAACAACACCCCCGAATCGTACTTGGGGGTGGGAACGGTCTTGTCACTCGGATAGAGCGAGCTGCCTTCGCAATTCACCGAGAGGACCGCGGCGTTGTAGCCCGCGTACCGCAGGTATTGCGTCAGCCGTCGCGATCCCTCGTAAAAAGTGACCCAGTCATCCAGGGGCGCCGTGTCGATGATCCCCGTCTGGGACGCCTGAAAGTTCTCGGGGAACAGAGGCCGCTCAAAAAAAGCTGCCAGCACTCGCGCCGGAGCGGCGCCATCGCTGCGGACGCGCGGATCACCGCGGGGAGGTAACCGAGAGGGACCGCGGCGCACGCGAATGGTCCCGAATAGGGCGGGATCCTGAGACCGTCGATTCGTCAATAAGACCATCGGCGTTGACGTTTTGGGCCAAAACAAGAGGCGGTGTGTGCGCACCGCTCCCGGCGAATCCGTCCGTTGACGGTCGACCTCAACGCCTGAATCCAACCCCAGTGGCCCGACCTGTCCCAGCACGTTCGGTTCCAGAATACTGATCCCCAGCGACTGCGCAGTAACGTCTGGAAAATCGACTTCCAGAACATGTGGAGCTCCGACGCTCGCGACCGTCAGAGGGTACAGTTGCCAACCCGCCGGGGGCAACTCCACCCATTCCTTTCCCAAATGCTTGACCCGGCTCGTTTTGCCATCGCCTGTCACACCCGCCCGTGCCGAGGCCAACCACTCCATTTGCGCCAACCGAGCGAATTGATCCCACCAACTCGTGCCCGTCGGATCGAGCGTCAAGATCGTCTCGAAATCGGATTTTTCAGTGACCGGAGATTGGGTCCCGATGACTACAAACTGCAGTTGCCGTGTCAAATCGGGAGTGTCGCCAACCAACGGTACCACCAACCGGTTGCGGGATCGGTAAAACTCCAACTCGAGTTGGTAGACACCCTCGCGATCGGGCACTTCAAATCGAATCGGTGGAAAAGACGCCGTGTGGTCCCCGCGGAGCTCAGAAATCTTTGACTGCCGGTCCCAGATTTCATCTCCCTGACGCGCGCGGCGCAACTTCAGCTGCAGATACGACTCCGCGTCGAGTCGAAAACCTGGCTGGTACGCGGTGACACCCAGTTCGAGATATTCACCTGTGGAGAACACCAGCGGTTGACGACCGACTTTCAACCGGAGACGGTCGCCCTGAGTTCGACGAATCACCAAACGGTTGTTTTGATTATCCAGAGGCGAATCGTGCAGACCGTCGACGGGAATCAACTCTCGTAGTGGGATCTCCAGATAGCGTCGCTCGGAAGGCTGATCATTGGGTGCGAACTCCAGTAGCAGCCGGGCCTCGGGAGCAGCGGTCACGGTTACATCGAAACCGTCGTATTCGCGCGGCCGTCGTTGGGAGACCCGCACTTCGTCCTCATGTAGCAGGACGCATCCTGGGGCGTCGGCCGACCACCCGAGAACGGTTAAACGGCTGACACGGCCGCCCGTCACACGTAGCACTCCGTTCCACTTGCGTGGTTGCCCATGTCCCCACTCGACGCGCAGACGGATCTCCAGGGCACGGTCGGCCTCAGGCGGCGCTCCTGTCAGCCGCCGAAGGGGGGGCCACACAACGAGGGCAAGCCAGGTCGCCGACAGTACCACAAGCCACTGTCGCCAAGAAATATCGAATGTTCGGCCTACCTTGAGGCGACCGCGCGCGGGCATTACCAGCGGACCTCCCTGTCCAGCCATGGCGCTGTTTTCGTTGGAGCTACCAGCGCTCCACGAGTCAATTACTGAGGGGGGGGGACTATAGACAGGCGAGGGAATCGATGGCCACCCCGGAATCTCAGCTGGCGCGGGACACCCCAACGTCCACGGTGGCGGGAAAAAGCTCGGCGATCGCCCGTCTCAGCCGTGGGAAACAATCAGCTGAAACGAGGCGCATGCCCTCTCGCGCCAATGTGCCGACGCCGGACCAGACACGGCATCAGTTCAACGACGGATCGGGCGGCATCACCTTCCTGTCTACGACCGTTGAGAGAATCTCAACGCCGATGTCATCCAACGTCCGTTTCCAGAGATGTTCGGCGTCAGAAAACAACCGCGACTGGGTAGCCGGCGACGTCAGCCAACCCCCTGCTTGCAGTTCATCTTCCAACTGCCCGGCAGACCAGCCCGCGTATCCGGAAAACAGGCGAAATCGATCCGGGGTCCCTTGGACCAGTTGGGTGAGCGCGTCGCGATCGGTGGCCACAAACAACCCCGGGAGAATCTCCGTCTCCGCCAAAGACCGGTTCGTGTGTAACGCCATCAGAGGACCGGCAACCGGACCTCCGGCATGCACGAACCCTTCGACCGTGCACGATTCATCGCCCACGTGCTGCCAGAGGTCCCCGATCGTGTTGTCGGTGGGCCGATTGAGAACCACACCGACCGCTCCCGAGGAATTGTGTTGCAGCATCAACACCACGGACCGGGAGAAATGAGGATCCGGCAGATGCGGAGATGCCACCAGGAATTGACCGCGCAGCGAATCCATGACCCGTTACTCCATTGTTGAGGATTCCTATCATAGTAGCTACTGATCGAGTTTCTGGGAAACGCCGACGCGGAAGCGGCCCCGCTGCGGGCCAAATTCGATCGGCTGTGGCCGGCGGCAATCTGCTCTGGTCGAAGAACCGATCCACGGTACGATAGTGCTGAGAGGTAGCAACCAGCGGTCTCGAAGGGCCACATTTTTCGGATCTGGACCCGTCGTCACCGAAATATTTGATCACGACCAGCGCATCAATCAAAATAGAGACATCAGCGCAATCGACTGGTGACCGAAAAACACACCGTGTCGAAGATATCACCTGACCCGGCGCTTTTGGCGTCGCGGACCCGTTTCGCAAGTGGGTTGAAAACCGTTACGTAGACCGGCAACCGGGTACCCCTGTTCTTATCCCAACGGTCTATAACGTTGACCCGCTGGCAATCCCCCGACCCAATTCGACGGCAGCCTCAACTTCAACGGAAATAAACGCTTCATGATTTGCGTCAGTATCGGCCGTGGTCGCCACCGGAGCATGATCGCCGAAGCCCGCCATGTCTCTGAGCAGGGCGCTCAACTGGTAGAGCTGCGCCTGGACTACATTCGCCGCGCGGTCAATCTCAAGCGTCTGCTGGCGAATCGGCGCTGCCCGGTCGTTGCCACCTGCCGCCGCGAACAAGACGGCGGCAAATGGACCGGAACCGACCAAGACCGTCTGATGTTGCTCCGTCAGGCGATCGTCGACGGAGTTGACTATGTCGATCTGGAGCAAGACGTCGCCGGAGAGATTCCCCGGTACGGTAAGACCAAACGCATTATCAGTTACCACAACTTCACGGAGACCCCCGAGGATCTACAGACGATTCACCAGAAGCTCTCGCGACAAGACGCCGACATCGTCAAGATCGCCACACTCGCACATCACCCGCACGACAACTTGCGGATGTTGCAGCTGAGTGAGACCAGCCGCATTCCAACCGTGGCCATCTGCATGGGCGACCTCGGAACCCCCTCACGTCTGCTGGCTGGTCGGTTCGGCGCGCCGTTCACCTACGCGACGTTTCACGAGGATCGCACTTTGGCGCCTGGGCAACTGAGCTACCGCCAGATGACCGAGTCCTACGGTTACGCTGATATCAAGAGTTCGACAGCCATTTTCGGCGTCGTCGCCGATCCGGTCGCGCATAGCCTCAGCCCCACGATTCACAACGCGGCGTTTCAGGACTCCGAATTGGACATGGTGTATTTGCCATTTCGAGTTCCACTCGATGAATTGGGTTCGTTCCTCGGTGACTGTCCCGAGTTAGGGATCAAAGGACTCAGCGTGACGATTCCACACAAAGAGGAAGTCATGCAGTTCCTGGACCAGGTTGATACCGATGCGGCAACGATCGGTGCATGCAACACCGTCGTCTTCGAGAGCGGTCAACTGGTCGGCTATAACACCGATCACCAAGCCGCCGTCGACTCCATCCTGAGTGCACATCGGCGTAGCGGACCGACACCGCTGAAAGGAAAAACCGCATTGATCCTGGGGGCCGGAGGTGCTGCCAAGTCGGTCGCTTACGGACTGACACAGCTCGGCTCCGATGTCGTCATCACCAACCGCGACGCGGAACGAGCTGGGCTCCTGGCAGAACGTTTCAATTGTCGCACTGTCGCCTGGGACGAACGCCAGAAGATCCGCGCTGGCATCCTGATTAACACCACGCCGATCGGGATGCACCCCAATGTGAATGAAAGTCCATACGAGAAACGTCACATCGATCGCGGGATGGTGGTCTTCGACACGATTTACAATCCGGAACAGACATTGTTGATCAAGCACGCGCGAGAGCAGGGCTCCCGCGTCATCACCGGCGTCGACATGTTTATCCGACAGGCCGAATTACAGTTCCGATATTTCACCGGTCAGGAAGCGCCCAAGGAGGTTATGCGCGATCGACTCAAACGCTCCACGGGGGCCGCTCGCTTCTAACACGGTCGTTGTCGGTCGGCGAGACTACGACGTCCACTCGGCCCACCGAGGCGGTGGNGACCATAATCGATGGAAGCGAACTGGGCAGTGTGTGCTCGCGGCGATAAAATAGAACGCGGTGAGCCGGTATCCNCCGTCGACGGGAACCACGGGATCNGAGCCACACCAATCACGCGAATCACCGACACCTGACAGGGGTAAGGGATGATCACTTCGCCCGTTACGACCGCCGCAACTCGGCGACTCGGCGTCCAACTGGTCGGCCTGATGGCCCTCCTGGCACCCGCCTCTGGGGCTACCGAACAAACCGCCGCGCCAGTGCCGGCGAGCGGACTCTCCCTGTCACCAGCGGTGATCGAGATCGCCGGGCACAACCGCCGGCAACAGCTCGTGGTGACGGCCACTTCACAAGCCGGCCTTCGTTTTGACGTAACCCACCGATGCGAGATGGTGGTTCGTGAGCCTTCGATCGCCCGCATCGACGCGGGTGCGGTCATCGGCACGGCATCGGGTACTACCGAGTTGGACATCCGCTACGGTGGCCAACAACACACGGCGCAAATTGTGATCAGCAACCTGGAAGCGTATCCGGCGATCGACTTCCGGAATGACATCATGCCACTGTTCTCTAAACACGGGTGCAACAGTGGAGGCTGCCACGGGAAACAAGCCGGCCAAAATGGCTTCAAGCTGTCGGTCTTCGGTTTTGACCCACAGGCCGATTACAGCGCTCTACTCAAGGAGGGCCGTGGTCGGCGCGTGTTCCCAGCTTTTCCAGAACGCAGCCTGCTCGTGCGGAAAGCCGCCGGTACGATCCCGCACGGCGGCGGCGCCCGCATGACTCCCGATTCACTCGATTGCGAACGGTTCATGCAATGGATTCGCCAAGGTATGCCCTGGGGACTCGAGAATCCGCCCCGTGTCACCCATATCGAAATCGATCCCTCGGAACGGGTCCTCGGAACGAGCGCGGAACAACAAATCCGCGTTACCGCCATTTTCGATAACGGCCAGCGGCGCGACGTCACAAGCGAGGCCACGTACACGAGCAACGCCGAGCTGGTCGCGCAGTCGAATCAAGCTGGCTACGTGGTCACCGGAGAGCGACCTGGCGAGGCTGCGATCATGGTCAATTATATGGGCCATGTCGCCGCCGCCCGGATGATCATTCCGCGTTCCCAACAGGCCACCGCGGCCGCCAACCTGCCTGTGCACGACCGGCTCGACGAACTCGTGTGGGCCAAGCTGGCCAAACTGCGGATTACGCCGTCGGGCGGCTGCGACGACGCCACCTTCTTTCGCCGCATTCATCTGCACACCATCGGAAGTCTGCCCGATTCGGCGGAGTTGCGAGCGTTTCTCGCGGACGACTCCAGTGAGAAACGCCTCCTCGCCGTAGACCGTGTTCTCCAGCGCAGCGAGTACGCCGATTACTGGGCGCTCAAATGGGCCGACATCATGATGGTCAACGCCGAAACACTCGGGGAACGCGGTGCCTACACGCTCCACGCTTGGTTGCGGAAACAGTTCGCGACCAACCGCCCCTACGATCAGTGGGTGCGTGACGTACTGACGGCCACCGGCAACTCGGGCAAGTACGGACCGGTTAATTTCTACCGCGGTACACAGACCAAAGAAGACCTGACCAAGACCATCAGCCAAGCTTTTCTGGGCATACGCATGGACTGCGCCCAATGCCATCACCACCCCTTCGAAAAGTGGGGGCAGGATGACTTCTACGGAATGGCCGGATTTTTCAACGGCCTCGAAAAGAAAGCTCTCAGCGACAATAACCCCTACGATGGTTCGGTCGACCGCGAACTGGTCTATCACGGCGGATACCAGGAGACGCGACTGCCGACCACCGGCGTGGCCGTGCCGATGCACGCCCCGGGGGGGCCNCCGATCGGAGCCGAAATGGTTGCCGATCAGGATCCGCGGGTGCTGCTCGCTGAGTGGATGACGGCTCCCGAAAACCCGTTTTTTGCGCGACTGGTGGTCAACCGCATCTGGAAGGCTTTCATGGGTCGGGCGCTGGTGGAACCCGAAGATGATTTGAGGTCGACCAACCCCGCCACCAACGAACCTCTGCTCGCGTACCTCGAGCAGCAGATGATCAGTGGTCGATATGACCTTCGAGCCATGATGCGTCTGATCATGAATTCCGCCGTGTATCAGCGTTCCAGCGAAACCAACGTCACCAATCGCGACGACACCCAAAACTTTTCCCATTTTCTCGTCCGACGCGTTCCAGCCGAAGTGCTACTGGACGCGATCAGCCAGGCCACCGGAACGCCCGACCTGTTCGATGGCATGCCGGTCGGTACGCGAGCCATCCAATTGTGGGACAATCGTATGCCGTCCTATTTCCTGGAGACTTTTGGCCGGTCGGAACGAAAGAGCCCCTGCGAGTGCGCGAAGTCAAGCGAACCGACGATGGCGCAGGCACTCCATCTGATGAACGCGCCCGAAATCGACGCCAAGATCACACATCCCAACGGCCGTCTGGCTCAACTCTTGGCGAGCGAGCTGCCCACGGAAAAACTCGTCGAGGCACTCTGCCTGGCGGTGCTGGGACGATTCCCGGGGGAGCGCGAAGAGCGGGTCGCCCAACAACTGTTTTCAGACCACCCGAAACCGCAAGCCGCGGAAGATCTGCTCTGGGCACTGCTCAATTCGTACGATTTCCTGTTCGTCCGGTGAGCGGGCACTGAACGCAGCCACAGTTCGATCACGTTCCCGCTAGGTCGGCGACGCGTTGATTGAGCCAGGTCGCATGCCGCCAGGCATCTTCGTCGGGTGTCGCAGTCGCCGAACGAACGTGGGCGCTCGGTCGGGAAATCACACCACGGCGCACGAGCAGGTCCTTTTCCATCCAGAGAAACAGCTCCATATTCTGCAACGAGTAGACCACCTGCGGGAGTAGCTTCTCGAACAACTCCGACGCTCCCACGCNGTCACCATCGCGGGCCAGCGTCCAGACTTGTTGCAGTAGGTCGCCCATCGCGAGTCCNGGCATCAGNCCGCAAATGCCNGGTTCGATCAGTTCCAGCAGGTACATCCCGCCCCATCCCTCGAGGATCCCGACCCGGTCGTCTGTCGCCGCCCTGATCGCACGTACTTTGGGTGCCATCAAGGGTTCTTCGAGCTTGACGAAAGAAAAATTCGGACAGTCGTCAGATAATCGGCGGCAAAAGTCGGCACCGATCGTCTGACCACTGGGGTTGAAATCCTGAATCAGGACCGGAACCTCCACGGCGCGGCAAATGGTCCGGCTGTACGACAGCAGATCGTCTTCGGGCAAAGCAAATATGCGGGGCAGGGCAAACGAGATCAGGTCCGCGCCACGACCCTGATTGGCTTTCGCCAGTTCGGCCGCGTGACGCGCGGCCGGGTGATTGGACTGCGCAATCACCGCCAGCTGGCCATCTGCGGCAGCCACCGCGGTTGTGATCAAGTCGGCTCGTTCCGAGTCAGACAGCTTGTAGAACTCACTGCCGTAGGCCGGCAGGCAAACGGCTGACAGATGGCTGTCGACGGCAAACCGAACACAGGCGGNGGTGGCCGTCAGGTCCATCTCTTCATGCGAATCGAAGAGGGTGGGAATAATGGGGACCACACCTTGTGGGCGGGTTTCAGCAACGGTCATGAGACACNACTTTCGTTTCCCTGGAGGTGGCTTCGCAAATCCGCAATCGAACGTCTTTCGATCAAACCAACGGCAAGCTCCCATCGGCACCCTGGAAGGTGCGCAGGTTCAGTCGTTGGTAGGGGTGTCGCCGGACATAATCCCAATCTAATTCCACTCCCAGTCCGGGCCGATCCGGAACTTCAATCCGGCCATTGACGACCGGCATTCCCTGGACTTGTACTTCATCGAGCCAAGGTCGATGCCGGCAGTGCTCCAAGATCAGGAAGTTGGGCATCGCCATCGCCGCGTGCGCCGCCGCCGCCAACGCGACCGGTCCATACGGATTGTGCGGGGCGATCTGGACGTTGTAGACTTCCGCGCAGGTGGCGATCCGCATCAATTCTCCGATGCCTCCACAGTGGCAAATATCAGCCTGAATGACGTCGACGGCATTTACCTCGAGCCATTCGCGAAATTGCCAGCGGGTCATCAACCGCTCGCCTGCGGCGATTCGGACGTCGGGAAAACAGCGGCGCATCTCGCGGAGCCCCTGAGGAGTGTCCATATTGACCGGTTCCTCAACAAACAGCATCCCCACCTCGCGCAAACCCTCGGTCAGACGTACCGCGGCCTGCTGAGAGAAGATGCCACCACAATCGATCATCAGGTCACAGTCGGGGCCCGCCGCATCGCGAATTTCTCGGGCCACTCCCAGCGCCACGTCCACCTGCTGCTCATCGTTGTAGGGGCGAACGTAGGGACCGGGGCCGAATTTGAACCCATCAAATCCCTCGGACACCGCGACGCGTGCCTCTTCGCCATAACTATCCAGACCTAAGTCGGTACGAGCGTACANGCGGACGTGATCTCGGACAGCCCCTCCCAACAACTTGTAGACCGGCAGACCGTACGCTTTCCCGGCAAGATCCCAAAGCGCCTGCTCGATCCCACTGGCTGCGCTGCCAGCCACGACGCCTCCCCGCCACCAAAAGAAACGCTGCATCTGTTGCCAGATATGATCGACACGGGTCGGGTCCTGACCGATCAACAGCGGAGCGAAGTGCTCGCTGATCATGGCGGTCACCGCCTGTTCGTGATACTCGGTCGTCGCTTCCCCGAGTCCCACCAGGCCTTCATCGGTCGCTACTTCAACAAACAACCAGTTGCGCGATGGAGCGAACCCGCCCGGACCGGGTATCCCCATTGCGTGGGTCCTGATCTCGGTGATCTTCATTGCCAGTTCCCTCCTGAAACGATCGGCGGGGAAAGCAAAACAACCGCCCGCGCCGTTTTGTACAAGCTACTCTTGGGTAGCAATCATCTCGTCTGTCCGACACTCCTTAAAGCGAAATCCGCCGTCGACCGCGAGGATACTGCCGGTGATGTAATCGGCTTCCTGCGAGACCAGAAATGCCGCGGCTTTGCCGATATCGGCCGGCGTCCCCAGCCGCCGCCAAGGCAACTTAAGCCCTTCGGTGCGAATCGCCTCGTCGCCAAACGACTCGTGTTCTCCCGGGGTATCGATCCAACCCGGTTCGATGGCGTTGACGTTGATTTTGTGCGCACACAGCTCCACCGCAATGGTGCGCGTCATGTGGTTCAAAGCCGCCTTTGCAGCGCCGTAGGCAATGCTCAACGCAAAGGGAATTTCAGCCTGAACACTTGAAATAAACACGATCTTCCCGCCGTCGCCGCGCGCGACCATGTGTCGCGCGACCTGCTGACTGATGTAAAAACCACTGACCAGGGTGCTCTGAATGACACGCTCGAAATCCTCGGGCAGATAATCAAGAAACGCGCAGCGCTTGCCCCACGCCGGATTACTGACCAGGATGTCGATCCGTCCGGCAGCCGCTAGCGCCCCGTTGACGAGCTGCTCACAACCGGGCTGATCGAANACGTTTGCCTCCAGCAATGTGGCCTGTGCACCCAACGCCTCGACTTCGCGCTGTGTGTTCGCCAGGTCCGGACTGCCGGGGCGNTCATTGATGATCAGATGGGCGCCACCTCGCGCCAGTTCTAGCGCGCACCCTTTGCCGATCCCGCGTCCCGCGCCAGTCACCAGCGCAATCCTGTTCTCAAATCGCATCGTCACTCACTCACTTTCGTGATCGGTCGGCTCCAGTAACGCATCAAAGTCTTCTCCGCGTTCGCGAAGAAGATTCAAGAACGCCAGAAAGTCACCTCCGTAAGCCAGCAAGCGGGCACCCTGGGCGTGCAACGAATGCAGTTGTTCGCGGTCNGCTACGGGCCGNCCCCAGGCCTTNCCATGGCGATCCGCGGCGGCGGCCACCTGTTCGGTCGCCGCCTCCAGCGTAAGCGAAGTATCACTATTGCGCAATCGCAACGACAGATCGGCCGGCCCCACAAACAGAGCATCGACCCCTTCCACGGCGGCGATCGCCTCCGCGTTTTGGACCGCTTCGGGTGTCTCGATCTGAACCACCAGAAACGTCTCGGCATTGGCCCGATCGGTGTACCCTTCACCCCCGCGCAAATAAAAGTCGCTGTCCAGCCCGGCGCCATCCAGACCGCGGTCTCCGATGGGAGGAAACTTGACCGCCTGCACCAATTCACGCGCCTTTTCGGGCGTCGAAACGAAGGGAATCATCAAACCGGTCGCGCCATCTTCGAAAAAGCGGTACAGGCGAGTCCGTTCCAGCGTCGGGGGTCGCAACATGCAATCGATGTCGAACAGATGGAAGTAGGCCAGCAGGGCCTGTAATTCGCGTTGCTGCATCGCGCGATGTTCGTTGTCTAACCAGATACAGTCGAATCCAAAATGCGCCGCGTGCTTCAAGAACGCCGGAATGAAGTGCCCCAGTCCGCAGATACGTACGGTTCCCCCCGCGCGCAATTTGCTCAAGGTCTTGCTTTGCCTCACTGAACACCTCCAGGTTAGACCGATTCAGGATAGACCAATTCTCACATCTATTTCAGACATCCGACTCGCCATCGCCTTCTGCCACGGAGACTGTCCGTCACCCGGCCGAGCGACTACTCGTCGGTCACACACCCTAACGAAGCCGATTGGACGTTCTTGATGTACTTGTAGAGCGTTCCGCGCGTCGCTCGGTACGAGGGCGCTTGCCAGTCCGCTTTGCGGGCCGCTATCTGATCCTCGGAGAGGTCGACATCCAAGCGGTTGTTTTCGGCGTCCAAGGTGATCCGGTCGCCATTTTCCACAAACGCGAGGGGGCCTCCCTCTTGCGCCTCAGGCGTGATGTGACCGACAATGAACCCGTGCGATCCGCCCGAAAACCGACCGTCGGTCAGGAGGGCCACGTCGGACCCCAAACCGGCCCCCATGATGGCCGAGGTCGGGGTCAACATCTCGGGCATGCCAGGCCCGCCCTTGGGACCTTCGTACCGGATGATGATCACCTCCCCCTTGTGAATCTGCTGCTCCTCCAACGCCTTGATCATGTCCTCTTCAGAATCGAAGACGTTGGCCGAACCCGAAAAGTGCAACCCCTCCTTCCCTGTGATCTTGGCGACAGCACCACCGGGTGCCAAATTGCCCTTCAAGATCTGCAGGTGGCCGGTTGACTTAATCGGCTGGTCGACGGTTCCGATGATTGTCTGTCCCTCTTTAAGACCGGGGCAGGACGCCACATTTTCGGCCAACGTCTTGCCGGTCACCGTCAGGCAATCTCCCTCGAGCAATCCCACCTCGAGCAGGTACTTGATCACGCCTGGGGTGCCGCCTACGTTGTGCAGATCCTCCTGCACATACCGACCGCTGGGCTTCAGATCAGCCAGGTACGGCACCCGATCACTAACCGTCTGAAAATCGTCGATCGTCAAGTCAACCTCGACGCTGCGGGCCATTGCGATCAGGTGCAGCACGGCGTTCGTCGACCCGCCCAGCGCCATCACGACGACCATCGCATTCTCGAAGGCCTGGCGCGTCATGATGTCGCGAGGCTTGATATCCTGCTCCAAGCAAACGCGAATCGCCGCGCCGGCCCGCGCGCACTCTGCTAGCTTCTCGGGATACTCAGCGGGTATTGATGAACTGTAGGGCAGCGACATCCCCAACGTCTCGATCGCGCAGGCCATCGTATTGGCCGTGTACATCCCACCACAGGCACCCGCCCCGGGACAACTGACGCGGACGATTTCACGGCGTTGCTCGTCGGTAATCTTGCCCGCCAGGTATTCACCGTAAGACTGGAAGGCTGAAATAATGTCCCGCGGTGTCTCCTCGTCGGACGCTTCCTGATCGCGAAAACTGGTGCAGCCTGGGCGAATCGTGCCGCCGTAGACCATGATCGCAGGGCGGTTCAACCGTCCCATCGCCATCAGGCAACCGGGCATGTTCTTGTCACAACCGGGCAGCGCAATCAACGCGTCATACCACTGGCCCCCCATCACCGTTTCGATCGAATCGGCGATCAAGTCACGCGATTGCAACGAGTAGCTCATCCCCTCGGTCCCCATCGAGATGCCATCGCTGACGCCGATCGTGTTGAACCGCATACCGTGTAGGCCCGACTCGGTGACCCCTTGCTTGACTTGATGCGCCAAATCGAGCAAGTGCATGTTGCAGGTATTGCCCTCGTACCAGATGCTTGCAATCCCGACCTGGGCCTTACCCATGTCCTCATCGGTCATACCCGTACCATAGAGCATCGCCTGCGATGCTCCCTGGCTACGAGGTTGGGTGATCCGTTGACTGTAACGATTCAGTGGCTCGGTCATCGAGTCTCCTCACAACGGCAACAGGAAAACAGCGGTTCCCGGGCTGGCCTTCCGAGATTGCAGAATCGCCCATTGTAAGGCCCACTCTGACACCCGACCAGAAGCCCCGTCGGGCGGAGTGGCTCGCCCACACCACAGGTCGCGCGGTAACCCGACCGGGTCTGACTCAATCGGGTACACCTGATAAGATAGGATGGTGCATTCGTCGCGTGTTTCCCACCGACAGGATCGAGGCTCGCTCATGGTTCGCTGCCGGATTCCGCTGATGATCGCCTTCCTTGTCATCGGAACCTGGTCGCGCGCTGCGGACGACTCTCCGCAGTGGCCGTTTGTCCCTCTTCAGGCTTCGCCCCCGCCGCCCGTACAGACTCCGGACTGGGTGCGCAATGAGATCGACCACTTCATTCTGCACCGCCTCGAACAACAAGAACTCTCCCCCGCTCCGGCGGTGTCGCGCGAGACGTTTATTCGCCGGCTCTTCTTCGACCTGATCGGCCTACCTCCGCAGCCCAAAGAAGTCGACGCGTTCGTCAAAGACACCGATCCGGAAGCGGCGGACAAGCTTGTCGACCGATTGCTCAACGATCGTCGCTACGGCGAACGCTGGGCGAGATTCTGGTTGGATCTAGCGCGTTACGCGGACACCGCCGGATACGAAGGGGACCCCGATCTACCACACGCTTGGCGGTACCGCGATTACGTCATCGACGCATTCAATAACGACAAGCCTTACGACTTGTTTGTCCGTGAACAATTGGCCGGCGACGAGTTTGATGAAATCCTCGGCGCGGGTGATTTGCCGAGTGCGCCCCCCGAGAGGGTCGTGGCAATGACGTTCTTGAGGTTGGCGCCCTTTACCGAACCCCGCGGAGACGAAACGCGCCACGAACTGCTCAGCGAAATGACGGCAACTGTGGGTTCGGTATTCCTGGGGTTAACCGTCGGCTGTGCCAAGTGCCATGATCACAAATACGACCCGATCCCGACACGCGATTTCTACCGGATGCAGGCGTTCTTCGCGACGATCCAGATTCCCCGCCCACTGCCGGGAGATGGCTTTCAAATCGGTGGCCCGCTCCCCGCGGCATTCTATCGCCCGGGTGAAAAAGAGTGGTCGACGAAAACACGAGAAGCATTCGAGACCGAGTCCGCCGAGGCGGACCAGAAGCTGGCCGCCTTGAGTCAACGGCTCCAAGATCGACTGGGAATCCAGTCAGGATTTGGCGTCCAGGGAATGGGGCCACCGTTTGGCAATGACTACGTGTTTGACCGCCGGGCTGTGAATGATGGCAAACTGCATTACTCATTGGTCACCGCGCAGAAGGGTACCTGGACCTTTTACACCGACGGACGGCTTGCCGAGGCCACCGGATCGCTCTCGGGTAGTAACGGAGGTCATTGGTATGGCCAGCTCCCCGAGCCTCAGCACATCGGCCTGGGGATGTACACGGCGGGCACCGGAACGCCCCGGGAAGCGGGTCATCAAGGCGCTGTCGCGGAAGTTCTGATTTTCGATCACCCGCTCGACGAGGCGGAACGTGGAGAACTCGATCGGTATATCGCTGGACGTTACCAGGACGGTCCCGAGGCTCCTCTTTCGATCGGCGGCGTTCGCTTCCATCTCGATGCGGCCGATCTGGACGGCGATCCCAGCTCTGCCAACCCACCGCCGGGAAGCCCCGTTCAACGTTGGGTCGATTCGATCTCCCAGCTGGCGTTGGAAGCGCCCGACAGCAAACGACTGCCGATCCTGGAGACACTCGCCGATACAGAACAACCGGCCGTCCTATTCACAGATGATTTCCTCCGTGGCGGCCTACAAAAAGCTACTTTCTTGCAAGACCAAAATGGCACCCTGGCGATGGTCTACACGGCCACCAATCAGGGGGAAGCATACGGGCTGGAAGTCGGGGGCGGCGGGACCATGCTCACGACTTTCATCAACCCGTCTGCGGGCAAGAAGGGCAACCTAGCGCAGATCGTGGCCGATCCCAACAACACGCAGGTGAGCGAGGCCGAGCGCCGCGCATTCGGCTACCTTTCCACTCGTAAGAAGTTCCTTCCTCAGCAATTGAAACGCCTCTCCCCGCTGGCGATGTCGCTGCGGCACTCGTACGGCCCACCGTACGAGCCGGGTGTCCCGACATCGCGGATCATGGTTCGCGGCGAATGGGACAATCCGGGAGAAGTCGTCCAGCCCGGTTTCCTGAGCTTCCTCACCGGAAACACGCAGAACGCCGCGATCCGNCTCGACCCCTTCAAACGCTGGCCGACGCGCAGCCGCCGGATGGCGCTGGCAAAATGGATTACCGATCCGTCGCACCCGCTCACCGCACGCGTCATCGTCAACCGCCTGTGGTACCGTCACTTCGGCCGCGGGATTGTCGCCACGCCCAGCGACTTTGGCGCCCTGGGCAGCGATCCCTCGCATCCCCAACTCCTCGATTGGCTCGCGCTGAAACTGATCGAACAAAAATGGAGCTTAAAGGCGATCCACCGCGCGATCTGTACCAGCGCGACCTACCGTCAGGCAGCGCGGGTTCGCAACGAGGATGCCAAGGCCAAGGATCCGGAGAACAACCTGCTCTGGAGATTTCGTGTACGACGTCTCGGTGCGGAGGCGATCCGCGATAGTATTCTCAGTATCAGCGGACGGCTCAACGCCGAGTCCTACGGACTACCGATCTTTCCTCCGCTACCCGACGACATCGCCAATCGCGTCAAGTACGACACCACCAAATGGGACACCCAACACGGTCCGCTAGGTCGCAAACGCAGTGTCTACATCTATCAGCAACGCACCCTAAACATGCCGCTGTTGCAAACGTTCGATGCGCCGGTCTGCGACGAGTCACGGCCGCGACGTCGCATGAGCGTGACTCCGCTGCAACCATTGGCGATGTACAACGGCAACCTGGTCACCACCGAACTTCCCTTTTTCGTACAGCGCGTCATCGACGATGCGGGCGAAGACGCGTCCGAACAAATCCGGCGTGCCTTCCAAATCGCTTTGTCGCGACAACCGACCGAACAGGAACTGCATCGTTTGGGTGAATTTTATACGAAGTCTCCCAATCCGGCCGAAGCGCTCGTCAGCCTCTGCCGGATTCTCTACAACAGCAACGAATTCCTCTACGTCGACTGACGTGGGTCCCGACGCAGCGAAGGGAAATAGACATGGCATCACGGCGGAATTTCCTCCAACGGTCGTTTAACGGGCTGGGAACGCTTGCGCTGACCAGCCTGATGTCGGCCGAACGCAGTGTCCACGCCGATGTCGCCAATCCCTTCGCACCCCGACCCACGCACCTTCCACGGCGAGCAAAACGGTGCATTTTTCTGTTCATGCAGGGCGGTGTGAGCCAGATGGACTCGTTCGAGTACAAACCGGAGCTGAACAAATTGCACGGCAAACGCCTCCCCGGAACTCCCGATGTTCGCGGTGAACTGCAGGGCCGTTTGTCGTTTGAGCACGTCTGTGTCGGCAGCGCTTTCAAGTTCCAGCAACACGGTGAAACGGGTCGTTATATTTCAGAGCTGTTTCCCCATTTGGCGAAGCAAGTCGATCGTCTCGGATTTGTCCACGGTATCAAAACAGATAATCAAAATCACGGCCCGTCGACCCTCCATGTCACGACGGGAAGCCAGTTTCCAGGCAGCCCGTCGGTCGGTTCTTGGATGGCTTACGGGCTGGGAAGCGAAAACCAGGACATGCCCGGGTACATGGTCATCCAGGATCCGCGAGGCGCTCCGGTCAACGGTGCCGCGGTCTGGAGTAACGGGTATCTGCCCGCCGCGCACCAGGGGACATTGCTGAGAGCTGAGGGCACACCGATCCTCAATCTCGCGTCGCCTCCCGGGCTCTCGTCACGTCGCCAGCGCGAAGAACTCGAACAACTACGTTGGCTGAATCAGCAGCACCTCCAGGACCGCGATGACACCGGTGAGTTGGAAGCCCGCATCCACGCTTACGAGCTCGCCTTTCGTATGCAGACACGGGCTCCTGAATTGGTTGACATCTCTCAAGAACCGGAACACATCCGCAAACTGTACGGCCTCGATCAAAGTGAAACGGCCGGTTTCGGCCGCCAGTGCCTGCTCGCTCGACGGCTCGCCGAGAGTGGAGTGCGCTACACCCTGCTGGTCCACGGAGTCCAGATCAACCAGCACAGTTGGGACGACCACGGCGATGTCAAAGGCCGCATGATCCGACACTCGCGAGAAGTCGACCAGCCCGTAGCGGCGCTGCTCAGCGACCTCGACCAACGCGGCCTGTTAGAAGAAACCTTGGTGGTCTGGGCTTCCGAGATGGGGCGCACACCGTTCAAGAATGGCAAAATGACCGACAAGCCTGGACGAGACCACAATTCGTACGGCCTGGTGATGTGGATGGCCGGTGGTGATGTCAAGCCTGGGGCAACCGTCGGGTAGACCGATGACTTCGGCTTGCGGAGTGTCGAGGAACCAATTCACATCCGACACATCCACGCCACGTTGCTGAACCTGATGGGACTCGATGACGATCGGCTGCGATACCTGCACGCGGGCCGAAACCGGCAATTGACAGATATTGGCGGCGAGGTGCTCGAGCAGCTGATGGGCTGAACGCCTGGTCGGCGCCAGCGGTCAGCTCCTCGCGAGCGCCGACAACGACGAGCGCCGCCCTGACCTCACCAGTGCGAATCGGCCAACCCCGGATCCGTCTGTTTGCGAAGCGCAGGACCCATGAGTTCGTTCCTCGACCCCCATCAGCTGGCGCAACTGGAGGGCCTGCAACTGCGGGCCCGCAAGATCGTTGAGGGTTTTGTGGCGGGGCCGCACCGCAGCCCGTTTCGCGGATTTTCCACTGAATTCGCCGAACACCGACCGTACGTTCCGGGCGATGAAATCCGCTACGTCGACTGGAAGGCATTCGCCCGAACAGACAAGTTCTATGTTAAACAATTCGAAGATGAAACCAATCTCGTCTGTTACCTCGTGCTCGACGTCAGCGCGAGCATGCGTTACCGAGGTCCCGACGCAGATCTCAATAAGTTGGAGTACGCTCAATGCCTCATCGCCTCGCTCGCCTGGCTGATCCTCAGAAGCCAAGACGCGGTTTCGCTAACGACCTACGATGATGCAATTCGCGCCACACTGAACCCGAGCGCCAGCGCCACCCATTTGGAATCGGTGATCCAAGTCCTGGAATCGGCGCCAGACAAGTCGAGCACTTGCAGCGGCCCCATTTTTCACCAATTGGCCGAACGATTCCAGAAACGCGGGATCGTGGTCATCGTGAGTGATTGCTTCGACGATCTCCCACAATTCGCGGCGGGACTGAAACACCTGCGGCACCGTCAACACGAAGTGGTGCTGCTACAGGTACTCGACCCGGCAGAACTCGATTTCCCGTTTTCCGAGCGGATGCGTTTTCGCGATCTGGAGCACCAAGGGGACGTCATCA
>PADE01000229.1 GCA_002702965.1 Planctomycetaceae bacterium
CGGAGCTGATCGGAGAGATCACCGAGGCCGATCATTCCCAATAGCGTTAGGGCCATCATTAGTTCGCCGCCGATGATCCACGGCCGGCGACGGCCCATGCTACGGATCGTGAAGCTGTCCATGATCGGAGCCCAGATCAGTTTGAATGACCACGGCACGAGAATGAACCCTTTAAGTTTGCCAATCTCGTTGTCGCTGATGGCATCCTGATAATGGAAAGCCAGATAAGAGGGCAGCGCGATCAGCATAAATCCCCAGGGAACGCCTTGCGCAAAGTAAAGCGAGCAGAAGGTGATGACGCGATGTCTACGATTATTGGATAGGGCCATGAGAAGTCGCGCCCGCTGTGAGGGTGAACCGGGAATCGCTTTCGGTGACCGGTTATCCTATCGGGCGGCGCGCCAAATTCCCACTCGACGCATCCTTTTGGACGGATTGACGAGCCGGCGATCAACCTCATTGCTGTTGCCAAACGCAGTGATCATTGGGGAGCCGCTCGGCCGATGAGAAGCAGGAACTGGTCGGGGTAAACCTCGCCGCGCGCCGGCACCACGTTTCCACACGGGGATTGCTTTCCATGTTCTCCAAATTCTGTGCATTACGATCACTGCTAGCGATTGTGGGCAGTCTGGTGGTGATTCCCTGGTTGTCTGGCTGCGCCACCACGGCCACGCTGCAGACGCTTGTTCCGGCCGATTTCGATGTCCAGGGGATTGAGAGTCTGGCGGTGATGGAGATTGCCGGACCAGAGGAGATGGTGCCCCAGCTGCGTCAGCAGTCCCTCGAGGCACTACGGCAATCCAATTTCTACCAGGTCGTCGATCCGGGTCCGCCGCCTCAGCTGGCCGACGCGGACCAGCAGCGGGAAGTCATGCTCACCGCGGCCCGGCGCCTTGGTGTGGACGCCATCTTCACCGCCGAAGTTCAGAGGAGACTAAAAGTGGGGACCGAATTTGGTGGGGTGCGGATCCAATTTGGCGATTCGGAAGTCCACGTTCAACTGAGCTTCCGCGTAATCGATGCGAGATCGGGTCAGGTGCGTCACGAACAGACAGTCACCGAGTCGTTCGTCGGTGAATTTGGCCCACCGGGGTTTGAGAACGCAGAAGCCGCCACGGAACGGCTCACGGCAGATTGTCTGCAGCAGGCAATTCGGAGCATCGTGGTCACGCGACAACCGCTGGAGGTTCCCCTGACATCGACTATTTGGCCCTGGGGTCGTGAGCATCTGGAGCAGGGGAACCGGGCGGCCCGCAAAGGTTCCTGGCCGGTGGCCCGGCAGGCCTGGCAACAGGCGGTCCAGACCGAACCTGCAAGCGCCGCCGCGCTGTACAGTCTGGGCCTGGCCTGTGAGGCAGAGCACGACTACGAGCGGGCCCGTCACTGGTACACACAGGCTCGCCAGCACTCCGATTCGAAAATCTACCAGGAGGCGCTCCAGCGCGTCCAGCTTACCGAGGCGGGTTACCAGTTGGCCACAGCTCAGTCAACGCGACCGCGCGGCGCACGCCAAAACCCGTCGATTTCGGCGAACCCCCGGCCATCCGAAGCGGGCCGTCTTCGCTGAAGCACCCAGATGTTTGACGACCGCTTCCCAAGCGGTCGTCTTCAGGGTTCGCTGACGAGACGTTCAGCGGATTTCGACCACCGCAGAAGTTCGCGCCGAGCGGTCGAGCGCTTCACAGATGCGCTGCGTGTCGACAGCGATCGCCGGCCAATCGGGGTTGCGTTGGCCGCGGGCGACGGCCTCCGTAAAATGCTCGATCATGCACTGCTCTTGGATCGGGGTTTCGGTCACGTATTCGTGGGAATCTTGACCGCCGTCATGAATCCAGTAGCGGGGACGCTGCGGATCCCGTGGGTTGACGAAGTCGTCGCAGACCAGTGACCCCTGCGTTCCCGTGACTTCGAGCCACTTCCGCCACACCTGGTCGTAGCCACAGTCAAAAGAGGCTAGGCGGTCGTCGGAATACCACATCAGCCCGCTCAGATTGAAATCGACGTCGTTATAGAGGCGGGCAGTGGCGAAGACACGTTCTGGCAATCCACCTAAGGCCCAGAGCGTGGCCCGCACGCAGTACCATCCCAGATCGCCGAGNGCACCTCCCCCCAGATCTCGTTGCAGCCGCAGTTCGTGGGGGATGGCCTCGTTGAGCGTGGTTACCCGCTGGCCGTCACTGCGCAATTGGTTTTCCGGTCGTTGCAGCCAAGATTCCATGTGAAAGCTGAACGCCGAAGTTACTCGTTTCAGGGTACCCAGCGTGCCATCGGTGAGGGCCGTTTTCATCGCGGCCGCGCGCGGGTGGTGTACCCACATCACCGCGTCCATCAGCTGTCGATCGTGTTGGCGNCAGGCCGCGGCCATCTCTTCCGCTTGGCTGGCGCTCATGGCGAGGGGTTTTTCACAGAGGACGTGTTTGCCGCATTCGGCCGCTTTCAGCGTCCATTCGTGATGCAGAGACGGTGGTAAGGGGATATAGATCGCATCCACTCGGTCGTCGTCGAGCAGTGCTTGATAGTTGCCGTAACTCTGTTTGGCACCCTGTTCCCGTGCCCACTCGCTCGCTCGCTCTTGCGACCGGCTGGCGATCGCCAATAGTTCTGCACCNGGCGTAGCGTCGATCGCCTGGCGGACTTTGGTGGCGATCCGCGCGGTTCCCAGAACGCCCCAGCGGACGACTTTTGAATCTGTCATGTGTACGGCTCGTAGCGTGAGGGTAGCTGGATCGTTGTTTCCGGCGCCCGCAGAGCTTCGCAGTATTGTCTTGCCGTGATGGCGAGTCAATCGCCGGCGGCGCGGGGAATCAGTCGATCGATTGGGCCGCTTGGTTGACGCGGTCAATCAAACGTTCGACCTCTTCGGCCGCCCACTCTCGATTTCCGACCGCCAGAGGTGCCCGCGGTAAACCGACATCGACTCCGTACAGCTGTTTGATCGCGGTTTGTAGGAACGTCCAATGCGACCGACTCGCCAGGATTTCCGCAAGCGTGGATTGAAAGGCCTGCATGAACTCAAGGCCCGCCTGGAAATTCCCGTTGATCACCGCAGATCGCGCTGTACGACAAGCGGGTCCCCAGACATTGTAGAACGTACCGATCGCACCTGTACTTCCGCTCAGTGTGGCGTGACAAAGCAATTCGTCAGCTCCACTGAACAGTTTCAGCTTCTCGCCTGCGGTATGGTGAATCGTNCCAAATTGGAAAAGGTCCCGATCGGTGATCTTCATCCCTTCAATGCGCGGCAGGTCGCAGACGCGCCGCGCGTAGTCTCGGGCATCTAATGCCAGTTGATGGACGCTGCTCAAGTGGTACACGAACAGCGGTAACTCGGAGGCCAGACCAATTTGTCGAAAATGCTCAAAGATGTGGTCCGCCGTCCAGCCGTAGTAGATCGGGGCCACGCTTGAGACGGCGTCAGCACCGATGTCCATGGAGTGACGAGCCAGCGCCACCGCATCGTCGGTGGCCGCACAGCCGACGTGTACCATCACCGGAATCCGGCCGGTGGCGGTTCGGACGACGCACTCGGCGACCTGGCGGCGATCACTCGGTGACAGCATTGGCCATTGGCCGGTGGAACCGGTGATGTAGAGGCCATCCAGGTTTTCACCGATGAAGGCCTCAACTAGCGCTTCGGTCGCGGACAAATTGGGGCGTCCATCTGCGTCAAGAGGGGTGACCATCGCTGGCCAGACTCCGGAAAACTGGGACATAGAAGACTCCTACCAAGTCGATGACGGGCTGTGGGAACGTTTCATTGTAGACATCTCGAACCGGGTTGCCGAAGTGGATTCGTACGAANGGCGTTCCCCTCCAGAGGGTCGCCGCGATCNTCGCAANGTCGTCTGTGTCTGCGGNGCATNGAAGATCAAGACCCGGGGTGCAAATGCCTTTCCGAAAAAATCGCTGCAGGCGGTTATACAGGTATTGCGAGTCAGGTAACCGTGAGAGTGTAGAGGGATGAAGATACCTATCGTTTTCCTCGACGACGTAGGGTTTATTGAGTTGCTGTTTCAGAATCNGCGNCGCACGGACCGAACTGGGAGTTTTTTTGCGGTTGCAGTTTGACACTCACTATTTGTGACATAGGTTTCCATTGTGATGGGTTCACTAACCAACATTTCTTTGTCTTGGGTTAAGTGGGTGGTTGAAACCACTTCGAATTGACCTGAATTGGGAGGAAGTCATGAAACGTTTCGCAGATAAAGTTCGTCGATTTGTGGTATCCGAAGATGGCCCGACCGCCGTTGAGTACGCGGTGATGCTGGCGTTGATTATCGTCGTCTGCTTGGCGGCGATTACGACCGTCGGTGAAAGCGCCAACGACACATTCCAGAATGTTGCGAACCAGTTGTCGAACACGAGTGGTGGCAGCGGTCAATAGGCTCTCCGAGCACTCTACGAGCTGGCGGATGTAACGACCGTCTCCAGAAGCGGATCAGCGCGCTAGGCGATTTGCTTCCCTCTAAGAGTTATCGGTTTGCGTTTTTGAGCTGGTTTCGATGCCGATGGTCTGGTGTTCACAGGCTGTCGGCATCGGTGTTTCTGGAGGTTGTATCGGAGTGTGAAACTCGCACAGTATTCCAGAACATGGGCCAGCAGCAAAGGACGTCGAGATGGGTACGCTCGTTTCATTGGACTTGACCACGCTGACGTTGGAATGGACGTGGGGCTGTGTTGCTGCGGTGGTGGTCTCTGCAGGGTACCTGGTCAGCTTGCGACCGTGAACATCGTGNGTGTGACACAAGAATCTAAAGGAAATCGTCATGGACTTGCTGCGTGCACTGGGGACGACTGTCGTTGCGCATTGGCCCATTTGGGTGGTGACCGTGGTCCTGATCGTGGCTGCTGTCATTGATGGGTTTGAGCTCCGGGTTCCCAACTGGGTAACGATCCCCATGATTCTGGGCGGTTGGGTGTTCAGTTGGTTTGCCTTTGGATGGTCTGGGCTGGCTTGGAGCTTCGTCGGTACCGCCATGGGATTGGCGCTGCTAATGCCCGCATACGCGATCGGTGGAATGGGCGCGGGAGACGTCAAGTTACTGGCGGGGGTAGGTGCTTGGGTGCATGCAACGCATACCTTTTACGCTTTTGCGGTGTCGGCCGTGGTCGGCGGGATTTTGGCGATCGCCATGGTTCTAGCCCGGCGTTCTTGGAAGAAGCACGCCGCTCAGTTTGCGGGCATTCTCGCGGAAATGAACCAGGTTCGCGATCCCGAGCGATTGTCCGCTTTGGCAGCTGAACGCAAGAGCTCGATGATGTTATTGCCCTATGGAATTCCGATCGCCATTGGATCGATTCTCTATTTTGCCTGGACGGGATTGCTCATCTGACCGGATGGCAAGATATGTCAATTGCGTAACGATTGAAGATTACGTTTGCTTTGTCGGTAGCTGGGTCCTCGAAATACGGATGCGACCCTCAATGGCACATACGAAACAGGGCAACCGAAACAAAAGACGCGGCGTATCCGCGGTCGAATTTGCACTCGTCGCCCCTGTGTTCGTGTTGTTCATTTTCGGGATGATCGAATTCGGCCGCATGGTGATGGTACAGCAGGTGCTCACAAACGCGTCTCGCGAAGGCGCGCGAGTTGCCGCGTTGGACGGTGCGACTACGGCAAGCGTGATTGCAACCGTGGTCCATCATGGAACGCGAGCGGCCGTGACGATCGACCCGGCGGATGTGACGATTACACCGAATAACCCTGGTGATGCGGGTTATGGCGAACCGGTCGAGGTTAGCGTTGCTGTCGAGTTTGATCAAGTTAGCTGGTTACCGGCGCCAATGTACCTTGGGGGAAAGTCCCTAGTCGCGACCACCGTGATGTGTCGAGAAGGTACGCAGTAACGAGCGTTTTTGCAGGATCTTCTCGGTACCACGCGGTCGGTGCAGAAGCCGATTTTTCCGGTGACTCGATGTGGTTGCAGTACGCGCATGCAAGGGTGATCGTAGCGCTCTCTGTGATTTCGATTCACCCCGAAGTGGATGTTTCTAATCACCGATTTAACAGGCTCGCCGTTCTTGAGGGTTTCAACGTATGCGTGCGAAGTCGCTGATTCTTATCTTCATCGCGCTGGGTTGTGGACTGGTTGCATCGATCAGTATCAGCCAAGTCATGGATCAGGACACGACGGCGACAACCGTGATCGAAACCGTTGACGTTTATGTGGCGAGGATGGACCTCGATATCAACGTTCGCTTGGATGCCAAGAACGTCAAACTCGAAAAATGGCCTAAGGGAAAGGTCCCCGCTGGCGTGGTTTCTCGACTGGAGGCGCTGGAGGGGAAGTACTCGTTGCATCGGATGTACGTTGGCGAACCGATTCTGGTCCGTAAACTGTCCGACCAGACCACGGGACCTGCGAATACCATCCCAAACGGCTACCGCGTGACGACGGTGCGCGTCCAGGTGGACGAAGCGGGTGGAGGCTTGGCAAAGCCTGGTGATCGCGTCGACATCATCGCCTTCTTACGCAAGGGTCAAGATGTACCGGTTACGATGACCAAGACCATTCTCCGTGACGTTCGTGTATTCGCGGTCAATGATCAGACAGAACGGTCGCTCGATGATTCGGGTCGAAGTGTGTCGGTTAAGACACTCTCTCTATTGGTGAAACGAGATCAGGTGGAGAAGCTTACTCTGGCTACAGAACTGGGGAAGTTGCGAATGTCGTTGCGCCGCCCCGGTGACGAAACCGATGAGGGGAGCCTGGATTCCGGTAGTGACGTAACGAGTTTGGTGAGCTGGTTACCTCAGCGCACACAAGATCCATCGCCCGCGGCCAAATCCGCCTCACCTGCGCGCAACCCATTTCTCGGATTTCTCGACGACTTGGAGAGGGCGGAAACAAAGTCAGAACCGACAGTGGTGTCGGATCAGAAGCCGGTAGGTCAGCCTGTCGCTGAGGTAGAGGACCCGTTTGTGCACCGTATGGTTGTCATCACCAATCGTGGCAACGTGATGTACGGATGGAAGAAGGGTACCACTGCGCCACAGACGCTCAACGGAGACGAAATCGGTGGGAATTCGGTTCAGCCGCCGCGTCAGAAAGTTGCCCCAGTTATTGAGCGCGAGCCGACCGACTCCAGCGGCGATCATGGAAATGAGCGGCTCTTGGCGGCACCCGTGTTGGAGGGAGAATAGTCGATCGTAGTTTTGTCGGGGATTATGGAGAGTCCCACGCATTTCGGACCATCGCGAGTGGTCGCAGGAAAGACAAGGATGTTCAGACAAGCAGTAGCACCGCTGATCTGTACGACGGTAGCCTGGCTCATCACGGGAGTCACGCCGGCCTTTGTGCGGGCGGAAGCGGCCGCCCCGGTCTTCCGAGTCAGTGGGCCATCTCAACGGATGGAGATGATTGTCCATACGAGTCGTACCTTGACAATGCCGCAGAAGATCCCGCGGTTGGTGGTACAGAATCAGGATCTCGTGGATGCAACTCCACTATCACCCAATCAGATTCAGATCTTTGCCCGCCNTACCGGGATGACCTCGCTCAATCTGTGGGCAGATGATGGGTCGGTCTATACGGTGGATGTGGTTGTGACGGGTGACGCGCGAGAGCTCCAACAGCTTCTGGAAATGCAGTTTCCCGATGTGGAACTGCGCGTCCAACCGGTAGCGCAAAGTGTGATCTTGTCGGGTTACGTCCCGAGTGCCGATATCGTGAGTTCGATCGTGCAGATCGCCGAAGCGTATTATCCCAAAGTGATCAACAACCTCCGTATTGGCGGGGTGCAACAGATCGCTTTGAAAGTCAAAGTCATGGAAGTTTCACGTACAAAACTCCGAAAACTCGGATTCGATTGGGGGCAACTCAGCGGAAACAACTTTATCGTGCAGACTGTCAGCGGCACGATTAGTTCCGTGGCAACTGCGGTCTCTGGAGGGACTCCGAGCGCTGCGGGAACCGGGAGCGACACCGTCAGTTTTGGGATCGTCGATGGAAACGATGCCTTTTTTGGTTTTATCGAAATGCTGCAACAGAACAACCTGGTCAAGGTGTTGGCGGAACCCGTGTTGACCACGACAAGTGGACGTCCGGCATCGTTCCACTCCGGTGGCGAGTTTCCGATCATTGTTCCTCAGAGCCTGGGAACGATGTCGATTGAATACCGCGAATTTGGGACGCGTCTGGATTTTGTGCCGATCGTTCTGGGAAATGGTGATTTGCGGTTGGAAGTACGGCCCTCGGTGAGCGAGATTGACGGTGCCCGGAGCGCGACGATCAATGGAATTTCGGTTCCTGGGATTCGCACTCGGTGGGTCGACACAGCGGTCGAAATGAAGGTCGGGCAAACGTATGCACTGGCGGGACTGATTCAACACCGTGTTGAGGCTGAAAAGCGAGGGATTCCCTGGTTGGCCGATCTTCCATGGGTGGGTGCCGCGTTTCGCCGAGTGGTCGAACAAAACAATGAAATCGAACTCCTGATTATGATTACACCTGACTTCGTCGGTGGGATGGACGCCGATGATGCACCTACACAAGGTCCGGGAACTTCCACGCGGAGTCCNCGGGACAGCGATTTGTACATGCGGGGCCTTTTGGAAGTGCCGATTTCACAGATGGTTGAAATTCCAGATGCGGAAGAAAGTGAAAGCGGAGAGGGGACTCCCTCGGTGTTCCGTCAATCCGACGAATTTGACAGCTTAAAAACGACCGGTTACGTGGCAGCGAACCAAGCTATCGGTTCTCGCGGTATGCGGCGGCTCCCGCCTGTTGTCGTGGAACAGGGAAATGGCCGTACTGCGAAACGTAGTCAGCCAACTCCGCGCCAGCGCGTCCGTATGGTTGGTCCCCTTGGTTACGAGTCGTTGCGGTAACGAACGGTTGCATGATCACCCCCAACTCCTCCGTGCAGGATGGAGAGACGGGCTCACGGTCAAGGGGAACGTATGAGTGGAGTTTTTCGTCTGGCGATTGTCGATCCCCAGGACAACAGTCGAGAGGCCCTCAAGGAGACTCTCTCCGATCTCGATTTTGTCTGGCTGGAATCGGAGTGTACGCGTTACGAGTTGTTCGCCGAGATCGTGACACAGACTCGGCCAGACGTCATCATTGTCGCGTTGGATGCTGATCCAGATCGCGCGTTGCGACTCGTCGAAGAGATGGGGGATCTCGTACCGACTACGAGCATTCTGGTAACGAGTGGAACCGCTGATAGTGCGTTGATTCTCCGCGCACTTCGCGTTTCTGCGAAGGAGTTTCTGACCTGTCCGATCGATGTGACAGAGCTGAAAAACGCCCTGAATCGGATCGGTCATGCGACCAACGGAGCAAGTGGTGAGAAGTCGCAGCGGTGTGTGGCCGTGGCAGTCGCCGGCGCCTCGGGTGGTGTTGGCGCAACGAGTCTGGCGGTGAATCTTGGTTGTGTGTTGGCCAGGGACGAGCGCAACCACGTCGTTCTGGTTGACCTGGACCTGGTTCTTGGCGACATGGACATTTTCCTTGATTCGATGCCCGACTACACCCTGGCGGATGTGGCGCTCAACGCCGCGCGTTTGGATTTGCCGTTACTGAAGCAATCGCTGACACGTCACGGGTCCGGAGTTTATCTCTTGCCTCGGCCCCTGACGATTGAAGATGCCAACATACTCAACGAGGATGGTTTGAGACGGGTTCTAAGTCTGCTAAAAGCCTCGTTTACGCATGTGATTATTGACATCTCTAAAGGATACACCGCATTGGATTTGGCGGCATTGGAATCCGCCGATGAGGTGTTTTTAGTGACCCAATTAGACTTGCCTGGATTGCGCAATGTCGTGAAGTTGACGCGTTGTCTTGATCAGATGGACGGGTTGTCAGACAAGTTAAAGATTGTTGCTAATCGCGTGGGACGCAGTGACGGGCAAATCGGGTTCAAGAAAGCGGAAGAGACCATTGGGAAGCAATTTTTCTGGAAGCTCCCGAACGACTATCGTGTCATGATTGAGATGCGCAACAACGGTGTGCCCTTAATCGAACGGTCGCCTCGCGCCGCTCTCACGCAGGAAATTGTCGCCCTCGCGGAATCGATGCCGGGCGGATCGGCCTCTGCACGTGGCGTGAGAACCTCGCTGACGAGCCGCTGGTTGAGCTTCTGGCCATCAGCGGATCGGACTGACGTGGGAAGTACGGCTGAGCATTTCTGAGGCCCGTGTTGGTTTTGAATGCGAGCCCGCACTTCCAGATTGGTTTGCTTTCAAAACCGGGTTGGTGCACCCTTCGGTCGACGCGCGTACCGTCGGGTTCTGGCTGGTGGCGAATGGATAACGCGACGATGCATCTCGATCGAGTCGGCAGGAACCGAAGCCGGCCAAGTGAAAGAGTGGATCCGACAATCGAGTTCGCTGCGTTCCCACTCGCCCATGAGGTGTAACGGAGATTGGCACCATCGACGGCAACTTGGTGTATTTTCCACGCCGTGCGGTCGGTTTCAGCTTTCTACGCNCGCCGACTTTAGTGACGAACTCGTACTTGTGGATTACAGAGCTTTTGCCCGCTCTCTTGGCCGTGCGACAGGACTAACACGGTAGGCAGTTTGAATCTGCGAAGTCGTAAGAGACCGACCGTCTTCGGCGTTGTACGCTAGTCGCCTCACATTAACGCTAGGGGCAACTACGATCTCGCCATCTAGGGGGTTTGGTTTGTGGGCGCGGTAGCCGAAGCTTCATTGGTCCATCAGGACGATAGCGGGATCTTGGTGTAGGGCAGAGAGCATCGGCAGATAGGCCGCGATCGAGGTAACGAGTGGAGCGCCGAGCACGGTGATTACGACGAGCGAGAATCCGGGCTGAAACAAGTTCCCAGTGATCGACATCTGGTTGCCAATCATCAATGCCAATCCCGCACCGAGGGCGCATCCCGCGATTCCTCCGAGAATACCCACTAGTACGGACCTGCCCAGAAAGAGTGTGACTACACTTCCGCCGCTCTTGCCGAGTGCGCGCAAAACACCGATTTCCGTTCGTCGTTCGCGTACATTCAACCAACTCATCATGCCAACGAAGACCGTAGTGGCGAGAATAACGAGCGGAATCACACCAACCACCAGACTCTTGAGGGTCCCTTCCTGGCTCTCGCGACGCGCGGCCTGTTTATCGTAGAGTTGCTTGGCTCGACTGTAATTCGCGTTCACTCGGCCGAGTTGCTGGTTGCGAGCTTGTTCTACCAAGTCACGTTGTTTTTCACGCGCAGTGGCTCGGCTCCTCAATTCCGTGATCTTGGTGTCCGGCAACACGCCTTCGAGTTCTTTCCGGATAATCGAAATTCGGTCTCCCTTGCATTTGCAATTGAGAGCCATGATCTGGTTGATCTTGCCGGGCTTGCTTAACACCTTCTGGGCATCACGCAAGTCGACGACAAGTTGCACGTCCTCGAGGCCTCCAGAAGCTTCCATGATGCGGGCAATCCGAAAAGTGTGTCCTTTGATTTCAACGGTCTCGCCAACCTTTCGGTCAATACCCAACTCGTGGCCCAGGAGTACAGAACCTGTTTCGACTCCGTTGACCATGTGTTTTTTTTCTGCGTTTTTTTGTGAACCGGTGAGAACCGGCAGAATCCCAGTCAACAGTGCGGTGCGCTGGTTCCACGTGATTTTGTGCTGCAACGTGGCGACCAAGTGCACGATCGTCTCAATTTGCGGAGCGGCGGCAAGACGACTCACGTAGTTTTCCGGAAAGTCCTCGGCGACAAAATCGGTGTACAAGCTGTCCATCTTGGTTTCGCGATGCACAATGCGCAGGTTGATGCCGAGGTCACGCATAATACGTCTGGTTTGCTTGTCGAGCTGTGCGAGTTCTTTCGCGATCTCAGACTTCATTTGTCGCGTCTGGCTTTCCAACTCCGTAACATCTTCCCCCAGCTGCGAGAGCTTTTCGCGAGTGTCACGCGCGTACCCGGAAATCAGCGTTGGCCCAGCGATGAACAAACTCGCGGCGACAGTGATCGCCAGCAGTGACAGGCTAAAATTCAATAGTCGAAAACGTGTTTCGGCCAAGATCAGTCCTAGAATTCCCACGATTGACACCTCCGATCGAAGGGTTCGAGAACAGCGGCTGGCGAGGGCGCGAGCACTGCGNTTACCAGTTATCCACGGAATCGCGTTGTACGCGTGTCACCNGTGCAAGACAGTTTATCAGACAGCCGCGCTCCAAGTTGCGNGAATTACCCCGAATCGATACCAGTTTCTTGTTTGTGTCCTGTCTCGCTGGGCGGGGAACGAGGCTCAGAGAGGTGGAACGTCAGTAGCCAACACCCAAGAGTAATCAACGAACTTCCGGAGAAGACGACGCCAAATCCAAACACATCGATGAGCCATCCAACGAACGGTGAGAGGGCCACCGGAGCCGACACGCAGAGGTTCAACGTCCCCAGATAGCGGGGATGATCTGCGGGGGCGCTGAGCTCGAGAGTGAAGTTGTTGAGTGTGCGAACGACGATTGGCGTCGGACCGACCATCAGAAACACCACCGGATAAAAGCGTTGCACCATGGGGTCAGAGTAAGCCAGTGTCAATGAGACGATCGGTGCGAGGACTGGGAACAGGAGGAGAACTCTCAAGACCAGACGATTGCCGAAGCGGTCTGCAAGTGGTCCGGCCAATAAGCTGAACAAGGCGGTTCCCGCATTTTGGACGATGACCCAAAGCGTTAAGACACTGAGATCATTTGCGTGGTTTTCGTAACCGGGGGATGTTTGGCGTCCCAGCAGCTGATAATGCGGCATCAGCATGATCGAGCAACCGAACAGAGCTGCTACCATCGAGCACCGACGAAAAGCGGCGTCGGTCGTCAGAATGCCAACGGTGGACTTGAAGATCCCAGCGATGCCCTGTGTTTCTTGCCGGAAGGCATCCCTTGGTTCTACCAAGAGAATCGCTGTGAGTGATGACATCACGAAGCAGATACCGGAAAACGCAAAGATCCACATAAAATTGGTGTTTTCAGGGCGCAGCCACTGCCTCAGAAGAATCCCGGCGCAGGTAATGGCCACCAGGGCGCCCAGCACATTAGCGACCAGCATCAAGCGTCCCCGCCGTCGAACGGGAATTAGTTTTCCTTGCAGAGTGCTGAATGTCAGTTGATGGACGCCAGTGCTCATAAAGAAGATCGCGTACCCGATCAGAAAGGCGGTCGACATCCATGTTGCAGTATGACCTCCAGCAAGAAGCCAGATCGCTGAGAGACCGAGGAAGCACAGCCCCATTACCAATCCACAAATCGTTAGAGCCCATTTCTTTTGGCCCAGGAGTTTGATGCGGCGAGAGAGGAGCAACGGTGGGATGCTCTGTCCAAACCGATTGAGCATCGGTAGAAACCCGCGTAGCAGACCCGTTCCACCCAGCCAGTCGATGACGGCTGGCATGATGATACTCTCGGTCTTGAAGATCCAACCCGTTCGCATCAGTACTTGGTGCGCAACCAGAACAAGAAAATTCCTGTTCTGGCGGGGGAACGGTTCGTTGGGCAGGGCGCCCGGGGGCGGTTTTGGCGGGTGG
>PADE01000230.1 GCA_002702965.1 Planctomycetaceae bacterium
CGCACCATGCTAGCACCTGCTGCTCGGCTCCCGGACGAAGCCACCCATGATTCGAGGCGCTTTAGCCAATCCGTACCTGGTAATCGTGACCGCACTGGCGACGCTGGTGCTGGGGGGCTTCTCCTACACCCGCATTCCGGCCGATCTGCTACCGATGTTCGAGACGTCGGCCGTACAGATCGTCACGTTCTATCCCGGAATGCCCCCGGAAGTGATGGAAAAGGACATCATGAGCCGGCTGCAGCGCTGGACCGGTCAGTCGGTTGGGATCGAGCACCAGGAAGCCAAAGCGATGCAGGGCGTATGCATCGTCAAGGACTTCTTTCGCGAAGGTGTCTCGATGGACACCGCGATGTCGCAGGTCACCAGTTACGCCATGAGTGACATGTTCTACCTGCCACCGGGGACGATCCCGCCGATGGTCATGCCGTTTGACCCCACGGCCAGCGTGCCGCTCTGCCTGGTGGTGGTCGCCAACCCGGCGATGAATGAATCCGAGCTGTATGACATCGCCTACTACGAGCTCCGCAACAAACTGCAGTCGATCCAGGGAGTGATCGCACCCGCGGTCTACGGTGGCAAGCTGCGCCGCATCCTGGCGTATGTCGATCGTGAAAAGCTGGAATCTCACGGCATGAGCCTGATGGACGTGCAACGGGCACTGATGGAACAAAACGTCCTGATTCCCGCCGGTAGTATCAAAGTCGGGAAACAGGAACTGCAGATCTTCACCAACGCCAATGTGGATAAGGTCGAGCAACTCAACGATATCCCGATCAAGGTTGTCGACGGCGAGACCGTGCTGATGAACCAGGTCGGTGAAGTCCGCAGCGCGTCCCAGATCCAAACGAATATCGTGCGCATCAACAAGGCGCGGATGGCCTACATCCCGATCTACCGCCAGCCGGGGTCCAACACGATCGAAATCGTGCGGCAGATCAAACGGCAGCTGAGCACGATCGAAGACAAATTGAAAGTCGAAAGATCCGAAGACCCCAAGATGCCAACACTCGTGCTGAGTGTCGCGATGGACCAGTCGATCGGAGTTGAAACGGGCCTGCAGTCCCTGCAGATCGCCGCCCTGTTGGGCGCCGGGTTGGCGGGCCTGGTGGTGCTGGTCTTCCTGCGCAGCCTGCGCAACACGATGATCGTGGTAATCGCCATCCCGCTCGCCATTCTGGCCGCCATGTTCGGCATGTTCTTCTCCGGGGACACGATCAACGCCATGACCCTGGGCGGCCTGGCGTTGGCGATCGGGATCCTCGTCGATCAGTCGATCGTCGTGCTGGAAAACGTCGTCCGCCACAGCCAAATGGGCAAGTCGCCGAGCCAAGCCGCTCTCGAAGGTACCCAAGAAGTCGCCATGCCGATGCTGGTGGCGACGATTACGTTCGCCATCGTCTTCTTCCCGGTGGTCTTCCTGTCCGGGCTGGCCAAATTTCTGTTCACCCCTTTGGCGGTGGCGGCCAGCATCGCTATCTTCGCTTCCTACCTGATCGCGATTACCCTGGTTCCCGCGTACTGCGCAGCCTTCTTGCGGGTCTCACACGCCGGGGAGTCGGTGGCCCGTCGGGGCTGGTTCACACGGAGCTACGGGAGCGTTCTAACGATCGTCGTCCGCCTTCGCTGGCTGGTCGTGGCGCTCGCCGCCGCAGGCTTCGCGGTGGCGCTCTCGGTGATGGTCAATCAGATGGGCCGCGAGCTGTTTCCGGGAGTCGACGCCGGTCAGGTATCGATCCTGGTTCGGATGCCGACCGGGACCCGCATCGAAGAGACCGAAAAGAGCATCNAGCAGATCGAAGCGGAGATCGTGAAGATCATCGGCGAGGCCGACCCGGACTTCGCCGCAGGCCGCGAGAAAATCCCCGAGTCCGATCTGCAACTGCTGATCTCCAACATCGGCGTCCTGCTCGACTGGCCGGCCGCCTATACCCCTAACAACGGAGCGATGGACGCCTTCGTGCTGGTGCAAACCAAAGGGAAACAACCGATCTTTCAATACGTCCANCNGCTGCGAAAAACGTTGACAACCCGCTTTCCCGAAGTGGAATTTGCCTTCGACACGGGTGGCATGCTGACCGCGGCCCTCAACATGGGTGAACCCTCGCCGATCCACTTCCAGATTCAAAGCTCGCAACTCGAGCCAGCTCAAGACCTGGCCGGGATCATCAAGGGCGTCGCCGAAAACGTCGCGGGCACCGCAGATGCCCGCATCGCCCAGCGGATCGACTACCCGATTCTCGATGTCGAAATGAACCGGGAACTGGCCTCGCGGCTCGGCCTGAACCCCAACGAAGTCATGAAGAACCTAGTGGCTGCCACCAACAGCTCGATCAACTTTCAGCCTGCGTTCTGGATCGACGAGGTCAAGGGCAATCACTATTTCCTGGGAGTGCAGTATCGGGAAGAACGCCTCGATAGTCTGGAAACACTGCGTACGATTCCCGTCGGCTGGCAAGAAGGCCGACCCATACGACTCGGCACGATCGCCAAGATCCGCCGCAAGACGGGTCCCTCGGTGATCCACCACCGCAACATCTCACGGGTCACCGACATCTATGTAAACGTGCAGCCTGGCTACGACGTCGGTGGCGNCGTAGCCGAAATCGAACGCCGCCTGGAGCAGCTCGGCGCCCAATCGAGCCAGGATGAACGCGGGGCGATTTATCTTGCCGCCGACATGCAACCCCCGGCCAGCGGTGACGCGTCCCGATTCAAAGGCATCACGTTTCGGATGATGGGCGAAGTGCGGACGATGCGGGAGTCCTTTTCCCAGTTCATCGGCGGTCTGGTGATCGCCGCGGTACTGGTCTATCTGGTGATGGTCGCCCAGTTCCGCAGCTTTCTCGATCCCCTCATCGTGCTGCTGACGGTGCCGCTGGGTTTCATCGGTGTGGTGGTCGTGNTGACCGCCACTGGAACGCATTTGTCGATTATGGCCTTCATGGGAATCATCATGATGGTTGGGATCGTGGTCGAGTACTCGATCGTCTTGATCGACTTCGCAAATCGGTTGGTGACCGAGGGGAGATCACCTCGCGAAGCGATCCTGGAAGCCGCGGAGGTGCGGCTGCGGCCGATCTTGATGACTTCGATGACGACCTGGTTGGCATTGTTGCCGATGGCCATCGGATCCGCCGGCGGTGAAGCCAATGTCCCGTTGGCGCGGGCCATCATCGGCGGTGTCCTCGGGGCCACGGTGCTGTCGCTGCTCGTCGTCCCCTGCCTGTACGTAATGCTCAAGAGGCGTCCCGCCAAAGCGCTCGATCCGGAAGCCGCCCTCTCTTCGACCTAGGATTGCAGGAACCGATCATGTCGCTCTGTTCTCGAAACGACCATCGCGATCGTGTCTCTGTCGTCGACCAACTGGCGCGTCGGTGGCGCGGAGCTCGCCGGTCGAAGCGTCGATCGCTCGGTTTGCTGGTAACCCTGTTCGCGATCGGCTCCGGTTGTGATCAGCTGACCGATCGCAGCAGATCGGCCAACCGACAACCCGCTGTAGCGCCGGAAGCTCCGCCGCCTCTGGAAACGGCGGTCATCGAGTTGGGAAGCGTAACGGAAACCAAGGACCTTCCCTTCGAAATCATTCCCTATGAATCGACCGACCTGGTCGCCCGCGTCGAGGGCTACGTAAAAGAAATCAAGGTGGACATCGGCGACGAAGTCACGGCTGGTCAGGTCCTGGTATCGCTCTCCGCGGGGGAGCGACTGGCCGATATCGTCCGTTGGCAAAACAAGGTCTCCAAGGCACGCGTCGACCGGGAAACTTCACATGCACTACTGGCCCAGGTCGGCTCGCACCGCGAAGAACAACTGGCCCTCAAGCGCCTCAATGAGTCCAAACTGGCGACCACGGAGGGCCTCGTTCGACGCGGTGGTCTGGCCGAGGAACAACTCGACCAGGCGCAGTTCTCACTCGAATCGGCCGAGGCCGCGCTGGGGCGTGTCGACGCGGACGTGGCGGCGGCCGAGGCCCAACTCCGCAGCGCCGAGGCCGAGATCCAAGTGGTCGAAGCGGAACTCGCCCGCGTCCAGGTCTGGGCCCAGTACCTGACGATCGCGGCGCCCTTCGACGGTTTGATTACGCACCGCAACGTCGATCACGGCGATCTGGTTCGTCCGGAGAGCCGTGAGGGGGCATCGCTGTTGACGGTCGACCGTGTCGATCAGGTCAAACTGGTTCTCTACGTCGGGATCGAGAACGGGGCCCAACTAGACGTCGGCGACGCCGTAGCGGTGACCGCCGTGGAAGGCCGGCCAACGCCGAAGTTGGCGGTCCAGAACATCACGCGTTACGCCCGCGCATTCCACCGCAAAACACGCACCGTGCGCGTCGAAGTCGACATCGAGAATGTCCGCCAGAACAAGGGTGGTCAACGCTGGTTCGAACCGGGCGAGTACGGGCTGGCGAGGATCACCTTGAACGATCTCCGCGACGTGCAAACCGTCCCGGCCGCTGCCGTCAACCAGCTCGAAGATGGCGAGGGTTCCATTCTGATCGGACCCGACACCTCGGCACAAGAGACGCGTGTACGTGTGCTGGCCAGCGGACAACCCAACCGTTCAGGTCGGATCGCGATCGAGGGAATCGGTGAAGTCCTGGAGAACGGAGCTCAGATCATCGCCGACTTCCAACAATTTCAGGAGCGCAAGAAGTAGCACGGACTCGTCAAAATCGGGGCTCCCCACCATCGCACACCGGGGAAGCCGCCTCTTGCAACCGCACGGATGAACATGCCCTATCAAAACAGGTTGGCCACGCTTTGCATCGCCCATACGCTCGTGCTCGGTGGTTGCGCCGGATCACGTTTCCAAGTGGCCATGGAATTTGGGTCACCGAAAGCTGAGTCATCCGCAATCGAGCGGATCGGCGGGGGTGGTCTCTCCGCGCACCGCTCGGACGCTGCGCCGGCGGAAACAGACGGGGGCGTCGAGCGAGGGCCGTCGCATCTTCGGGGCGCCGCCATCCCGGTGGCCGCTCCCCTCACTGGAGAGGAAACCGCCACGGCAGACGACTCGGCCGAACAGATCATCGACCTGGCCGCCGCATTGGCTATGGGGGGTGCCGATCACCTACAGATCGCACTGGCCCGTGAGCGGGTGGTGCAAGCCCACTCCGAGGTGGTGTCGGCGCAGGCTCTGCGGTTGCCCTCCCTCCGGTTCGGGATCGGCTGGAATCGACACGACGGCAGACTACAGGAAACGCAAGGTTCAGTGCTGGAAGTCAGTCGCAACTCGCTGTTCATCGGAGGCGGCGCCGGACTGGGTGGCCCGCCACCGTTGGCCGGCGGCTCGAGCGGGCCGGCCCGCCTGGCCGTCAACCTCTCGCTGGCCGACGCGTACTTCGCGCCGCTGATCGCCGAACGACAACTCGACTCAGCGCACGCCGCCCAATCGGCCACGTTCAACGATGCGCTGTTACAAATCGCGCAGGCCTACGTCGATCTCGTCGCCGCCACCGGGCTGCGCGCCAATGCGCAAGTCAGCCTCGGCGCGACCCGCGAGCTGGTCAAACTGAGCCGCGATTTCCTGGAAACGGGTGCCGGAGCCCAATCCGAAGTCGATCGCGCATCGACCGAGCGGGGCGCGTGGGAAACCACGGTACAGGAAGCCGACCGGCAGGTCGCCCTGGCGGCGGCGGAGCTGGCGCGATTACTGCGGATCGACCGCGGCATCCGGCTGGTGCCCGCCGACGAAGAACTGGTCGCGTTGGAGATTATCGATCGCGAACTGCCACTGGATGATCTGATCGATGAGGGCCTGGCGTCTCGTCCGGAAATGCGATTCCACGACTCCCAGATTGCGTCCCAAAGCGAGCGCGTCCACCAGGAGTACTGGCGACCCTGGCTACCACACATCGTGGCCAACACCAGCATAGGGACTTTTGGCGGCGGGCCGTCGAGTCAATTCGACAACCAGTCCGGACGCAGCGATATCGACCTGCTGGCGGTCTGGGAATGGAAGAACCTAGGCTACGGAAATTTGGCCCTCCGGCAGCGCGCCATCAGCCAGATGCGGCAGGCTCAGTTCCAAGCCGACTGGACCGAAGATCAAATCCGTACCCAGATTGTCACCGCCTTCGCAGACGTCCAGAGCTTTGCGGGGCAGATCGAATCGACCCGTCAACAAATCTCAGACGCCCAAGACAGCTATGATCGCAATCTCAAACGCGTGCGGCAGGGACGTGGCCTGCCGATCGAGTTGATCCAGGCGATCCGCGCTCAGGCGACATCGCTGTCCGCCCATACGCGCTCGATCTCCCGGTACAACCGCTCGCAATTCCGGTTGCTCCACGCGATCGGTACCGCGCCCGCGGTCGCAGACGATCCGGCACCGCCGGAAGCGGGTGAAAACGAGCAGCCACAGGACCCGTCACCGGCCAGCTAATCGACGGGCCGCCGCGCCGGGACCGCCCGTCCACAGCGTCGCCAGGCGGCGACACAACGCCGTTTTCTGCTGGCGGGGATGGCCGCGACACGTCCTCGCATTTCTAGCGGGTGTCTGTTTTAATAGCAGACCCGCGGCCGAAACCCGGTAGTTACGACTTCCCCGAGAACCGCTATGGCTTCTGCAGCAACCAAGGTCGAGACCGATCGCGCCGCGATCCTTGAGGCGCGCAGTCGTGGGACGGCCGCCACCCTCTCCATCTACGCGCGTCTGTCGGGGCCCGGCTGGCTGCAGGGCGCCATTACGCTGGGGGGTGGTTCACTGGCTGGGAGCCTTTATCTGGGCGTCATCGGTGGCTACGAGATGATGTGGCTGCAACCCCTGATGATGATCTTGGGCATCGTGATGCTCAACGCGATAGGCTTTGTGGCCTTGTCGACCGGCGAACGACCATTTCACGCTATCAACCGACACATCAACCCGGTGCTGGGTTGGGGTTGGGCGATCGCCACACTGATGGCCAACCTGGTCTGGGCGATGCCTCAGTTTTCGCTGGGTACCGCCGCGCTGCAGCAGAATCTGCTGCCCGGGATCCTGGGTGGCGATTGGGGAAAATACATCGCGGTCGGTCTGCTATTTGGCGTCTCGGCGGTGGTCATCTGGTTTTACGAAAGCGGAGGGGGCGGGCTGAAGCTGTTCGAGATTCTTTTGAAACTCATGGTGGCAGTCGTCGTACTGAGTTTCTTTGGTGTCGTGATCGCGATGTCCGTGCAGGAATCTGGATTGCCGTGGGGTGAGATTCTGGTCGGTTTCATCCCCGATCCATCGTTACTGTTACATCCCGCGGCTGCCTTTGAACAAGCGATCGGACAATCCGCACACGGCGACTACTGGCGAGAACAGATTCTCTCCACCCAGCGCGACCGAATGGTGACCGCAGCAGCAACCGCCGTGGGCATCAACATGACGTTCCTGCTCCCCTACTCGATGCTCAAGCGGGGCTGGAATCGCGATTTCCGNGGTCTGGCCATCTTCGATCTTTCGGTGGGACTGTTCATCCCCTTTGTGCTGGCGACGAGCTGCGTGGTCATCGCATCGGCCAGCCAGTTCCACGGCCAGTACGACCTGGGACTGGTCGGTGAAGGACCGGCGACGGCGGGCGTTACGGACAAATTGCAGGGGGCCTACGACGACAACATCAAGGACCTGGTGACCCACCTGGAGACGACCGGCACCGCCACACCAATCGGCTCCGGCGACAAACAGATTGCTGCCATGTTGGTCGCCCGAGACTCATTCCTGTTGGCCAACTCGCTGGAAAAACTGACCGGTCCCACCGTCGCGCACGCCGTGTTCGGCGTTGGTGTTGTGGGGATGGCCTTCTCGACCATCATCATCCTGATGCTGATCAATGGATTTACCGTCTGCGAAATGCTCAACTTNCCTTCTGCAGGGCTCCCGCACCGAATNTGGAGTCTGCTTCCGGGAGTCACCGGTGCGCTCGGGTTCCTTTGGTTNTGGGGCGACGACGAGGCCAAATTCTGGCTGGCCGTCCCGACGAGTGTGTTCGGGATGGTACTGCTGCCGATCGCCTACGGCACCTTTATCCTGATGATGAACAGCCGCAGTCTGCTGGGGGAACATTTGCCCCAAGGTGGCCGGCGGATCGCGATCAATGCCGTGATGCTGGTTGCTTTCACCGCAGCCACGATCGGTGCGGGCTGGTCGATCTGGAGCAAGCTGCAGTGGAAGGGTGTCGGCGTGGTCGTCGTCTTCCTGGGGTTGGCCGGCGCAGTCCACCTGATGCGCGGCAATCGATCGGAGCCACCGGNGGCAACGGACCCCTAAACGGCCGGTGAGACCGGCGCTGTTTGGCCGCTCGCCGCTGAGGACCTCACCGGTCCGCAACCGCGTCGCGCTGCCCCCACGGAATCGGCATGGTGGGATCGTGGCGCTGATGCCGCCGCCGGACGTCGGCCGGCCGCGCCTGGAAAAAATCCACGATTCCAGTGAGTTGTTTGACCGCCTCGGTGTAGACCTGCTCTCCCTTTTCGCGGGTCGCGAGCTCGGGCTGGCCCATCACACCCTGCGGGGAATAGGTACTGGTCCAGGAGACCAGCGCCGCCGGCCCCTTGCCGAGCAAATCGGTCCAGATATACGGATTGCCGTCATTGAGCGTCGAAATATGGTCGTGGACTTTGTCTTGGCGTACCCCGTCTTCCTCCAGGAAGAGGTAGAGCGACGTCTCCAGCTCGCAGGCGTGCGAGATGCCACCCGGAAACTTGCTCTGGCGCCAGTTCGGCATGAAGTCGGGATCGACCGAAAGCAGCTGCCACCAGGCCACCAGCAGGCACTCGGCGTCGGTCTCCAGGTTGGTGCGGCGGGCCGCCAGATCGAGATTGGGCATGTTCGATCCGTGCCCGTTGAGCAGGATCAACTTCTTGAAGCCGTGGTAGGCCAGTGAGCGGGTGACATCGAGCACCTGTTCGATGAAGGTTTTGTAGTTGGTGTTAATCGTGCCCGGAAAATCCATCACATGTCCGGTGTATCCATAGCTGAGGGTGGGTAGCACCAGCACCTTGTCCGGGTGGCGTTCCCCCACCCCCTGGGCGATCCCATCGGGACAGACCAGATCGACGTCCAGCGGCAAGTGTTCGCCGTGCTGTTCCACCGCGCCGCAGGGCACGATACAGACCTGGTTGGCGTCGATGGCATCGTTAATCTCGGGCCAGGTCAACTTATGATAGCGGTATTCGGTGTCTGCTCGGCTGGTCATGCGTTTCTCCTTGGTGGATAATTAGTTGCGTTGGTGATTCCGGGATGGCGCTCGGCACCGGAAATTGTCGGTCATCGATTCGGGGACCACCAGCAGGGCAGGGGACCGAACCTCGGCGGCTGGACCGCGCCGTTCGATCGCCGCGCCACTGTCCCGATGTGCAACGTTGATCGGAGCCCCTGGCGACGATCCCACACGACACTCAGAGGAGCCCTCCCATGCCCGCCTCGATCGACCGTCGCAACTTCCTGCAACAGGGCGCCGTGAGTGGAGCCTGCGCAGGTCTGGCGCTATCCGCGACCCCTGCCACCGGCCAGACCGACGCCAACAGCAAAGTCGTCCTGGGCGTGATGGGGCTCAGCCGCGGGCGCTCACTGGCGGTCAACTTTGCGCGTCGTCCGGGCGTCGAAATCAAATATGTGTGTGACGTCGACTCCAACCGCGCAGGTACGGCAGCAGAGCTCGTCAATGGCGCTGTACAAAAGAAGCCACAAGCGATTACGGACTTCCGCAAGATTCTGGACGACAAATCAGTCGACGCTCTGGTCTGCGCCGCACCCAACCACTGGCACGCCCCGGCCACGATCCTAGCGTGCGCTGCGGGAAAACACGTCTATGTCGAAAAACCCTGTAGCCATAATCCCCAGGAGGGGGAGTGGATGGTGCAGGCCGCCCGCAAGCACCGTCGGGCGGTGCAGGTGGGGACCCAGCGGCGCAGCGGTCCGTCTGCGATCGAAGCGATGGAAAAACTCCACGGTGGGATCATCGGCCGCGTCTACCTGTCCCGCGCCTGGTACAACAGCGCCCGGGGGACGATCGGCAACGGCCAACCGGCCGACGTGCCCAGTCAGCTCGATTACGAACTGTGGCAGGGCCCGGCGCCGCGCACCCCCTATCGCAGTAACGTGGTGCACTACAACTGGCACTGGCGGTGGCACTGGGGCAANGGGGAGCTAGGCAACAACGGCGTCCACACGCTCGACCTCTGTCGGTGGGGGCTGAATGTCGATTTCCCAATCCAGGTCAACTCGAGCGGCGGCCGCTATCATTTCCGCGGTGACGATCAGGAAACTCCCGACACCCATGCGGTCGCCTTTACGTTTCCGGACGACCGTCAGATCACCTGGGAAGGTCTCAGTTGCAATCGACACGGCAACGGGTTCATCTCGTTTTACGGCGACGGAGGGACGCTCGAATTAGACACCAACGGGGGATACCGGGTATTCGATCTGGGCGACAAGTTGGTGGAAGAGAAGCAGAGCAATCGCCGCGGCGATACCGAGCACATGGATAACTTCCTGGCGGCGATCCGCAACGACAAACCGCGATCACTCAACACCGAAATCGCCGAGGGTCACAAGAGTACGCTGCTCTGCCACCTGGGGAATATTTCTCAGCGGGTGGGGCGCAC
>PADE01000231.1 GCA_002702965.1 Planctomycetaceae bacterium
TGATGAACAGCGTTGCGGGTGACCTCGACCATTACAATCGAATCGGTCGCGATGAGGCCTGGTTCAAGATGACCGAACACCTACCACCCGCGGTCCTTCGCCAAGCCCTTTGGTCACTCACGGGTTGAGTTCCGGACCGCCCGGACGAGCGCCATCCCGGCCCCGGGTCCCGACGCGGTCGACATGCCCGCCCGGGCGTGTCCATTCCCGTCTCGCTGTCGAAGCGAGCCAGGCCAGCCCCCACAACCGGCCCAACCGCTAGCGTCCGATCGTTGGCTGCTCGCTGAAGGGGCTACGGTTTCCACGCCGATCTGATACCGCCAGCCGTCATCAACGGGAATCAGTTACCCGCCGACCACCGCTGGCCCATTCCAGACCACCGCGAGGGGCGGTCACACGAGCCGCGGAACCCTAATGGGCGGCTCGTGGCAGCACCCCGCCAGCGGGTACCGCCGAGTCTCGTGTTCTTGGGGCGGCACGATCACCGACTTTAGGTTAGACTGAACCCCTATACCCATCCTGGATCAAGCCTCCCCACTCCGCAGCGCTCGGGGATCATTCGCCTCAGCGCTTCACGCCCAACCGCACCGCGCAACCCGCAGTAAACGACGAGTGTCAGCCTCATTCGCGGAGCCTATCCTCTTGCTGTCTCCCATTCGAGTTCGAAGCCTACAACCGACGTGGCTCTCCTTCGCACTGTTGATATCCGTATTTCCTGTGCCGTGCGGCGCGCAGCAGCCGTCCCCGCCAGCGCCACCGGTCGGCGATCCCCCAGAAGCGGGACCAAACGCCGCAGCCGCCGCGGCTAGCAAACGTCCATCCACGATTCGCTTCTCGTTTGACGGGGCACCGTGGCGGGAGGTCATTACCTGGTTGGCGCGACAGGCGAACCTGGCCTTACACGTCTCAGATCTACCCACCGGTAGCTTTACCTATTCCGACCCGAGCCCGTTTTCGCACGACGCTGCGATTGGCCGTGTCAACCTATTTCTCCTGCCGGAGGGGTTCACCCTCATTCGCAGCGGTCGACTGCTGTCGGTTATCAACCTGACCGACCCCCGCAGCATGAAACAGTTGGACACGATCGCGAAGCTGGTCCCCCTCACCCAGCTCGACCAATACGGCGACCACGATGTCGTCAAATGTCTGTTCCAACTCGGAGACATCACACCAGCTGACGCCGTTGAGGAATTGACGCCCCTCAAACTCCTGACGAACCCCGCGATCTTTTCGCGGACCAATCAACTCATGATCACTGACACCGTTGCCAATCTGAAAAACGTTCAGGCCATCCTCGATTCCGTCGAGCCCGGGACACTGGACAATGGGATGGCGATGCGAAACTTCAAACTGGAGCATGTCGATGCAGAAGACATCCTGACGGTGGTGCGGCCTCATCTTGGCCTCGCGACCGGGGAGATGATCGGGATCGACGTCAGTATGTCGGCAGATCTCCAAGGAAAGAACATCTTCGTTACCGGCCTGGCCGACAAAGTCAAACTAATCGAAGGCTTGATCGGAGTGCTCGACTTGCCCGAAAAGAGTTTGTCGACGACCGACGGTGAAACGTCTTTGCGCTCACATCGCGTCGCGGGGGGCAATCTGGACACGGTCTACAACGTCCTGATCACGTTGTTGGCGGGCAAGCCGGTGCGCTTATCGATCGATGCATCGACCAGCAGCTTAGTCGCGCTCGCCTCNCCCGAAATCCACGCGGAGATCGCCGAGACCGTCGAACAGCTGCAGGCCGCCGATACGGTCTTTGAAGTGATCCAACTCAAGACCATCGACCCCTATTTTGCGATCAGTTTACTGGAACAGATGCTCGACATCCCCGACCCGCTGGACACACTCAATGTCAGCCCGGTCGTGGTTCAAGACCGAAGGCGCGACGATCGTGGAAGAGATGATCGGCGCNGAGANGACCGCCGCCGAGACGACCGCCGCGGGGACAACCGCCGCTACGAACTTTCGCCCGCCTTCAATGCGACTCGCGCCCAACCGCCCAAGATCGATGCCGACCCGGCGACCCGTCGGCTGTTCGTCCGCGCCACCGCAGACCAGATCGCGCAGATCAAGAAGATCATCGCCGAACTGGAAGGCGTACCGAGCGTCACGGGAACCGGCAACACACGCCTGCTGCCGCTCAACGGTCAACGCGCAGAGCGCGAACTGGAGACGGCCGCTCAATTTTGGCGTCAGCCCAATCCGATCATCCTGTTTCCCTCATCGGCCCCCGCCGAGGCCGCGCAGGAACGCATTATCAACGGCGAGTCGCCGGCTCCGGCGCAAGTGGGCCCATCCCCGACCGAGGAATCCAACGCCCGCTATTTGACGGACAATCTCCGCAGTCGGGCAGCCNCCATACGATGCCAGGTCACGCCGCGGGGCCTGCTTCTGCAATCAGACGATGCCGAGGCGCTCGACAAGTTTGAGGAGCACTTGCGAACGCTTTCCGGTCAGCAGAATTCGACGNCATCTCCCCCCATCGTGTTTTATCTGAAATACACCAAACCAGCCGATGCGCTGCGGATGTTGGCCGAACTCCTGGACGGAGGGCGAACCGCCAGCGACGCACAGCTCGGTTCCCTGGTAAACGCTGCCGTCTCGTCCGGATTCTATCTGGGGAGCATCGTGACATCTCGTGACGGAACGGCCACACTCTCAGCCGGCACGATTACGATTGTCGCCGACTCACGCCTCAATCGCCTGATCGCCCAGGGAACCCACGACGACATCGAGCGGATTGAGCGCTACCTGGCGATTGTCGACAAAGACAGCGGTCTCACTTCGACCGAAGTCTACGGCACCTCACATGTAATCGAACTGGTACACACCCGGGCGAGCGACGTTGCNACGGCGCTGCGCAGCGCCTACGGCAGCCGGATCTCCGCCGGCACGGGTAGCCGCGGCGGCAATCCCTCGGGAGGCGGGCAACAGCGTCGGCCACGTCAAGAAGAGAGAAGGGGGGGGGGCGACAACCGAAACTCCGACGACAATTCCAATTCCGGTCGCAGCGGTGGTCGGTCTGATGGCGGACGGTCTGATGGCGGACGGTCTGATCGCGGACGGGCGGNAGGAGGCCGCGGCGGCGGACGAGCTCCCAGCCGCGAACCACGGATGACGATCGCGATTCACGAACCGAGCAACTCCCTGATCGTGACCGCCCCCGAACAATTGTTCCAAGAGGTCTCACAATTGGTCAAACTGATCGACGCCCGCAGCGTGCAATCGGTCGAGATCATCTCTTCCAGCAAAGCGGCTGCTATTCAGGCGAAGCTGCAGCAGCTGTTCTCGGGCGGCCGAGGGACCAGTGGCGGCAGGCCAGGGGTCTCGGTCCGCACGGCGCCGTCACCTTCCCGGGCCCGATCGTTCCCGCAACCGGCGGGTAGACCGTCGGGCGCGAGCCCGTCACGGCGATCACCGCGCAACTCCCGGGGCTCGTAACGCGAGGAAGGGGTTCGATGCACCGCGCACCACTGAACGGCATCTGGGCAATCATCTGCGTCTGCGCACTGTGGGCGGGACCGTCAATGAACGGCCCACTCTGCGGGCAAGCCGGACTCCGTGAATCGCTACTGCAATTGGACTCGAACCAGGATGGTCGTATCTCCCCCGACGAAATCACACCCCTGGCGCGGCCTTACCTCGAGCGGATTATGCGTGAGCGGCGAATGTCCATCAACGAAAACAATGACATCAATCGGCTACTCGACGCAGCGCGCGTTTACTTTGCGTTGCGCAACGGCTCCTCTGGGCGGGACATACAGCCCGGTGGCAAACAGACGATCATTCCCTTTGGCCCGAAACCCAATGATCCGCTCGTTGCGGAGTTTGGATTGCCGACGGTGAAATATCGGTACGTTCGCCGTGATCTCGACGAAGCGGAACAAACAATGAGGCGCTACGACGCCAATCGGGACGGATTTATCGACGTCCGGGAGGCCTCCCGAAACCGGTGGACCCATCGCGACCCCTTTGAGATGGACTTCAACAAGGACGGGCGTTTGAACATCATGGAATTGGCGCAGCGGTATGCCCGTCGACGCATGTTGGACGCCTCGTCGCAAGAGGTCTGGAACAAGGCGCGGCGNACGGGCGGCCTGCTTCCCAGAAATCGACGCGTCGCATCAGAGGGCGGCGACGACCGGGACCGGCGCAGGCGAGGCGACTCCGGGCGCAGAGACTCCGGACGCAGAGACTCCGGACGCAGAGACTCCGGACGCAGAGACCCGGGGCGGAGAAGAAGTGGGAATCGGCTCGCCGGAGAGATCATGGGCCGTTTCGATGCCAATCGGAATGGACGGCTCGAATACCGGGAGGCGGAGCGGCTGGGTATCCCGGCCGGCAAAATCGATTCCGACTTCAATGGCGAGTTGTCGCGTGACGAACTGTACGCATACTTGGAAGGGGTTCAGAAAAAGGCCTTGGCGGCGCTGGAAGGGGTTCCCAACTGGTTTACGGAACTGGATAAGAACCGCGATGGCCAGGTGGCCATGGCCGAGTTCACCACCGAATGGACAGATGCGAAGTTTCAGGAGTTCTCGTCCTACGATGCCAATCGAGATGGTCTGTTGACCGCGAACGAAGTCAGCCAATCCAAACCAGTCGCCGCAGCAAGTTTCGCCAACACNAACGCCGACCCGATTCCGCCAGGCAANACGATCGTCTCCGAGATCGAGATCAGNGAGGACTACCTGGTTGGAGACTTGAATGTCCTGCTTTCGATCACCCATAGCTACGATTCCGCGTTACACGCCTATTTGACGGGGCCCCGCGGTCAACGGATCGAGCTGTTTTCCGAAGTGGGTGGCACCGATGACCACTTCGACGAAACGCTGTTCGACGACCAAGCACGGACCCCGATCACCAAATCGAGACCTCCGTTCCGAGGGCCCCATATCCCGAAAGCCGCAACCACGAAACAACCCAGTTTGAGTTCGTTTAACGGCAAATCGATCAAGGGCGTGTGGCAATTGGTCATCCGCAATACGCGCAACGACCGATTCGGAATGCTCCACCGCTGGGCCCTGATCGTCAAACCCCAGGTACAGGACCCAGGCCGTAAACCGGGCNCCCCCGACCCGCCGCAGACCGACGCCGCACCAGACCGATCGCGCGGCAAAACGCGGTCATAGGTCGATCCGCCTGGTCGCCGGTCGAACGCCCGCGAGCTGAGCGCCCGTCGTCTGTCTGCTAGAATCTCCCGGCGTATTGGGTCTAAGCGAGCGCGCGACCTGGGCCGATTGTTCTTATCCGAGTTGCGGTGGATCGGTCCGCCGTCGCGCATTCCACCGAACGGCCGGGTTTGGCCTGAGTCAAGACGCGACGTGCTCCAAGAGGTTGGGCCACCGCAAACGTCTCGCGCAGGGGGGAGTTCGCAATGCGGCATTCGAATTGGCGGGGTTGCTCGCTGGCAGTGCTGTTCGTGGTCACCCTCCCGCTGCACCGCACCGCGCCAGGCGCGGACCAACTGTTTTCTCGGATCGCGTTCGGTTCCTGCTGCAAACAGGATCAGCCGGCTCCGATCTTCGACGCCATCGTCGATTCGCGTCCCGACCTGTTCTTAATGATCGGAGACAATATCTACGGTGACACCGAGGATATGGACGTACTGTGGGCGAAGTACCAATTGCTCGCAGGCCAGCCCGGTTTCCAGCGTCTTCGTCAAGCCTGTCCAATTCTCGCGACCTGGGATGACCACGACTACGGAAGGAACGATGCGGGCCGCGAGTACGCCCGTAAAGCCGCCTCACAGCGATTGTTTCTCGATTTCTTTGGTGTCCCCAAAGACGGTCCCCGCAGGAGCCGCCTTGGCGTTTACTCAGCGCACGTTCTGGGTCCGCCGGGGAGGCGCGTGCAGATCGTACTGCTTGACACGCGCTACTTTCGCAGCCCTCTTAAACGGGGCAGCAGTGAAGCGGAACCTGGAGAGGGGTTCAGCGGTGTCTATCGACCCGTCACCGATCCGGAGACGACTATGCTGGGCGGCGAGCAATGGGCGTGGTTGGAGGATCAGCTCAAGCGACCGGCGGAGCTACGCATCATCGCCTCCAGTATCCAGGTGCTCCCCGACGAACACGGCTGGGAGAAATGGGGCAATTTTCCGCATGAGCGCAAGCGTCTTCTACGGGTGATTGCGAAAACAGACGCCGCAGGTGTGTTGTTCATCAGTGGAGACCGCCACCTGGCAGAACAAATGCGAATCGAACCCGACGCCTCGGGCGTCGATTATCGACTGTTCGAGGTGACCTCCAGTAGTCTCAACCGACCCAGCGGCCGTCGCACCAAAGCCGGCACGCGTTTTGGTAACGAGCTCAATCGCTATCGTGTGGGTCTGACCTACTTCGACATCAACTTTGGTATGATTCGTGTCGATTGGGCGCCCGCCGACCCGGTCGTCCGACTTCAAGTCTGCGACGCGAAGGGAGACGTGGTCCTGCAACAGCGGATGCGCCTATCGCAGCTGCAACCCGGCGGACAGTGATCCCCCGTCGATCTCCCCGCCGACCTCGATACCCGACGCCTGGCCACCCGCGGAGGACTCCGACACCCGTCAGCTCACGCGATACAATGGGATCCATGTTTGCCGTGATGTTATCAGGACTTTCCGCCCGCCGCTGCGACCTCCCCATTGGGCTGCGGCGGTTGTGTTTCCACACGTGCTGGACGCTCACCATGGCGTCCAGCTGCGCGGCGGTGCGCGGTGAGGAGATCCGCTTTTCGAAGGATATCCGCCCGATCCTGTCGGATGCCTGCTTTCGCTGCCACGGCAGCGACGAGTCGAACCGTCGCGCCGAACTCCGCTTAGACCGCCGCAACGGCGTGTTCGCCATCCGTCAGGGGCGTACGATCGTGGTTCCTCGGCAACCACAAGCGAGTGAGCTCATTCGCCGAATTACCTCGGCCGATCCCGATCTGCGAATGCCCCCCGCGGAGGCCGACCGACCGTTAACCGACCGCGAGATCGGTCTGTTCCAAGACTGGGTGGAACAGGGTGCAACGTGGAGCGAGCATTGGGCGTACGTTCCACCCCAGCGACCGCCCCTTCCGCGTCCCGTAGTCGCGAGCGGGGGAAACGCCGCGCCGGGGTGGCCCCGCAATGCGATCGACCTGTTCGTCCTCGCGCAACTTCGACGGGAAGGTTTGCTTCCCTCGCCCCAGGCCGATCGAGAACGTCTAGCCCGGCGGGTCGCTTTGACCCTAACCGGCCTGCCACCCGATCCCACGGAGGTGGCACGCTTTGTGCGGGACCGCCGTCCGGACGCGTACGACCGCTGGGTCAATCGATTGCTCGCCTCACCTCGTTACGGCGAACACGCGGCGCTGGCATGGCTCGATTTGGCCCGTTATGCCGACACCGACGGGTACCAGGACGACCAACCTCGGGTCATGTGGAGGTGGCGAGATTGGCTCATTACGGCACTCAACGATGGCATGCCGTTCGACCAATTTACGCTCGATCTGTTAGCGGGCGATCTGCAACCCAATGCGAGCGATTGGCAGCGTCTGGCCACCGGGTTCCATCGCAATCACCGAACGAACGGCGAAGGCGGCAGTATCGAAGAGGAGTTTCGCGTCGAGTATGTCGTCGACTGCGTAGAAACCACATCGACGGTCTGGATGGGGCTGACGCTCGGCTGCTGCCGCTGTCACGACCACAAGTACGACCCTTTCTCGCAGCGTGACTTCTATCGCTTGTTTGCCTTTTTTAACAATACCCCGGAGAAGGGGGTTTACCGCGGCAACGGTTCGCCCCCACTGATCAAGGTACCCACCGACGGCCAGCAGCGCCGCCTCGATGAACTCGACCGTCTGATCGCCGCGGCGGCAACCGACCCGGCGCACCGCAAAGCGCTCCAGCAACGGCGGGACAAGCTGCTCGACCAGGTCGCGTCAACGATGATCATGGCCGAGGGCAAACCGCGTGAAACGTTTATTCTGCAGCGCGGCCAATACGACCAACCGGGCGACCGAGTCACCGTCGGTGTCCCTTCCGATCTGTCGCCCCTGCCAACCGGTGCGCCGTCCAACCGGCTCGGGCTAGCGCAGTGGCTCGTCGATCCCGACCACCCGGTGACAGCTCGGGTTGCGGTCAACCGGATGTGGACCCTGCACTTCGGAAGCGGATTGGTCAAGACCCCCGAGGACTTCGGGTCTCAAGGCGAACCGCCGTCGCACCCGGCACTCCTCGACTGGCTGGCGACCCGGTTTATGGAGACCGGCTGGGACNTCAAAGGGCTACACCGAATGATCGTCACCAGCGCCACCTATCGTCAAGCTTCCCTCGCCCGTCCCCGCGCGCTGGTGCTCGACCCTGAAACGCGNTACCTGTGGCGGTTTCCGAGATGGCGCTTGAAGGCGGAGCAAATTCGCGACCGCGCCTTGGAGGTCAGCGGGCTGTTGGTGGAACGCTTGGGGGGACCCTCGGTGAAGCCCTATCAGCCGCCNGGCCTGTGGAATGAAATCGCGGGCGGCTCCACCAGCGCCTACAAGGATGGCTACCAACGCGCTCGCGGAACCGGTTTGTATCGCCGCAGTTTGTATACCTTTTGGCGGCGCACGATCCCGCCACCCGGAATGACCGCCTTTGACGCCCCAACGCGCGAGACCTGTACCGCTCGCCGAGCGCATACCAACACACCATTGCAGGCGCTGGCGCTGCTCAACGATGTCACCTATCTGGAAGCCGCCCGCCTGCTCGGTGAACGCATGCTCCTCGCCGGTGCGAAAGCCGATGTCCGCATCCGCGCGGGGTTTCGGTTGGCGCTCTCTCGCGACCCGACCGCCGAGGAACTAGACCTACTCGTTCGAGGTTACCGCCGGCTGTACCGGCGNTTCGAGCGCCGTCCCGCTGCGGCTGCNGCGCTGGCNCGAGTCGGCGACAGCGTATCGAACACGATTCAAAACGAGGCCGATCTCGCCGNCTGTATGGCCATCGGCAATACGTTGTTAAACCTCGACGAATTCNTGGTTGTGGAGTAGCTGTCGATGGACTCGCCGTTGAATTCTGTGTNGCGCCTTCATGCGGACTCGCGACGCCACTTTGTTTCGCGATCGGGTTCGGTTGTCGCAGGCGCTGCGCTGGCGTCGTTGTGGCCGCACGAACTAGGGGCCGCTGGCCCGCGTCCCAAAGGCGTCGCCGGCCTACCGCACCATCCGCCCCGCGCCAAACGTATCATCTATCTCTGTCAATCAGGCGCGCCTTCACAGATCGATCTATTCGACTTCAAACCCAAGACGCGGCGCCACGCGGGGCAGGAGCTGCCCGATTCCATCCGTCGAGGCCAACGACTGACCACCATGACTTCGAATCAGAAGGCCTTCCCTGTGGCGGCGACCGGCTTCGGGTTTGCGCAACACGGCGAGTGCGGAGCGTGGGTGAGCGAGTTGATGCCCCACCTCGCATCGCTCGTAGACGAGGTGTGCTTCATCCGTTCGATGCATACCGAGGCGATTAACCACGATCCGGCGATCACCTTGATGCAAACCGGCGCGCAGCAAGCGGGGCGCCCCAGNCTGGGCGCCTGGGTGAGCTATGGNTTGGGGACCGNCAATCGCGATCTGCCCGATTTTGTGGCCCTCGTGTCGGCGACCGTCCGCACCGGCCANCCGCTCTACAGCCGGCTGTGGGGCAGCGGTTTCCTGCCGACCCGNCACCAGGGGGTTCAGTTCCGCGGAATGGGAGATCCCGTATTGCATCTTTCCAACCCGCCGGGCCTTTCATCGACGCTCCGNCAGTCGATTCTCGAGGATATCAACGGGCTCAACCGGATCAAACTGCGGGACTTCGCGGACCCCGAGATCGGAACCCGCATCGACCAGTACGAGCTGGCGTATCGCATGCAAACCTCCGTNCCGGCACTGACCGACCTGGCGGACGAACCCCAACACGTATTCGACGCGTATGGCCCGCAGACCAGGACGCGAGGTTCCTATGCGGCCAACTGCCTGCTGGCGCGCCGGATGATCGAACGGGGTGTACGCTTCGTGCAGCTATTTCACCGCGGNTGGGACCAGCATCAGAACCTCCCGCAGGACCTTCGCCGCCAGTGTCTGGCCACCGACCAGCCGACGGCAGCGCTGATCCGGGATCTCAAACAACGGGGTCTTCTCGACGAGACATTGGTGGTATGGGGTGGCGAATTCGGCCGCACCATTTACTGTCAGGGCGAACTCACGCACGACAACTACGGACGCGATCATCACCCCCGGTGTTTTACGGTGTTCCTCACAGGGGGCGGCATCCGGCCCGGCCTGACGTATGGCCAGACCGATGATTTCAGCTACAACATCGCCCGCGACCCAGTGCACGTGCACGATCTCAACGCCACGATTCTGCACTGCCTGGGCATCGATCATCTCCGCCACACGTTCAAATTCCAAGGCCGCCACCACCGCCTGACGGACGTGCACGGCAACGTCGTTAGGCGGATTCTCAGTTAACCGCCTGTGACACCGGGCGATGCCCGTTGCCGATGTCCGCGGGGCGCACCCCGCCGCCGCGGCCTAACACGAACTCGCCTCTGCTCCCGGGAGCTGCGCGTGAAGACGTTGCTGTGCACACTGCTGGTCGCCGCCGCCGCCGGATGTGGCAATCCAACGCCCGGCAGCGGGGGCCCGCGCGGCGGGCGCCTACGACTTCCGCACGGCTCCCCATTGACTTCCGGCGTCCGCATTTCCGGGCTATCGTTAACGGCCGCAGCGGAGCGGACGGCCGGGCGCGCCGTCGAGTCCACGTTTGTCTTTTCCGAGCGGCTGATCGCCCGTGACTACGGCTACGCGTTCGGACTGGCGCTCGCGGATCTCGACCGCGACGGGGACCTGGACTTTACCAGCGCCGACGCTCTCAAGAACTCCTTGAGCTGGTTCGAAAACGACGGCCACGGGCGTTTTCGACGGCACACGATTCAGCGGGACGAACCAGGCTGGTTCGAGCGGCACGCGGTGGGAGATATCGACCGCGATGGCCACCTCGACATCGTGGTCGTGAAAAATCTCCACGGCGAGGTGGTCTGGTTTCGGAACCAGGGCGCGCCGCGTGACGCGGCCTCCTGGTCGCGTCACCTCATCAGTGACCAATTGCCCGGCGCTTACGACGTTACCCTCGGCGATTTCGACGGTGACGGCGACCTCGATGTGGCTGCGTCAAGCTGGATCAAAGGGAAACGCTTCGAGTGGTTCGAGAACGACGGCTCACCCCGCCAAGATGCCTGGCGCGGCCGCATCATTGAGGACAGCCTGAACGAGACGCGCGAGGTCTGCGCCGCCGATCTCGACGCCGACGGTGATACCGACCTGCTCGCCACTGCGACCGCGGACGATCTCTTGTTGTGGTACGAAAACAGCGGAGCACCAGCGGTCGACGGGTGGAAACGCCACGTGATCGACGGTCAGACACGCCGCCCGGTGCACGGCGAAGCGGCGGATCTGGACCGCGACGGAGATCTCGACGTCCTGATGGCGTTCGGATCGTTCAGCCCCAGCGACGTCGTCAACTCACATCAAATCGCGTGGTACGAAAACAGGTCGGGCCGATTCACAAAACATGCCATCTGCAAATTGGTCAACGCCACCGAAGTCGTGTCAGCCGACTTCGATGGCGACGGTGATCTAGATCTGGTGGCCTGTGCCTGGGGCGCCGAGACCGGGAAGGTGGTGTGCATTGAGAACCGTGACGTCGCGGCCGCCGCGTGGATCGTGCGGCCGCTCAAGCGCCGCTGGCCGAAGGCGTCCGGGGTTCTGACCGGTGACTTCGATGGCGACGGCCGTCCGGATATCGTCGGCTCTGCCGAACGGGGTAGTAACGAAATCCGCTGCTGGCTGCAGCAGGCGAAGTGATCCCGCCGCAGCGACCCCCGACAGGGCCGACTGGCCCCCGCGTCATCTGCTCAACAAGACTGCCGCCAGGACCCTCTGCTGACCGCGGCGCAGACCTCGATCGGCGCGCAGAGTACAATCCAGAAACGGTCCCGCCCCCGGGTGCTGTTATTGCCCATCCGGCGGCTGAACGCTTGCTACCAAGCCCGCGAACACTCCGCCGTCCCCAGGACTCTGCCGATGCTTAGAGCGTTGATGTTTGGCTCGCTGTTGTGGCTCGCCGGCGCTGCGGTAGCGCGCCCTCCCTACAAACAAGCGTTGAAACGGTC
>PADE01000232.1 GCA_002702965.1 Planctomycetaceae bacterium
CTCCGTTACCGGCCAGGCCCAGTATCTCGGAGGTGAACTGCATGAACACCTGGCCACCGGTGTTAAAGTCGGTCTTGATCGAAGCGGCGTCAAACTTGTCATCGAATCCGCTCCCGGTGATCTGGATGGCGCCCAGCGTGCTGGGGTCGATCTGCGCACCCTGATTGAACTGAAAACTGAAATCGCGCGGACTGACATACAGCGTGTCGCCATCGTTGAGCAGTTCGCCGTCGTTCGTCTGGATACTGGCCAGTTGCGCCAGCAGGCGACGATCTTCCAGACTCTCCAGACGCATCGAACGAAGTGTCTCGGCGCGCCTTCGCGCCTGATCTGTCCGACGACGCCGTTTGTCCGCCCGACGACGTTGAGGTCTGGATGCCGATTTGAACGAGCGCCGGATGGTCATGAACCAACCCCTAGCATCAAATAGAAACGACGAAAGTTGTTTTCAATAAACTGGTTGCTACTGCACACATAGACCGCGCGTAGGTCCGACCGTGACGTAGGAAACAAATAAATGGGTCGGATAGATAAAAAGGGGGTTATAGGCAGAATTTTCGCGCAAGATCGGCCTATATGTGTTGAATTCTAATCGCAGGTGAAGTGAATGCAACGAAAAAGCACGTCGTCTCAATCGGCAGTGGCGCGAGTTAAACCGAAACAATTACACGATTTTGGACGAACAGGGCAAGACGTCCGGTGGCGCAAGACCGATTGCGCGGGAAACTCTTTCGGATTATCCGGACCAAACCGGCTAAACAACCCTGCAAATACTGTGTTTACAACCATGTAGACCGCACTTGCACCGATCGCCCGTCAGCGACCGGCTCTGCCCGCAGCGCTGCGAACCGTGATTCGGTCGGCCCAGACCATCGACACTAAGGGGGCCACAGGTCCGGGGACCCGTCTCCCCGGGCCGGACTGACGCCGCCGAGCTCTGAAGATGGCCCCGTCGGGCGCATGTCAGGGGCCGACCGAGGTGACTCCGGCGCCACGCCGGCCGATTCAAACGCCCCGCACCAGGCTCTCCGCGGCGTAACCGATCAAGTACCGCAGGGTGGGGGAAAAACGGGCCGCGCGATCGCGCGGAATGGCGCGACGAAAATCGTGAAAGGGCTTGATCCAGGAACGGCAGTAGTAACCGAGCACCGCCCGGCGCGGCTGATCGGTACGATTGGGACCGCTGCGGTGCCAGGTGTTCGAGAGCCAGATGGCCACCGAACCGGCCGGCGCGGTGAGCGTGATCTGGCCCTCCAAATCGGTGTCCGACCAGGGTGGCTTGCGGCGGCTGCGGTGACTGCCGGGCACCACCTGGGTCGCGCCGTTGTCGAGGGTAAAGTCATCCAGCATCCAGGCGTTCTGCACGGTCAGAGGAATGTCGGGGAGCGGCTCGGGCAACTGTCCCAACGGGACATCGACATGCCAGGCACCGCCGCCGGTCTGAGCGCCCACGCTGGTCGCGCTACAATCCGATAATAGGCTATCCTCGCCCAACACACCGCGCACCATCGGCAAAATCTGCGCATGCTCTGCCACAGCGCAAGCTGCCGTCGATTTTCCGAGCAGATTCCAGATACGCTGCGAGCGATCGTGATCGAATCGCGTCGGTAAGTGGAGAAAGGTCTTGTTGACCAACTCGGGTGGCACCGGCCACGGTGTATCGAGCTGCTCGTGGCGCGTCCGCCTGATAAACCGCAGAATGCGTTCGAGTTCCTGACTGCTGACCGCATAGTGCTGCGCAAAATAGGTGCGCAAGTCGTCGTCGGCGAGACTGGAACATGCGGGCCCCGGATCGGGGGGCGCCGCTCGCTCCACCTCAAATTGCGCGGCAACCTGTGCGCGTAGCTCGGCCAACTGCGCAGCGGCGAGCAGACCTTCGATCACCACGTAACCTTCGGTCTGAAGATGCTCGTAGGCCTCCCGCCAACGCGCAGTGGAAAGCGAGTCGGACGTCATTGGGTCCTGCCTCCCTGAAGGGGGTGACCGACCGCCCCGCCCGTCGAAACGGAGCAGGGGTGCCACGGCGAGAAAAACCTAAGCCCCGTGCCCGGATCACCAAGGGGCGACTCAGCGGGACGACTCGGCTCCGCGCGCGCCAACCGTTTTATCAACGCCTGGGCTTCGTTGACACCCCCTCGGGCGAGCCCTAGAATCCGGGCGATTGTGCAAAAACTTGAGTTTGACTCGACGGATGATTCGGGGGGCTTGCCGATGGCCGAGAGTGCTGAAACCTCACTATTTCCACCGCCCGAGGAGTTTTCCCAACAGGCGCGTGTCAAGTCACTGGCCGAATACGAACAACTCTACGCGGAGGCGGAGCGCGATCCCGAGGGGTTCTGGGGACGCTTGGCCCGCCAACAACTGCACTGGTTTGAACCGTTCCAGGAAGTGCTCCGCTGGAACGAGCCCTACGCGGAGTGGTTTGTGGGGGGCAAGACCAACGTCTCCTACAACTGCGTCGACCAACATCTGGCTACTTGGCGGCGCAACAAAGCAGCGATCATCTGGGAAGGCGAACCGGGAGACACGCGGACGCTGACCTACCAACAACTTCACGATCAGGTCTGTCGATTCGCCAACGGATTGAAGAGCCTGGGCGTCGACAGCGGAGACGTGGTTTCGATCTATATGCCGATGGTGCCCGAGTTGGCGATCGCGATGCTGGCCTGTGCCCGCATCGGCGCCGTGCATTCGGTTATTTTTGGGGGCTTCTCGAGCGAGGCCATCGCCGATCGCAATCAGGATGCCAGCGCAAAGGTGGTAATCACCGCCGACGCCGGTTGGCGACGGGGACAACAACTTCCGCTCAAAGCGAGCGTCGACGACGCACTGGAAAAGTCTCCCACCGTGAAGCACTGCGTCGTGCTCCGTCGGTGTGGCAACGAGGTGACGATGCGCGAGGGTCGCGACCACTGGTGGCACGACCTGGTTGAGCAAGCCAGCGAGGATTGCCCGGCGCGACCGCAGGACAGCGAGGATCCGTTGTTCATCCTGTACACCAGCGGATCGACTGGGAAACCAAAGGGCATCCAGCACACCACGGCCGGTTACAACCTGTTCGCCACCCAGACCTTTCAATGGGTCTTTGACCACCGGGATGAAGATGTCTATTGGTGCACCGCCGATTGCGGGTGGATCACCGGGCACAGTTACATCGTCTATGGTCCGCTGACCGCGGGCGCCACGACGCTGATGTACGAAGGGGCGCCGAACTGGCCCGACGAAGGCCGGTTCTGGGACATCGTCGACAAGCACAAAGTCAACATCTTCTACACCGCCCCGACCGCCATTCGGGCGTTTATCAAATGGGGCGATGAGCACGTTGAGAAGCGAGATCTGTCGTCGCTGCGGATGCTAGGCAGCGTGGGGGAACCGATCAACCCGGCAGCCTGGTTGTGGTACCACGACAAAATCGGCAAAGGTGGCTGTCCGATCGTCGATACCTGGTGGCAGACCGAGACCGGAGGCATCATGATGAGCCCCCTGCCGGGAGCCACCGCCACCAAGCCCGGGAGTTGCACCCGACCGCTACCGGGGGTCATGCCCCGGATCGTGGATGAAGAGCACAACCAAGTCGCCGCCGGCGAGCAGGGGATGCTGGTCATCACACAACCCTGGCCCGGCATGCTGCGCGGCATCTGGGGGGACCCCGAACGCTACCAGAAACAGTATTGGAGCACGGTGCCCAACTGCTACCTAGCAGGTGATAACGCGATGTGCGACGAGGACGGCTACTACTGGATTTTCGGGCGGCTGGACGACGTGCTCAACGTCTCCGGCCACCGCCTCAGCACGACCGAGATCGAGAGCGCTCTGGTCAGCCATCCAACGGTGGCCGAAGCGGCCGCTGTCGGTCGACCCGACGACTTGAAAGGCGAAGCAGTCGCGGTGTTTGTCACCCTGTCCAGTGGGGACCCGGGAGAGGAACTCGCCGGTGTATTGCGCAAACACGTGCGCGCGCAGATCGGGGCGCACGCGACGCCCGATGAGATCCGGTTTTCGGCAGCCTTGCCGAAGACGCGGAGCGGCAAGATCATGCGCCGTCTACTCCGCGACATCGCGGCCGGCAAGGAGGAAATCGCTCAGGATACCAGCACCCTCGAGGACTACTCTGTGCTGGCTAAGCTGCGCGGCGATGAAGAGTGATCGCCGGCCGGCGCCGAGTACACTGAGCCGCCCGCTCACCAGCATCCGTCGTGGCTCGCGCCGGCGACCCCGGTCTCGCGCAGCCAGGGCGTTTGGAGAAGCGACCCGAGCGATCAGCCCAACGGCGCGTCACACGCGGACGCGGCTGAGAAGCCAAACACCATCGCCTATCGGATCGTTACCGAACCGCCGGCCCACAACCGTGTAGATTGCAGGGAGCCATGCCGACCATGTCCTGGATTGCCGACCGCACAGCAGCTTTCGACAGCAGCGGAATTCGCAAAGTCTTTGATCTCGCAAGCCAACTTGAAAACCCCGTCAATTTGTCGATCGGCCAGCCCGACTTTGACGTTCCACTGCCGATTCGCGAGGCGCTGATTGAAGCCGTTCAAAGCGGCAAGAACGGGTACGCCCTCACCCAGGGAATGCCCGTACTCAAAGAAGCCCTCCAGGGGCGGATCGCTGCCGACTACGACCACGCCGACCGCGATGTTTTCGTCTGTTCGGGTACCAGCGGTGGACTCGTACTGGCCCTCTTTTCGCTCGTCAACCCGGGCGAAGAGGTGATCCTCTTTGACCCCTTCTTTGTGATGTACCAACCGCTCGTCAAACTGGTCGGTGGGCAGCCCGTTCTGATCGATACCTATCCCGACTTTCGCATTGATTTGAACCGCGTGGAAGAGGCGATTTCACCGCGCACGAAGTTGATTCTGTTGAACAGTCCCGCCAATCCAACCGGGGTCACCGCCAACCCCGAAGAGATCCGTGGTTTGGCCGAACTGGCCGAGCGACACGACGTGGCGCTCCTGTCGGACGAAATCTATCGGCATTTCTGTTACGACGAGCCCTTTGTTTCACCCGCCAGCTTCAATGAACGCACCATCGTCATCGATGGTTTTTCCAAGAGTTACGCGATGACGGGCTGGCGGGTCGGATTTGTACACGGGCCCGCCGAGATCATCGACACGATGGTCAAACTGCAGCAGTACTCGTTCGTCTGCGCGCCTCAGCCTGCCCAGTGGGCCGCCGCGGCCGCGCTCGACGTCGATGTCCGAGGCCCGATTGCAGACTACCGACGCAAACGCGACCTGGTGTACGACGGGCTCCGCGACCGCTACGACTTAACGCGCCCAGGAGGTGCGTTCTACGCCTTTCCCAAGGCACCCTGGGGCACGGGCACCGAATTCGTGGAGGCCGCAATCGCCCAAAATCTGTTGATCATTCCAGGCAATATCTTCAGCCGCCACGATACGCATTTTCGTCTCTCGTACGCTGCCGGCGACGATGTGATCGAGCGGGGAATCGAACTCTTGAACGCGATGGCAGGGGGCCCGCGGACAAACGGTTAGGGGCGTCTCAACAGCACCCCCGTGTGAAGCCAACCATCGGGCTGGGTGCGGACAAAAAAACCGCCGGGCGTCAGGTAGGGAATCGCGAACGCAAACGGCGGCAACTTACTGCCGTCGAGTTCCTGAACCCGCTGGCGATTCTGCTCTGCCGGGCCAAACAGCCGGTTCAACGACTTGCCCAACAACGTCTGGGACTGCGGCATCCGCCCCTGCTGGAACAACTCGTAATTGGTCTGCCAGGCGCGCTGCGGTTGAGTGAAGAAACGAAAGCTGGACGTGTCCCCTCCCAGTCGATCGAGCGCCCGACTGACCCGTAGGAATGCTTGGCTCTCCGCCAGCGGTTGGGGAGGCGTATCGAGTACGCTGCGGATCGCCTCTACGTGGGACGCGATCAGCAGCGCATTTTGCGCCACCGCCACCGCGTAGGAACCGCCTTGCTCTACCGCATCCAGATCGGACTCGAGAGGGAGCAAGGGAGATTCGCTTTCCTCAACCCCCAACACCTCCCATACCGAATGCCCGTCGACCTTGTGTTCGAGCGCGTCTTCGTTCGCCTGCATGATCCGCTTCAACGTACCGGAGACCTTCACCGCGTTGCGCAAATTGATCGCCAACAGGAGCAACTCGCTGTCGGGAGCGGTGGGCTGTCGATTCTGGACCACGAACGTGGTCCGCTCGGCCAACTGCGACACCAATTCCTCCCGCACGTCGATCATCGGCCCCTTGGGATCGCTCTTCAGACCGTCCAGAACCTCTTGAAAAATCGGCTCTCCGGCCAACGCGTCGACGAGTGTTTCCGCGTAATTAAAAGCCTCACGGGTACGCCAATTGAACGTAAAGTGGGTCGCGGTATCGGCCGACACCCAAGCCGCGGGGCGCAAGTCACCATTGGGGAAATCGAGCATCCGCGCAGCCAACCGCAACTGCGTGTTGCCGTTGACCCGCGGCGCATAAATCATGGTCCGCGCCAACACGTCGAATTCGTCCGTGGCAAACCACAGACGACCGCCGATACCGCCGATCACGTCGAAACCCTGACTGGCTAAGATCCGCACGTAGTCTCGCCCGCGCCGCTGCCCCGGTTTTCGCAGATCGTCCTGAATGGCGCGAGCGTAAACGAACGGATCGACGTACCAAGCCATGTCGGGCGACCGCTGCGCGGGATCACGTGAGCGTTGCGTAATGACCCGAAAACGGGGATTGGCAGCCAGCGTTGTCGAAGCGTCACGACGAGACGCTTTGGCTGCCAGACGAGCGATGATCTCGGTGGCCACCGCCGCCCGGTTGGTGGCGCAAAACCACCCCTCTTGCACCCACAGAAAAACATGGGAGGACGGCCGCTTTTCCTCCGCGGGCAGGGTCAGGCGATCCGTACGCACGCCACCGATGACAAATTGTTGGGCGGTCGCTCCGGCAGCCACCTGCTCGCGAACTTTTCTCTCCAGGAGCTGTTGCGCCGCCGCGACGTGCCCAAACACGTCGGCCAACACCACCACTCCGGTCGCGCCCCGTTTGCCATTGGGGGGCACAAAAGCGACGGCGATTTCACCGCCGTCGACCTCATCAATCTCGCTCCAGGTCAATCGCAATTTGCGCAACTGCGCAAATTTCTCTTCCAGTTGCGCACGCAGATCTTGGGCAAAGGGCTGCATCTGCGGCGTCGCCGTTAACTCTCCGATCCCGGTCTTTTCCCAATGCTTGCGCAGCGTGTCGAAGTCGGCCACCGAGAAGAAGGCAGCGCTCCGCGACGGCAAAATCTGTTCACTGCTGCGGCGCGGTTCGGCGGCCGCAGCGCCGAGCCCAGCCAGTTGCCCGGCCGCGACGACCAGCAATCCGCACAGCCACCACCGCGCCGCGCTGAGACTCCGCGCCGGCCGTTGCCCGCGGTCGTCGTACGTAGCGATTCGCATCGGTCGGCCGATGCGAATCGGAGNTGGGGCTCGATGTCTCAAAAAGGACGGTCTCAAAATGGACGAACTCGGTTTACGGGTTAGCCCGTCTACAGCGACGGGGCCAAAGGGCGCCAACCGGCCCCGTTGGCCAACAAGCCGGTGGGTGGACCGGTTGGTGGAACGTTCACGGATAGTGGTCCAAGCATCCATTGTCAACCGCTGTTTCGACTTAGGTCGCAAAAGAAATGGGAAATCGCCCCGCGATGTACGTTTGCGGCCGGGTAACCGAGACCACACACCGAATCGCGCCAGTCGCAGAGTTTGGAGGTCGACCCAGAGACGCGTATTCTGAAGTGTTTCGAAACCCGGCCGAAGTCTGTCGGGCAAGAGACGCGCGGCGGACGGCGGCCGCGTTCCGGACGCTCGCCGATCGGTTTCTCACCCACCGAACCCACGGTTGTCCACATGCTGTCGGTCACGATTGAAGACGTCCGCAGCGCGCTACCACGGGTGCGCAGCGCGCTGCCGCCGACTCCACTGTGGAACTGGGCCGCCTTAAGCGATCTGCTCGGCTTCCCGTTCTATCTCAAACACGAGAACCACCAGCCGGTCGGCGCCTTCAAGGTACGCGGCGGCATCAACCTGGTGGAAGCCACCGCCCCGGCAGAGCGGGCGGGTGGGATCTGGGGCGCCTCGACCGGAAATCACGGGCAATCGCTGGCGTTCGCGGCGCGCCGCGCCGGCGTACCCTGTACGATTGTGGTTCCCCACGGAAACAACCCCGACAAAAACGAAGCCATCGTGCGGCTGGGTGCAACCCTGGTCGAAGCGGGACACGACTTCGACGCGGCGCGTGAACGCGTCGAAGAACTTGCCCGCCGGGAGGGTGGGCGCTACGTGCACTCGGCGAACGAGCCGCTGTTGATTGCCGGAGTCGCCACGATGGCCTGGGAGGTGTTCGAGCAACTGCCCGAGCCCGACGTGATCCTGGTCCCAATCGGCCTGGGAAGTGGCGTCTGCGGAACATGTCTGGTCGCCCATCACCGCCGGCAGCATACGCGCGTCATCGGCGTCCAGGCGCGCGGTGCCGCCGCCGTCGCCCACACCTGGAAAACCGGCCGTTGGCAAACCGGCGCCGCGGCCGATACCTGGGCAGAGGGGATGGCGACCCGGGTCCCTGCCGAAATGACGATGGAAATTATGCGGAGCCTGATGGACGATGTGATCTTGGTCGACGACGAGCAACTCCGTCAGGCCGCCTATTTGATTCTCAAACACACGCATAACCTGGCCGAGGGAGCGGGCGCCGCAGCGCTGGCAGCCGCGCTGGCCGAGCGCGAGCGATTTGCCGGTTGCCAGGTCGTGGGGATTCTCTCCGGCGGAAACCTCAATCTGGCTGAATTACCTGCGATTTTGGCCTGCGGCCAGAGGATCGTACCCCAATCGCCCGCGGCGCAGCGGCCCGAGCAGGGCGATTCACACCCTGCAGACTGATCGCATCGACCCGTGCCGACCACGAACGCACCGCCGGCGGCGGTGTCAGGTCACAAGCTGTGGCGGGGGCGTTCGTTGCGATTCCGGGAGCAGCCGGGTATATTCGTAGGTTCGGTGCTGGTGGCGGCTGGCCAGCGATCGGCNCGGTGGGGAGGTCGCTGAGGTTCCCTCACCGCGGATTCCGGTTCACGCTTCTCAAGGTGCCTGTAATGAGACCTTTCTGGACTCCCTGCGCGGTTGCCGGAATACTCCTGAGTGCGATGACAGCCCCTGGCGCCTGGGGCGAAGAAAAAGCCCCGCCGGGCGAAGTGGCCGCGGGCAACGTCAGTTACTACAAAGACGTCCGACCCGTGCTCCAGGTCCACTGCCTGGGCTGCCACCAACCGGCCAAACAGGGCGGTAAGTACGTAATGACCCAGTTTTCGCGCCTGCTCGCGGGGGGGGAGAGCGGGGACCCCGCCATCATCGCGGGTAAACCGGACGAAAGCTCCCTGATCGACCAAATCACACCCGCCGATGGCGAGGCGGCGATGCCCAAGGAGGGGAAACCGCTCGCCGCCGTCACGATCGGACTGATTCGNAAGTGGATCGAACAGGGAGCCCAAGACGATACGCCGGCCTCGGCGCAAACAAAATATGACAGCGAACACCCACCACAATATGTCGCCCCGCCTGTCGTCACCTCGCTCGACTTCTCACCCAACGGAAAATGGCTCGCCGTCTCGGGCTATCACGAAGTGGTCCTNCACCACGCCGACGGGTCGGGGNTCGCAGCCCGCTTGATCGGCATGTCCGANCGGATCGAATCGGCCGTGTTTTCTCCCGACGGCAAGCGAATGGCCGTCACCGGCGGATCCCCCGGCCGGCTGGGAGAGGTCCAAATCTGGAATGTCGAGCAACGCGCGCTGGAACTCTCNCGGACCATTGGTTACGACACGCTGTACGGTGCCAGTTGGTCCAGCGACAGCAAGCTCATCGGCTTTGGTTGTCCGGACAACACGCTGCGCGCCATCGACACGGAAACGGGCGAACAGAAACTCTACANCGGGGCTCACAACGATTGGGTCCTGGACACGATTTTTTCCGTCAAATCCGATCACTTGATTTCGGTCAGCCGCGACCGCTCGATGAAGTTGATTCACGTCCCGACACAGCGTTTCGTCGACAATATCACGAGCATCACGCCGGGCGCTCTGAAAGGGGGGCTGCACACGATCGATCGGCACCCCAGCAAAGATGAACTGCTCTGCGGAGGTGCCGATGGTGCGCCAAAGATCTACCGCATGGTACGTGAAAAGGCGAGAAAGATTGGTGATGATTTCAATCTCATTCGAGCCTTTCCGAAGATGCCCGGACGGATCTTTTCGGTCGCCTTCAGCCGCGATGGAAACCGCATCGTGGCGGGCAGCAGTTACAACACCACGGGAGAAGTGCGGGTCTTTAACTACGCCGATGCAAAAGAACTGCTTAAGGTCTCCATTCCGGAGAGCGCGATCTACGCGGTCGCGTTTGGCCACGACGGCAAACAGCTGGCCGCCTCTGGCTACGACGGTCAGATTCGGCTCATCGATTCCACGAGTGGTGAAATCAAACATGCGTTCCCACCGGTGCCCGTCGAACCTGTCCAGGTCGGCGGGGCCGAGGAGTGACCGGTTTGATCAATAACGGGTTTTCCGGCCTATCGAACGTCTCCCGATGAGAACCGCCTTCCCAACCAATGAACAGCCGCGGCAATGCCAAATCCAACGACGGCGACCGCACTAGAATCTGTTAGCGACNTGCCCAACCCTGCGCACCAACCCCTGCAAATCGACAAAGTGACCAACATGAACCACCGTATCTCGCTTCATCGCCCCGTGGCTTTATTGCTGACGATCGGACTGCTGGCAGCAGCACCTTCAATGTCTCTGGCCGCGGACGATGCCGAGACTTTACCCCCGGGGCTAGAAGTGGTCTCGGTCGAAGTCGTTCCCCCNGCGGTCGCATTGACCAGCCGTTTTGACTACCGGCAACTGCAGTTTCGCGGAAACCTGAAGACGGGGGAGACCGCGGACCTGACACGGATGGTGAAACTCCTTGCCCCCGCCCGGACGGTGACCGTTTCGCCGCTGGGAGTGGTCCGCCCGCTCGTCGATGGCGAAGAACAGTTGGTGTTTAGTTTTGCGGGTCGGGAAATCCCGGTTGCTGTCCAGGTCAGCGGCGCCCAGCAGAGCCCGCCCATCAGTTTTGTGCAGCACGTGCAGCCGGCCTTCTCAAGGATGGGCTGCAATGCGGGGACCTGCCACGGCTCCCGCTTGGGAAAGAATGGTTTCAAACTTTCGCTGCGTGGCTACGACCCGCTGTTTGACCACCGCGCATTCACCGACGATATCGGCGCGCGGCGAATCAACCGCGCCGCTCCCGACCAATCTCTGATGTTGCTCAAGTCCACCGGTAGCATCCCCCACGTCGGTGGCGTGCGTACCAATCCCGGCGAGCCGTATTACGAAATGGTCCGACAGTGGATCGCCGAGGGGGCCAGACTGGATCTCGACGCCCCGCGGGTTCAGTCGGTGGAAATTCTACCGCAGAACCCCGTACTGCCGCGGGCGGGCATGCACCAACAGATGATCGTGTTAGCCACCTTCCAGGATGGGACCGTACGGGATGTCACCCGTGAGGCGTTTGTCGAGAGCGGTAATATCGAAATCCTGGAAGCCGATGAGCGTGGTCTCCTGACCTTGTTGCGCCGCGGTGAGTCCCCGGTACTGGTGCGTTACGAAGGCGCCTACGCAGCCACCACGCTGACCGTGATGGGAGATCGCGACGGTTTTGCATGGCAGCAGCCGGAGAGTCGCAATTACATCGACGATCACGTGTACGCGAAGCTTGAGCGCGTCAAGATCTTGCCGTCGACCCTCTGTACCGATGCCGAGTTTCTCCGGCGTGTGTACCTCGACCTGACCGGACTGCCACCGGGGATCACCACCTCGCAGAAATTCCTGGACGATCCACGCCCCAGTCGAGAAAAACGCGAATCCCTGGTCGACGAACTGATCGGTAGCCCCGACTACGTCGAGCACTGGACCAACAAATGGGCCGACATGCTTCAAGTCAACCGGAAGTTCCTAGGGGAGGAGGGCTCGATCTCGCTGCGCAACTGGATCAAAGATGTGGTGGCTCGCAATCAACCCTACGATGAGACGGCTCGCCAGATCCTCACCGCGAGCGGATCGACGATCGAAAATCCACCCGCCTCCTACTTCAAGATCCTGCGCGATCCCGCGGCGATTATGGAGAATACGACCCATCTGTTCCTGGCCGTCCGTTTTAACTGCAACAAATGTCACGATCATCCATTCGAACGCTGGACACAGGATCAGTACTACCAACTGGCCGCCTACTTTTCACAAATCGGCTTCAAAGAGGATCCGTTGTACCGCGGAAAGAAGATCGGCGGCTCGGCCGTCGAAGGGGCCAAGCCGCTGGTGGAAGTGATTTTTGACAAGAACGATGGCGGGGTAACGCACATTCGCACGGGCGAGACCGCGGCCCCTTCGTTCCCCTATGACCACGAAGATATGGCCGCTGACGACGCCTCGCGACGCGAGCAGCTATCGCGTTGGATCACCTCGTCGAAGAACCAGCATTTCGCACGCAGTTACGTCAACCGGCTGTGGGGTTACCTGTTTGGCACCGGCATCATCGAACCGATCGATGATATCCGGGCGGGGAACCCGCCCACCAATCCAGAGCTGCTGGATGCACTGGAACAGGATTTCATCGCCAGTGGCTTCGACGTGCAGGTTATGCTGCGGCGGATTTGCAGATCGCGCACCTATCAGCATTCGATCACCTCCAACCAATGGAACCAGGACGACACGATTAATTACGCGCGGGCCATCCCGCGACGCCTGCCGGCCGAAGTACTCTACGACGCGATCCACTTGGCGACCGGATCGCAACAAAAAATTCCCGGAGTCCCTGCGGGTTTTCGTGCTGCGGAACTTCCCGACGTCGGGGTCAAAGTTCCCTTCCTGGACGACTTTGGACGGCCCGTGCGGGAGAGTTCATGCGAATGTGAACGAAGCAGTAGTATGGTGCTAGGACCGATCATGAAGCTGATCAATGGTCCCACCGTCGCCAATGCACTGTCCGATCCGCAGAATGCGCTGGCCAAGCTGGTCGCGGAACAACCCGACGACCAGAAGCTCATCGAGACCATCTTTCTGCGTTTTCTAACCCGCCCCCCGACCGCCGGCGAGCTAGCGATCGGGACCGAGGCCTTGGCAACGGCTGGCGACGGCCACCCCAAGTTGGTGGCGGAACTGGAAGCCTACAAACAGAGCCTCGCTGAAAAACAGGCGGTCTGGGAGAAAACCGTGGGAGCGGTCCCCGAGTGGGCTCCGCTTGACCCGACCGAGATGAAATCCGAGGCGGGCGCCGAATTGGCCCACCTAGACGACCACTCGATTCGCGTTACGGGCAAGTTCGAAAAAGACGTTTACACGTTGGTGGCGATTACCGAGCTGACGGGAATCACCGGGGTGCGCCTCGAAACGCTGCCCGATGACGCGCTCGCGAACAAGGGACCCGGTCTGGCGGACAACGGCAATTTCGTCGTCAGTCAGTTCCAGCTTTCCAGCGGTCCCCAGGGAGATCCAGCCGTCAACACGCCGGTCCCCTTCGCCCGCGCAGCGGCCGATTTTAACCAGCAGGCTTACAATATCACCGCGGCCATCGACGGCCAGGACGGCAGCGGTTGGGCCGTCGCGCCTCAATTCGGCAAGCCGCATTACGCGTTCTTCGAAACCAAAGAGAATCTGGGACAGGAAGGGGGGACGCGTCTGACGTTCACCATTCGGCAACAACACGGCGGTAAGCACAACCTAGGGAGATTCCGCCTGTCGGTCACCCGTTCACAGCGCCCGCTGCGGATCGCTGCGCTGCCGGAAGATCTCGCCCAGGCCATTGCCGTTCCCCTTGACGAGCGGACAGACGAACAGCGGCAAGTGGTCTTCCAGCACTTCACCAAAGGGGATCGCGCACTGGCGGAACTCGAGGAGGGTGTCAAACTCAGCGCAGAACAACTCAAGAACCGGCGACTGAGTGGGGTTCAGGACCTGGCCTGGGCCTTGATCAACAACGCGGCATTTCTGTTCAACCGCTAGCATTTGGGCGCCGCTCAGCCCTTCCTGGTAGGTCCCGCCCGCGGTTCCCCGCCAAGGGCCGCATGGTCGCGCTGACGGCTGCTGATCGCCAGGCGATCCCAACGCCGGACCCGGTTGGGGATCGGGATCACCGGGCCTTATGCCATGTGCTGGAGTTTCCGCTCGTTCTCTCAGGGCGGAAGCGAGATCGGCTCGTTCCGGCAATCGAGTCGGCGACGATCGGCGTTTTTTCGCCGCGGTGACGATCGCGGCCAGCACCGATTCCGCCGAGCGACCCGGGACCCGTAACGCAAGCCTCCGAACCGGCACAGCTTGCCGATCCTGCGCGACTGGAATTTTGCGGACGAAAGCGACTGGCCGTCCGAGTTTGCCGATCTGGAATGCTGTTGGATCTTAAAACGGCCGTTTCCCACTGCGCCGCGCCACAGCGATGACCGAACCGGAAAACCAGCACTCCCTGGTGGACGAGATCGACGCGCGTCAAAACGCGGTGCTCCTCGAACTGGACCGTTTAAATAACCGGATCGAGACGCTGTTGGAAGACTACCTGGGGATCGAAGAAAAGTCCCGCGAAGCGGCCTAGATCGGAGCGCCCCGGAATTCCTTGACCCGCTCAAGCCAGCGCCGCCGCGAGTGAATCGCGGCCGCGCTACCGACCTCACCGTGGCAGGCACCGCTCTTGCGGTGCGCGACAGACGGTGCGTTGCGAGCACCGCCGGTCAGCGGGTATGCTGGCGATCCGCGGGCTCACCGCTGCGGTGCACCGGAGGGTGTCGCGGGTGCTCGGAATCGTAGCGCCAAGGAGTTCGATGAACCTCGACAAGACCAACGCGCGCGTGCAGCGGATGTTCGGTGAAATTGCGCCGAAATACGACCGCATGAATCACCTGCTGTCGATGCATGTCGATCGCTACTGGCGTTGGCGGACCGTCCGCATGGTACAGACCCAAGATAGCGCACCGATCCTGGACGTGTGCACCGGGACCGGTGATCTGGCATTCGCCTTTCATCGACGCACCAAAGGGCGTCTGCCGGTGATCGGCACCGATTTTTGCAAAGAAATGCTCGCCGTGGGAGAAGCCAAGAAACAGCGCCGTGGGATTCGCGATGAACTGACGTTCGTAGCGGCCGACGCCCAAGATCTACCCTTCTCTGACAACCATTTCCAGATCGTCTCGGTGGCCTTTGGGTTGCGTAACATCGCGGATACCGACCGGGGACTGCGGGAGATGACGCGGGTCTGCCAACCGCGCGGCCAGGTCGCGATTCTCGAGTTTTCGATACCCGCCTGGCAGCCTTTCAAGATGCTCTACGGGTGGTATTTTCGCCACGTTTTGCCCCGCCTCGGTCAGCTTCTCGCACGGAATCGAGAACAGGCCTACAACTACCTGCCGCAAAGCGTCAGCGAATTCCCGTCGGGCGCGGCGCTCGCGCAGCGCATGCGCCAGGCCGGTCTCCAAGAAGTCCGGTTTCATCCGCTGACGTTGGGGATCGCGACACTCTACATGGGGACCAAATGAAGACTTTGGTGGTCGCGATCACTGGCGCCAGTGGCGCCGTATACGCCCGTCGCCTATTGGAAGTGCTCTGCGAAGCGGGCCATCCGGTACGGCTCTCGGTGAGCCCAGCGGGAGCGGCCGTGATCCAACAAGAGCTCAACGTCGCGAGGCCACAAGCGGCGCCCAGTGAGATCATCGAGGAGTTGATCGCCCCCTGGTCAGAGCAGATCGAGACCCACCCACACACCGATCTGATGGCGCCCATTGCCAGCGGTTCCTTTCCCACGGCCGGCATGGTTGTCTGCCCCTGCTCGGGCGGGACTCTCAGCGCAATTGCCCACGGCGGTAGCGGTAATCTGATCCAGAGGGCCGCCCAGGTGCATCTCAAGGAACGGCGCCGGCTGATCCTGGTACCGCGTGAAACACCCCTGTCGCTGGTCTCACTGGAGAACATGAAACAGGCGTACCTGGCGGGTGCCTCCATTCTGCCGGCGATGCCCGGGTGGTATCACGGGGTGCGTTCGATCGACGATCTGGTCGATTTCGTGGTCGCTCGGATCCTCGATCAACTGGAGCTAGAGCATCGTCTAATGGAACCCTGGGGCGCGAGTTAGAGAGGTGGGATTCGGTCGGCGCGGCGCTGCGTGCCGCCGCATTCAGGTCGACAACCGGTTGCGAGGGCATGATGTTCATCTGGCTGGTACGTGTGCTGGAAATGATTCGTTTCAGCCACACCATTTTCGCATTACCGTTCGCCCTTTTGTCCGCCGTCATCGCGTGGCATGTGCGGGCCCGTGAAAGCGTGCCGACCGGACCGAGTTCCCCGCTCGCTGACCTGCTAACGGCCATCCGCTGGCAAGAACTCGTCGCAATCTTGGTCTGTATGGTGACAGCCCGCAGCGCTGCCATGGCATTCAACCGACTCGTCGATCGCCACATCGACGCGCGCAATCCGAGAACTTCAAACCGGCACCTTCCGGCCGGCCTGCTCTCGGTCTGGGGGGTTACGTTATTTACGATCGTCAGCTCGCTGGGGTTTGTCGCCGCGACGCTACTGCTGCTCCCCAATCGGCTGCCGTTGATGCTGTCGGTTCCCGTGTTGTTGTTCTTGATGGCGTACAGTTTCACCAAGCGATTTACCGCCTGGGCACACGGTTGGCTAGGGGCGTCTTTGATGCTCGCTCCGATCTCCGCCTGGATCGCGGTGCGCGGCGAACACGTCGGGGGCCAACCCACCGATCTCCTCCCCGGGCTGGTGCTCGGCATCGCAGTGCTGTTTTGGGTCAGCGGTTTCGACATCATCTACGCCTGCCTGGATGTCGATTTTGACACCGCGCAGCAACTCCACAGCGCGCCTTCCAGACTCGGAGTGGTACCCGCCTTGAGGGTCGCCGCCCTCTGTCACCTGGGAATGGTCCTAACGCTCGCCTGCCTGCCGCTGGTAGATTGGTGCGGGGGGCCTGTGCTCGATTTGCATTGGATTTACGGGACCGGGGTGGGGGCGGTTGCCGCCTTGCTGGTCTACGAACATGCGCTGGTTCGGCCCGGTGACCTGACTCGCGTCAACGTCGCCTTTTTTCACGTCAATTCGGTGGTTAGCATGGGTTTGTTCGGGATCGTCACTCTCGATCTGATCACGTAGACAAGACCGTCGCACCCGCTTACGATTTGAGCGGTTCGCGGGCGTCGGTCAAGACGAGCGTCGGTCAAGACGGGCGTCGGTCAAGACGGG
>PADE01000233.1 GCA_002702965.1 Planctomycetaceae bacterium
GAAGTTCGACGGCGTGGGCGCTTTTCGGGAGAGCGATGAGCACGGCAACCGGTTACGTGAAGACGGTACCATCCTGTTTCCGAACACGGCTCAGCCGCAACCGTACCGTTCCGTTGCCGGGCTGATGTCGTTGTTGGCTGGCAGTCCACGTGTGCGCGAGACGCTCACCTGGAAGGTGACTCAGTTTTGCCTTGGCCGCCCGCTGGTCGCCGCCGACGTGGCCGAGGTGGCCAAGATCGACCAGACCTCGAGTGCGGCCGGCGGAACCTACCGCAGTTTGATTCTTGCGATCGTGACCAGCGACCTGGTGATGATGACCCGCACACAGGATGACCCACAGACCGAGTAGTGCACGGCCACGGGGGGGGTGACGGTCTCACCGCATACCCCGACCGTGGCGACTCAACGGAGACCGACCGATGTGGAACCAACCGATCGACCGCCGCCTGATGCTCAAGGGAATGGGGACCGCGACGATCGGGCTGCCCCTGTTGGAAGAGATGATTCCCCGGGCGGCGGCTGGCCGTGACCGGTCGCACGTTCCGGCACGAGCTTTCAACGTCTTCTTCGGTCTGGGGATCCCCGCGCCGCTTCAGGCGGAGGGGTTTGAGGGTGTGCTGGAACCACTCAAACGGCTCGGATCGAAGCTGTTGATCATGCGCAATGTCGACCAGTTGCGGTGTGACGAGCAGGGTATTAACGCCCATTACGACGGGGCGACCGGGGCCTCCACCGCCGAGCCACCCGACGGGGAAGCGCGGGCCGGTGGCCCCTCGATCGACCAGGTGGTCCGCGCGACCCACTATCCGCAAGGGTTACCCAAAGGCATGGTGCCAACGCTGGTCGCGGGAACCTTTTTTCGGCGCAGTCGCGTCGGCCGGTACGTACATAGCTACCACAACGACGGGACCGTAGCGGCGACGATGCAGGAGAAACCTCGAGCCCTGTTCGAGCGGGTATTTGGGTCCTTTCCGATCGCCGGCGAGCCTCACGACGCGTACCGCCGGCGACTCAAGCGGAGTGTGTTGGACTCGGTCGTGGAGGACTACCGGTATTACACCGGTGCGAATTCACCGCTCGGTGCGCGCTCGAGGAAACGGGTCGCCGATCACCTCGATCGGATTCGCGAGTTCGAACAGCGGGCGTTTGCGATGAACCACAAACACCCCGATGCACCGCAACTGCCCGGACGGTCGACCATTCCCCACGGCGGGCGGGCTGACCCCGGCGGTCAGGGGATCGACATCACCTTAGAAGAACTCAGCTCGGAGTGGCGACTGTTGTCGGATCTCTACGCGCTGGCGATCCAGACCGACCGCGTTCGCTTCGGTTCTCTGACGTTCCTGGCAGCTGGCGAGCGGATCCGGCTGACGGGCGATTACCGTTATGCGGGTCGCAAGATTTGGAGTTTTGATGATGCGCGACAGCAAAACGCTTCGGGAGACCAGGGATGCAGTCATGAGTGGTGGCACAAGTTCGACGAAGCAAAGCCGAATCGCGAGCTGCGTGCCCATGCGCATATGAAAATGCGCGAAATCGCCTACTTTTTGGAGCGGATCGACCAAGACGAGTCGCGGGACGCCAACGGCAAAACCATTCTCGAAAACGCGATGATCACCATCTCGACCGAGTCGGGCGATGGGCGTCACGACAACCCCAAGCGGGAGCTCTCGGGGGTGTTTCACGCGATCACGAGCGGCGGTGGCCGATTCAAGACGGGCCAGATCATCGACGTCGGCGCCGCGGGGGTTGATGTGTACAACACCATGCTCGCCGCGATGGGGGCCTCGGTACGCCTGGGACCGTCCCGCCGTGAGATGCAAAGCGTGGATGCCATCCGCGCCTGAGTTCGCTCCTAGCCCTCAACCAGGCCTGGAAAGAAAGTCCCTTCGTTGATCGTGGGTCGCTCTAACCGCCCGCGGTGGTCGTAGGCCAGCTGCATGTTGTCCAGGCCGAGGAGCCAAAGAATCGAGGCATGGATGTCTTTCACGTGCATCCTGTCCTCGATCGCGTACAGGCCGAGATCATCGGTGGCACCGATTGTCTGGCCACCATGCACCCCACCACCGGCCATCCAGATCGAGAACCCAGTCGGGTTGTGATCGCGACCATCCCCTTTTTCACTCATCGGTGTGCGTCCGAATTCACCGCCCCAGATGACCAGCGTCTCATCGAGCAGACCACGTTGTTTGAGATCCTTGAGGAGGCCGGCGACCGGCTGGTCCATCGATTGACAGAGCGCGGAGTGCTTGGCCTCGATTCCCGCGTGCGAATCCCATTTGCTCCCGGTCCCGTGATACAGCTGGATGAATCGCACTCCCCGTTCGACCAGACGGCGGGCCAGCAAGCAGTTGCGCCCAAAGGTCGACGTCTGTTTGCGATCGAGACCATAGAGCCGTTTGGTGGCCGCCGTTTCCTGTGCCAAGTCGACGGCCTCGGGCGCCTGGGCCTGCATCCGAAAGGCTAGATCGTAACTGCGAATCCGCGCCTCGAGCTCAGTCTGTTGGGGGTGCGCTGCGGCGAACTCCCGATTGAAGTTCTGGAGCAACGAGAGCTTGCCCTGTTGCCGCGCCGAAGAGTATCCGGCGGGTGCGTTCAGATTGGCGATCGGTTGTTGGCTGTTGCCGTGGATGCGGACCCCTTGGTTCGAGGCGGGCATGAAACCACTGCCCCAGTTGCGTGAACCGTTGACCGGGCGTCCCCCGCTATCGCACATGACGACGAACGCCGGCAGGTCCTGACTGATCGCCCCCAGTCCGTAGTGCACCCAGGCGCCCAACGAGGGTCTCCCCGCGACGTTGATGCAGGTATTCATCTGGCAGACACCGCCGGAATGATTAATGCCGTCTGTCCAACAGGATCGGATCACCGCGATGTCGTCCATGCACGCGCCGATGCGCGGGATCCACTCCGACGCCCACATCCCGCTTTCACCATGCTGCCGCCAGGTGCGCGGGGCCGCCAGCAGGGGTGAGCCCTTTTCCCCCATCGCGGTGAGCGGTTCCTTGAAGCTCGCGGGAAGGGGCGTGCCGGCCAGTCGGCCCAGCAGCGGTTTCGGGTCGACCAGGTCGAGATGACTGGGGCCGCCTTCCATGAACAGCCAGATCACTCGTTTGGCCCGCGGCGGGTGATGCGGAGCCGCCAGGCAGCGCTCCTCTTGACCGAGAATCCAGGAAAGCGCGACCGCACCGAGTCCGAGTCCGCTCTGGGAAAGCAGCTCGCGCCGTGAGACGGATCGGGAGGGTTCAGCAGGCATCGTTGTCGGGACTCATCGGTATCGGAGCTAATCGAGGTAGAGAAACTCGTTGGAATTGAACAGGATGTGGCACAGGTCGCACAGTTGCTGGCGTGGCACCTCGGTGGCGGCCTGTTTCGCGTTGACGCCCAGGAAGGTGGCAGCCCGGTTGAGTTCTGTGTCGGTGGCCCCGCGTCCCCAAGTCAAACGCATCGCGTAGTCGATCAGTGCGGCCGCATCGGTAACGCGCGTTTGTAGGAGTCGGTCGGCCAGTTCTTCAGCGCGACGAAGTGCATAGTTTCCATTCATCAACAACAGCGACTGGGTGGGGGTGGTGGTCGTGTTTCGGTCGGCCACACTCCGCAACCCATTGGCCGCGTCGAAAGCGTGGAGGAATGTCTCGGTCGTGTTGCGAAACATGTTGACGTAGACGGCGCGGCGCGGAACCGCCTGTTCGACGCCTGGCCCGCCCAATTGGTGCCAAAGTCCGTCGCCGGCTGAGAGCATGGCATCGCGGATCTGTTCCGCCCGCAACCGACGAACACGCGCCCGCCAAAGGAGGCGCTCATCCGGATCCTGTTGCTGGTGGCGCACGGCGTCCGGATGGTCACTCGACTGCTGCCAAGCCGCGGACATCAGGAGCCGTCTGTGCAACCGTTTAATACTCCAGCCACTTTCAACAAACGTGACCGCCAACCAATCGAGCAGCCCGGGGTGGGTCGGCTGCTCCCCCATGCGCCCAAAGTTGTTGGGCGTGGAGACGATCCCCTGTCCGAAGTGTTGCTGCCAGATGCGGTTGACCATCACGCGCGTCGACAAGCGGTTGTCGGCGCTGCCGATCCAGGCTGCCAGTGCGGTCCGCCGCCCGGTGGAGTCCTGGTTTCGCCTTGATCGAATGCGGATCGGAGCAGCACTCGCTGGCCCCCCCGCGCCGGCGACCAGAACGGAGAGGAAGTCGGGTGCGACCGATCGCTGCTGCGGGTCGCTGGGAATCACTGTCGGTGCGATGCGTCCCGGAAAATCGGTGACCGTCATCCGCGGTGGTAACGACGGCGGTTTGAGAGAGTCAAAACCGCTAAGTTCCTTTTCCAACATCTGCAGCGTGTGCTTGTCGTCTGGGGTGATATTTTTGAGCGGTCCCCCGCCCTCCTCGAGGAACTGGCGTGAGACGAGGTAGGCCATCTGGTGTTCCCACGAGGAGCGCGCGTCGACCGGTGTGTTGAAGCAAGCTTGGATATCGAGGGGGAACTTATCCACGGTCGAACGCCATTTGCGGTCGTTGTACGGTTTGACCAGACGATCGATGCGATCGCGGATCTCGGCGGTCGCATCGATCCACATCGCCAACTGTTGCGCATGTTGTTGCTGCGCCTGGAGGGTGACTGCCGGAAGATCGTCGCGCCAGATGAGCGGTTCAAAGAAGGCCCGCAGTCGAAAATAGTCCTGCTGTGGAATCGGGTCGAACTTATGGTCGTGGCAACGCGCGCAGGCAATACTCATGCCCAGGAAGACATCCCCCACGACATCGGTGATTTCGTTCATGATGTCATTCCAATGACCGCGGGCATCGCGTTGGTTGTACTCGTAGATTCCCAACCGCAGGAAACCGGCCGCATCGAGATGTTGTGGATCGTCGTCGGCGATCTCGTCACCGGCCAGTTGCTGACGCACGAACTCTGAGTACGGTTTATCGCTGTTGAACGCGTCAATCACGTAGTCGCGATAACGCCAGATNGACGGACGGTAGGCGTCCTGATTCCAACCATCTGAATCGCTATAGCGAACAAGGTCCAACCAGTAACGGGCCGTGTGTTCGCCGTAACGGGGACTGGCGAGTAAGCGGTCGACCCGTCGTTCCCAGGCGTCGGGAGAAGGGTCCTGTTGAAACGCGGCGACCTCACCCGGNAGCGGTGGCAAACCGACNAGGTCGAAGTGGAGTCGCCGCAGCAGCGTGGTTCGATCTGCGTTCGGCGCCGGCTGTATGCGCGCAGCGCGGAGTCGACGTAGAATGAACTTGTCAACCGGATTACGCGACCAGCCGTCGTGCGAGAGACGCGGTGGAGCCGCCTTATCTAAGGGCCGAAACGCCCACCAATCATCGTCCGCCGCGCCGCCGTCGGGCGCGCTCAGCGATGGCGGAGGGCGAGGCCAGACGGCCCCCGCGGCGACCCAGTTCTCCAGCTGTCGCACCGCTCGTGGCGGCAATTGGCCGCTGGGCGGCATCTTGGGCCCTTTGTACTGGATCGCCTTGATCAGTAAGCTGCCAGACGGGTTGCCCGCCACGACGGCCGGTCCGTGTTCGCCGCCGGCGAGGATGGCACCGCGCGAATCGAGTCGCAGACCGGCGCGCGGCTTGTCTGCTGCGTGGCACTTCCAGCAGTGCTTCACCAGNAGCGGACGCACGCCTTTTTCAAACTGCGCCACTCTGGGATCGTCGGCCGCGCAGAGTGAGGCAATCGACAGGAACGTACCGATCCCCAGAATCCGGGTGGCCAGGTTTCCGCGGTGAAGTCGAGTCATCCAGATCGATGCCGCCGGTTGTGCGAGGAACCGAACTCCGTACATGCGGGTCATTTTACGCTGAATCGACCCGCCCGTCAGCGTTACCCCGCACAGGCCTGGGCGGGAATTGCGGAACTTTTTGGAACGCCAGCGCCGTGGTTGCGTGGGGCTGCCGCATTCGAGTCACGCCCCCGGGCACCCGTCTTCCGACAGGGCGAGTAGACGAACACGGTGCCTCTTGCAAAATGCGGCCCACCCGCTAACTCGGGTCGCCGGCCTATTCGTGACGCAGTGCTTCGATGGGGTCTAAATAGGCGGCTTGGCGAGCTGGATAGACTCCGAAAATGAGACCCACACCCAGAGAAATACAGAGCGACAGGATCACAGACCAAGGCGCGATGCGCGGTTCAATCTCGTACACGATCTGCGGGAGTTCATAGGGAATCCACTCGTATTGGACGAGCAACTTGATCGTATACTTCAAACCTTGAAAAATCGGTCCGCACAGTAGCCCGAACAGAACTCCCAGCAGGCCACCGCTCGCCGACAGGACCACGGTCTCGATCAGAAACTGCCGTACGATGTCTCTGCGTGTGGCTCCCAGCGCACGGCGAATACCGATCTCTCGCGTCCGCTCGGTTACCGTAGCCAACATGATGTTCATGATCCCGATGCCACCTACGAGCAGCGAGATTCCCGCGATCACCACGAGGAGTGCGTTGAACATCGTGCGCATTTTTTGCGCCTGGCGGAGAAGCTCTTTGGGGACCACGACGGCGTAGTCTTCCTTTTCGTGGTACTTCTTGAGTAGCGTGGTAATAATCGACGCGGTCTCGTCGACCTCGTCCAAGCTATCGACACCGACCGTAATCTGACTGAGTTCGACCTGCTCTCCCTGAAATTCGCCCCCCACACGTTTCATGACCAGATCGCCGACACGCTGTCGAAGGGTTTGCAGTGGAATGTAGGCGTCGAGGTTATAGTCCCGCGCCTCAAGGCTGCCGCCAATCGCCGCCGAGGCAGTGCGATTCTTGGTTTGTCCGATCACGACATAGAATTCACTGCCCACCCAGATCGTCTTGCCAATTGGGTTTTCGTACGAAAAGAGTTGCTTGACCGCCTCGTCTCCCAACACCACCACCTTTTTGCCGCGGTCGCGTTGAGTCAACCAGCGGCCTCGGGCAATTTCGAGTCGGTTGGTCTCCAGGTACTCCTCGACACAGCCGACCAGTTTGGCATCGGCAGTGCGATTTCCCAGCCGCAGTTGGAAACGCAACTCGCGCATCGGCACGGCGCGGCGGATACTCGGAATATTTGTGTTGATGCGGCGGTAGTCGTCGCGCAACAGGCCATAGATCTTGACTCGGCGGTTGGCATCCTGGCCGGCGTTATTGGAGGAGGGTTGCTTGGTGCGCACGATGATGTTCGTCGCGCCGAGTTCCTTGACCTGTGCCTGCAAGCGATCACTGACGCCCTGGCCGGCGGCGACCAACCAGATCACCGTGACGGTACCAATGAAAATACCGAGTGCCGCCAGCCCGGATCGCAACTTCTGCAGCAAGAGGCTCTTGAGACCGACCTGAACCGTTTGGAGGAAAGCGCTTTTCACGAGTTATTCAGGTGCCGGTTAGGGGACTGCGGGGTGTGAGCGGCCAGGGTTGTCCGTTGGTTGCAGCGTGGTCGGGGGTGCTTTGGCGAGCCAAAACAGAATGTGCCATGAATGCGGACCGGGCCGTCCCGGGAAGCGGACTTAGGGCGTGCTCGCGGCCGGTTGGGACTCGGTGGCGGGTTGTTTGGCGTTATCGGTCGGCTTCTCGGTGCCTTGCGTTTGCGGTGCCGCGTCGGTCTGTATCGCACCCTGCTGCAGTTCGGCCTGACCGGGGGTCTGCGTCGCATCGCCCTGTGCTCCCTCGACGAAGGCGACCGGGTTGAGCAGGACCGCGTCCCCCTGCTGGATGCCGCTTTTCACGATCATAAAGGCATCGTTGCTGTCGCCCAGTTGCAGCGCCTGCCGCTGGGGTCCATCGGGCCGCTGTACCCAGCAGAAGAACCCGCCTTCGGTTTCCACGACGGCAGCGACGGGGATCAACAACTCATCCGGGTGCTGCGCGATGAGTACTTCCACCTCGGCGCTCATGCCGGGCTTCAGCCCGCTCCCGGGTGGAATCGCGATAATCGTGTCGTACTTGACGACATTGCCGGTCCACCAACCGCCCGGTTGGGTCACCGTAGCCACCGAGGAGATCTTCGCCTCGATGGTCCGGTCGGCCAGAGTCACGCGAGCCGTGAGCCCCGCTTTGATACGATCGATGAGCGACTCATGGATGCCGATCTTGACTTGCATCTTCGTCAGGTCGGGCATGATCAGTAACAGCTGTTCCTTGTGCACGGACCCACCCACAGTGATATCGGGTTCGTTCTTCCATTTCGCGGCTGAGGGGTAGATCACGAGACCATCGCGGGGCGCCTTCATGACACAGAACCCCAGTGTCTCGACAGACCTGTCGCGTCGGCTCTCGTCGGCAAAAGCGCGTTCGTCGCTCGCCTCGAACTGCGCCTTGGCGACTTCCACCTCCCCGTTGAGGTTTGCCAATTGTTCGGTCTTGGTGAATCGTTTCAGGACGTCGATTTCGGTCTGTTTGACTTCCACATCCAATTGAAACTGAGTGACCTGGAACTCGCTGCGTTCCACTTCGAGCTCACTGACGTAACCACGCGCTGCCATCTGTTCCGCGTGGACCAGGAGGTTCTTCGCGGTGCCCAGGTCCGATTCCGCGATTGCCAACTCCTTTTCCTTTTCCATCAACTCCACGACATACCGGCCCTCCAGGTACTCCGGAACGGCGAGCTTGCGACGGGCCATCTGAAATTTCCAACTATCTGCTCCGGCGCGTGACCAGTGCGCGTACTTGGTACGTTCGTTGATCTCTTCTTCGATATACAGCGTGTCCAGCCGAACCAGATCGTCGCCGGCTTTCACCGTCTGGCCGTTCTCGACGACCCAGGTGACGGTGGTCCGTCCCCCTGATCGCCAATCGCCGTTCACCTGACAGATGATCTCGGTGTTTTCGGAGCTTTCCAGAGTGCCCTGTTCGGTGACCGATACCACCAGAGCGCCCCGTGCGACATTGTGCGTCATCTGAGCACCGTGTATGCCAGGTGCACTGCGGCTGCGAACCTGCGTGACTGCGAACACGGCGCCGATGCCGATCGCGACCAGACTGAAGAGTAGTATCCACAGCCAACCGTTGGCGGCTTCCTCGAGCCCCCGGGGTCGCTCCAGGTCGTCCCTTTGGAGCGTTTCCCGTAGATCTCGGTCTGGTCTCTCTCGCTGTTGCGTGTCTGGAACAACGTGGCTCGACATCGTCGATCTCCGAGGGATCCGTTGGCCGCCTCGCGCGGGCAGTTTGGTTCCTGCACCGGTCCACAGGGAGGCCGCTCGCAATAACCGAGACCTGCCCTCGTGGGCCTCCTGCCGGTTACTTGTCGCTACCTGGGACTTTGAATGACTGGGTCTCTCCGGAATCGTTTTCGTGTTCGGAATCGTCTTCCCGCGACTGCTGCCCTGTGGTGGCCTCCTCCTGCCCTTCCTCAATGAAAGCGGCGGGATTGAGNAACACCTGGTCCCCCTCTTTCAAACCCGCCTCGACAATCATGAAGGCCTGATTGCTGGGACCGAGTTGCAGGGGCCGCCGTTGCGGTCCGTCGACTCCCTGCACCCAGCAGAAATTGCCGGCTTCGGTTTCCACTACGGCGGCGACGGGAATGGTCAGCACGTCNCGGTGGCGAGACAAAATGATTACCACCTCGGCACTCATGCCAGGTTTGAGACCCCGTTGACGCGGAAGTTCAATGAGCGTGTCGTATTTCACGATGTTTCCGGTCCACCAGCCCGCCGGGCGCGTGATCGTCGCTACNGAAGTCACTTCGGCGTCCAAGGACCGCCCCGTCAGCGTCACGTGTGCGGGCAGACCCGCTCGGACACGATCGACAATCGACTCATGGACGCCCACCTTGATTTGCATCTTGGTCAAATCGGGCATGATCAGTAACACCTGCTCCTTGGCGACCGTCGCGCCTTCGGTGATGTCGGGGGTGTCTTTCCAGGCAGCCGCCGTGGGGTAAATCACCAGGCCATCCCTTTCGGCCGTCACGACACACTGTTTCAATTCCGCCAGCGCGCGATTGAGGCGTGACTCGGTCATCCTGAGCCCCGCTTGATCCGCTTTCAGCTTCCCCTTTTGGTAGGTGAGGTTGCCTCGCATTCCCTCTAGATTCATCTGCTTTGTATAGCGTTCCAGTACATCGAGCTCGGTCTGCTTGACCTTCATTTGCAATTCAGCTTGTGTGACCGTCAGCCCATTTCCTTCGAGTTCCAGCGCCGTGATGTAGCCGCGATTGAAGAGCAGTTCCGACTGTTTCAACATTTTTCGTGAGGACGCCAAATTGGCCTCGGCAATTGTCAAGTCGGTTTGGGTCCTTTTTAAGCGTGAGCGAAAGCGACCCTCGAGGTACGCATCGAGATTGATCTGNGCACCTGCCATATCGGCCGCGGTCTCGGCGAGTGTGGCGGTCGCCTCATAGAGTTTGGTTCTTTGTTGACTGACCGTTTCTTCGATGCGCTTGACATCGAGCCGGACGAGTTCGTCGCCCGCCTTGACNACCGATCCGCTGGGGATGACCCAGGTGACCGTGTTGTGCCCGCGGACTTTGCATTTGATTTCGGTGTTGTCCGAGCTCTCCACCGTCCCCTGCTCGGTAATGGTCACGATCAGTTCCCCGCGCGCGATCGTGTGGGTCAGCCGAGGTCCCCTCTCTCCGGAGGAGAGGATGCCGGGAATCAGGGCGGCGACAGCNGCGGCGGCGACGGCGGTCAGACCGACGGCCAACAAGACACGCCTCAGCCACGCGCTCTGGTGAACGGCCGGATCGGGAGGCGTCTGTTCCCGGTGTCCAGGTTCAGCTCGGCTCTGCGTTTCGGGGAGGACATCAATCGCCATTCACACTCTCCGTTGCGAAGTCGATTCGCAGGTCACAGCGGCGGGGACATCCCTCCGGCAGCGGACGCGCTGCGTCGTCGACGGTCGGAAAAGATGCCGGATTATGCGTGCCGTGGACCCCCAGGCAGGGCTAGAACGTAGAGTATAACCTATTTCCAAATCCCGTGTTAGGGAAGATCGGCCCCGCTCCCCAAGGCGTCGCTGGCCGGATGGTCCGGGTGAGCGTCCGCGGGCGCATTGCACTGGCAACCGTAGTTTGTGGTGGTTCGCGGGGCCCTGCACGCGTATTGGCACTACTGGAGAAGTAACACAAAGTAGACGATTTTGACAATGAATCTGCCGCAACGCGTCTTTTCTTGCCGATCAATGGCGGCCGACCCCGCAACGTGGATAGGAAGCGAAGTTTCCTGTCGCTGGGGCCCGTCCAGGTGGCTGGGCTACCCGCCGCGGTTGTGGTCGGTTCCCGCGATTCACGCTGCGGATCAGCCCCCAGGTGGCGTATTGGGAACCGGTGCGGGCACCGCCGGAAGGGCCGGGGGGAGCTCCGGAACGGGCGGACGATTCTCGTCGTTGGTTGGTTCGACGCCGTTCGGTGGCGGCGTGTCGATCCAACCCCCCTGTGGATCGAGGGCCATGGTCCCCAACTCGCGAGCCAGCCGCATCCGCGCCGCGTAGTAGTTGAGCCAGACGCGTAGAAAACTGTTTTGGGTGTTCAGTAGGGAGCCGAGCGCAGAGACCATATCGCGTGCGGCGGTCGGACCGAAGGGTGCCGTGCGCTGCCCGGGCCGTGGGGGCGGTACCGGGGCGTAAAGCTGGGCGCGTGTCTGATCGACACGTCTCAGAGCGATCGCGACGGCGCGGCGCTGGATCTCCAGATTGTTGCGAAATTGAGCAATATTTCGCAACAGGGCGCGTAACCCTCGGTGCAGCGCGTCGCGCGATTGGATCAAACCGCGGCGACTCTGTTGATAGTTGATCAGCGATTCCCGATAAGCGTTCCGCTCCAACACGCGTGTCAAAGGGGCATCAAATTCAAGGCCCATTCGCAGGGTGCCGGTGGGTGCCCGAAGACTGACCGGATTGTTGCGCGCGGTNCGCAGNTCGCCGCTGGTGGTCAAATTCATAAGTGACTGCAGGGCATCGGCGTTGATCTGAATCAGTCGCCAACGATCAACGAGTGCGGCCCGACCATTCATGAAATCCAATCGGTTGGACAGAGCAATCTCGAAAGCCACGTCGGATTTTAGGGTGATTGGGTCCACGGTGACCGCTTCCAGTCGCCCGCGACCTTGCGCCAGCACGGCGCGTTGGGCCAGACGCAAAAGATTCCCCAGCCAGACGACAATTCCGCGTCTCGTATTGGCCGGCATCTCTTCNGAGAACCCCTCGCGAAGCGNTTCTAGGTCGGCCGTNNCGGCGGCGAACTTCTCTGCCAGATCCAAGAGGGTGGCATCGAGTTGGGCGCGGTCGAGCCGGAACTGTTCGATCTCTTTGGCGGGCATCGACCGCTCGCGAATGGCCACCACCGCCTTCATGCGATCCAAATCGAACTGGACGGCATCGAGTTGACGTTGGAACGGTTCGATCAGCTCAAATGCGCTGTCGAGCATCTGTCGCACCGCGTCTGCGGGCGCGTCGTTTGGTAGTAGTCCCAAGCGATCCTGCAATGCAGTAATCGAATCCTGAAGCGCGGTGCCTTCCATCGAGACCAGCTGGAACTGGCGGATCAGACTGTCGTCCAACTCGATCAGGAGATCGGGTGGCAAGCCGAGCGTTTGCGCCTTGTAGGCATCCAGCGAGCCCTCGAAGAAGGCCCGTAGTGTGAGCAGTTCGGATCGTTGGCGTTCGACACTCTGACGGAATTGGTCGACCTGCACCAGATTGATGATGCCGACCGAGAGCAGCGCTTCCAGTTGCGTCAATGCCCGGAGTTGGAGACTCAGGTTGTCGTCGGAGTTGCGGATCTCCTGGAGNTGCTGNAACAACCCGGTGTACCCNCCGACGCCCCCCTGCCCCGAAAAGACAAACAAGCGGGTCCCCTGCCCGCCGCGCTGGGGGCCACTGACGCCTAATTCACCGATGGCGACTTGCGTGTAGAAGCCATGTCGAAATTGACCGTAGGCCCGCAGGTTCGCCAGTAGGTTTCGTTCCTCGAACGTCAGTTGCTCCAGCGCGATGTCGCGCCCCGCCCCCCGCAGCAGCGGCTGNATAAACGTGAAATTTGCGAGCGAGGAGGATAGGTTGCCGTCGCCGCCGGCGAACTCGAACACGAAGGAGTTGGCGAATCCGGCCAGTAATTGGCCCGCGCTGGCGAACTTCCGCCTCATCTGCGTCAGCGGGTTCCCCGCCACGCTGAGGCGATTGGTTTCCAGTCCATCCGCGGGTGATGTGACCACGTACTTGCCGATCGACGGGTCGTAGCTGAGTGCGGCNGGAGACAGCGAACCGTTGTGGGTGAACGACAGATCCTGGCCGCCGAAAAACTGAGTATCCAAACGAAACCGCTCGGCTGACACATCGAGCGCGGACAGGTAGAGCGTTTCGAGTTGTCTTTGATGTTGGGGTGAGTGGACATAAGCGAGTTTGAGGGCCGAGTCGACGTTCAGTTTGACCGAGCCGTCCTCCTTCATCTCGACATATTCACCCAGCGCGTTCCACCACTGGGGGTTCTCCAACTCGCTCCGCTCGCCGTTATCCCCCCAATGTTCCCAGCCCTTCTTGCCATCGACCCGTTGCATGTACTGTTGGGAGGCCGGGTCGTCCAGGGGCATTGGTGGCTTGTCGGGGTCGTACGGGTCGAAATAGCGACTTCGCGGATCGACGTCGATATTGAAGTCGTCGGTGCGCCAGCGTTCGTTGACATTCCGCTCATCGATGACCGCGTACGCGTCGCGATCCGCTTCGAGGCGGTATTGAGTGCGGGAGCAACCGGTGGGTGACAGCGCGCCAAGTGCCATCACAACGGCGACCGCCCCGGCGCGGNGNGGATCAAATCGAGATCGCATCAACGGGNATTCCGAAAGCCCGATCGGAGGCGNAAANATCGAGCAANTAGTNGGTGAAACGGGTNCCCCCCGGTCCCTCCGTGGATCGATATCGTCNCCTCGACGGCGCGGACTTTAGCGGTTGTACCGATAAACGGGGCGCCCCGGGCGGCTGGGCAGCCAGATTTGGCAAGCTGGATAGCTAAGGCAGCATGCCGGATGACCGAGGAGCCCGATTCGCGTTGGTCGACGAACCGCGCCCGTTTCTCGGTGCGATGCGAAAACGCGCGGGCTCCCCGCGGCGCCGGCAGNTCACTCGATGACGCGGATCTTGACGTTACGNAAGTAGATCGGCGCGCCGGCGTGTTTTCCTTGCANTCCGATATGGCCCNTGGTCGCCAGGCTGGCGACCGGTTTGTTCAGCCATGCTGGAATCGGGCTGCCGTCGGGGTTCTTCNTGGCGCTCGTCCAACGGGCCATGTCCATCGTGGCGACCGCTACNCCGTTTTGCAGGACGTGGATCATCTTGCCCCGGCAGGTGATCGTGAAACGATTCCACTGACCGGGCTTTTTGACCACGCTCTTCGTCGGCGCCAGATGCCCAAAGATGGCTCCACACTGCCACGTTTTGGGNGCTTTGGACCATTTGGGGTGGAAGTCGTCCGCGATCTGAATCTCAACCGAGTTGGGAATCCANTTCTTGCGGTCGGTACAGTAGACGATGACCCCGCTGTTGGTACCCGCGGCCGTCTTGAATTCGAGATCGAGCATGAAATGTTCGTAGGGAACCGCGCTCCAGATCGCTTCGTCTTTACTGGCCGTCATGATTCCGTCACGAACGGTCCACACGCCCTTGGGATAGACCGCGTCCGACAGGTCGGACGCGAACAGCGTTTGCCATTGTGACGTGTCGGGATGGACCGCGGGAACCGGCTGCCGGTCGTCGGCCCTCAGCTGACAGGCGGTAAACATGCAGCTGGTGAGGAGTGCGCACAGGGCGNTTCTCATCNGTGGTTTCCTTAGGTTCNGCGCGGTTGGGCNAACCCCACTAGCGAGTGGGGACTGAACATTCTACGCGGTTGGGCAGCCCGTGGCGATTGAGGCGTCCGAGATCGGGCACCGATCCTGCCCCGGCCGGCAGTCCGTCTCCAAATCGGGGCGACCCGTNGTCAGGGTGCCCGCTGCGGGAGCGATTCGAGGTACGCGAGCACCTCCAGCACCTCGTTTTTCGTGAATCGGTCGAGCAACGCTTTGGGCATCATCGATTTCGACGTCTGTACCATCTCGTCGATCTCCTGCCGGGGGACGACAATCGGTTTCGGCGATTCCGGATTGACCAACACCGAGACCGCCTTCTTATCACTGGCGGTAACCATTCCGGAGAGTACTTGGCCCTCGGTGGTGACGATGACGTGCATCGCGTATTTGGGGTCGACGCGGTGCGACGGTTCGAGTATTTCGCGCAACACGGCCGCGCGGTCCCCTTTCCAACGTTGTAAGACCCCCGCCAATTCGGGTCCCACCCCGCCGCCCTGCCCATTGACCTTGTGACACAACACGCAGCTGGCTTCCTGTAGCAATCGTCGACCAATCTCAGGGACGCCACGCGGTCGGGTCGACCCCAATAGGGGGNCAAAATCCTCGACCGTCCAGGACCTCACAAAACGACGGTTGCTGCCGAGCGGGTCTTTGGGCGCCGTGGGATTTTGCAGCCATGCGTCGAGGTCCTCGACCACCACCATCACTCCGTACATCCGCATCCAGTGCCGCGGAAAGGTGCAGACAAACGGATACTCCCCGGGCTCCTGGGGCGCCGTGAACGTCAATCGTTCCTGCTGGTGGGAGCCTACCATGCCCGTAGCGAAGAGCACCTTTGCGGACCTGGGAACGTACGGCTTCCCTTGGAACCCGGCGGACGGGCCTTGTGCCAAACCGAGTTGGGCCACCTCTTTCAGAGAGCCCTCGGTCGCAATGACCAGGTTGTGCGGCATCAGNTCCCGGTTGTCGAGCACCACTTGGACGGNTCGGCCAGCTTCGACCGCAAAATGGCTGACGTCGTAACGCATCTCCTCCGCGACCGTGCGGATCAACACCACGCGCACCGTAATTTCTCGCAATCGGCTGCGCAGCGTGCGGGCGGCCGAGGCCGGCAGCCGCGTCAACAATTGATCGGCCAATTGCATCGCCTCCAGGAAGTCGCTGCGAGTCCTCTCCGCGGTGGGTGTCGATTCGGCATATCGGACGAGCACCGCGAGTAGGGCCGCCGATACCGGACNCTCGCGGTGCGGGTTGGGAACGCGCAGCAACGTGCGGATCGCGNCGGCACGTAGGACCTGGTCGGAAACAAACGGAGCCACGATACGGAACGTGTCGCTCTCGACGGGTGGTACCGATGCGAGTGTCTCAATCACCGCGCGGCGGACGGCGGCCGGCTGATCGGTACCGAGTAGTGGCAGGATGGCCGAGCGCAGCGTCGACCGCTGCGCGGGTTGCGGGAGCAGGCGGATGCCGGTTAGCCAGGCGAGCGTGGCGGCGCTGTCGGCGGCGGCAAGCTTGCGAGCGGCCGCGGGTTGGCCAGCGGCGATCAGACCGGCGTAGCCGATCGCTTGCACCAGAGGGTGGCTCGATCGGGTGGCCGTTTGGAGGGCCTTCGCGGTGGCCGTCAGTTCGGCGAGCGGTCGGCCCAACAGCATCGTCGCCAGCTGGCGGGCGGTGCGCTGTTGTTGNCGATCGTCGGCGTCCAGTCGCTCGATGGCGACCAGCAGCTGGGTGGATGCATCCGACTGGCTGAGCGCTACCAGACCGCTCAACGCGTCGTCGCGGTGTTGCCTCGACATCCCGCCCCGCGTGAGAATCGCCGTGTAGACCGGCGCGTATTTGAGGTGGTCGGGTTTGCGTTCCACCCGTAGCAGGCGTCGATTATCCAGACGGTTCAATTGGTACCACACGATCCGCGGGCTCTTGTCCAAGAACACGCGCGGCCGCGCGGCGGAGTCGGATTGGGGACCTGTTTGCGCTGCTAGGTCGTTGGATGACAGTGTCAGCGCGGTCGCGGTTGCCAACAGCAGTCGGGCAAGGGCCAGCGAGAGATGTTGCTCGGTCGGTCGACGCGAACGGATCGCCGCGTGCAGCTGCGGTCCCCGCTTCGCGGGGCGGGTGATCACCTCTCCCATTGCCGCATTGCCTCGTCCAATGTGAATTGCAAATAGTGGTCCATTTCGTGGTCGAGGACTTCCAACGCCAACTCGACGACCGCGTCGCCGTCCAGGAACGTCAATGCGCGGACGGCCTCTAGCCGCACACGCGGATGTGGATCGTTGACCCCCGGCTTGAGCCAGTCGAGCGGCCGATCGACGCGGTCGAGCCAAAACGAGAGCACGCGGGTGGCTGCGGCGCGCGCCCGGTGGTCGCTGTCGGCCAACAGCGTTTTCAGCAGTTCGGGATGGAACCGGTTGTGGGTTTGGAACATCCACAGCGCCTCGAGCCGCTGGTGCGTATAGTCGGGATCGCCTGACGAGAGCGCGTCCATCCACGCTTCGAGGGCCCGAATCACTTGATCGGTNTCGCGCGCCGCCAGTTCGCGGCGGGCGCGGTAGCGGGTCCGGTTTTCGGGTGTCTTCAGCAGGTCGACGAGCGCCGGGATCGGGGCTCCGTCGATCACCGGTGGAGCGAGCAGCGGCCGGTCCTTGAAAGTCACTCGCCAGATTCGCCCGTGGCTGTGGTCGCGGTTCGGTTCGCGGAGATTGTGCTGCAAATGTCCGATCAATGCGTTGTGCCAGTCGACGATGTAGAGCGATCCGTCGGGGGCAAACTGCAGGTCGATCGGGCGAAAATTCCCATCGGTGCAGGACAGGAGGGGAGTAATTTCTTTCCCCACAAATCCGGATTCTTGTTCTTTCACCGTATGTTGCAGGATGGCCCGTTCNCCGATGCAGTTGCACAACAGAAAATTCCCCTGCGCCTGGGGTGGGAAGTGGCGGCTGGAGACAAACACGCAGCCGGCCGAGGGGCGGATGCGTTTGGTGTAAAAGGTGGGGAACTGGTACTGCGGGTCGCCGCCGGTCTGTTTGGCGATGCGGCGGTGTTGGGAACCCCCGGGGTGTTTCAGCGGGTAGTCGATCTTGCCGGTCAGAGGCGCCGCCCAGTAGCTGTTTCCCGGCGAGGCGTCGGCGATGAAATCTTGCCCCCAGCGGTCGAAGACGTGCCCCCACGGATTGGCGAAGGCCAGCGACGCGTGGACGGCAAAGCGTTCGGTGCGCGGATCGTACCGCCAGACACCCGCTTCGTGCAGTCGCGTCACTCCGTACGGACTTTCGATCTGCGAAAATTTGAACGTGCCCTCTTGGAAATAGAGTCCACCGCCGGGTCCCCATTCAAACGCGGCGATCCCGTGATGGGAGTCCGCGGAGTCGAAGCCGACGAGTTTGCGGATCCGTTCGTCTGCCACGTCATCACCGTCGGTGTCGCGCAGGAACAGGATGTCTGGTTGCTGTGCGACAAACACTCCACCTCGCCCGATTTCAAATCCGGTCGGCTGATGCAATCCGCGCGCGAACACAATGCACTTGTCGGCGCGGCCGTCGTGATTCGGATCCTCGAAGATCAGTAGTTTGTCGTCNAGCGGGGTCTTGGGTTTCCAGTGTGGATAGGACGGCATCGTCGATACCCAGAGTCGTCCGCGATTGTCGAAGTTCAACGCCACCGGATTGGACAATTCTGGAAACTGCTCCTCGGAGGCAACGAGTTGGATTTCGTAGCCGGGCGCGAGCGTGAAACGTGTTCGCTGTTCGGCCGCCGAAAGGTATTCGAGCGAGCCCAGTTTGCCGCGTTTGCGGTTGGGATCATCGGCTCCGCCAACGTTGGTCTTGGGGTTGATGAAGGGCAGTGTATTGGAATCGTCGACTCGATCGGNNGCCTCTTGGCCGGCCGCTAGAGCCCACACCCGCTGATCTCGATTGGCCGTCATTTGATCGAGGATCACACGTTCGCGTTCCATCACATCGGTGTTGTTGTACGTCCCGTCCGAACCCGCCCGGCCCCGAGCGCCGTAGATCGAATACCCGTTGACCGCCCGGTAGCGGTGCCACCAGTGGAAGTTCTTGTCGGCGATGGCCGCCCGCAACGGCTCGACGGGAGTGCCCGCCGGGGCAGGTCCGAACAGGCCGGCCATCAGCAGCGGCGCCAGGGCGCGGTAACCGTGNTCGTTGAGGTGGACGCCGTTGAGTGTCAGGCGGTCAGTCGAGCGCTCGAAGAGTTGTTGTGTCGGATGAAACAGGTCGACCATCCCGACTCCGGTCTGCTTGGCCACCGCGACCATCGCGGCGGTGTACGTCTCCAGGCGCGCGTTGTGCTGTTTGCCGTCGGGTAGGTTGGGGTCATCGGTCTGTTCGAAGGCGATCGGTGAGATGAGCACGATTTTCGGGGCGCCGCGACCACTGTAGTCTTGCTGTTGGGTCTCCTCGATCAGTTTTTTGAGCTCGTTTTNAAACGCCGGTAAGCCGGCGCGATCAGCGAACGATTCGTTGAATCCGAAGAAAAAGAGGACCGCGCTGGCCCCGCTGTGTGTGAGGTGTTTGTGTGGACTGCCAAAATTCTCCGAACGAATCCGGTGCTGCACTTCATCGCCCGGGAAACACAGATTGCGGACCACCACCCGCTGCTCGGCGAACCGCGTGTGCAGCATCGTCTCCCACCAGTTGTGGTGCTGCATTCGTTCACCCAGCGCGTTGCCGACCAGACAGATGTGCTCGCCGGGCAACAATTCNAAACCGGCGGATNGGACCGCCCCGGGAATCAGGAGCGTGGNCAATAGAAGGAGGGCCCCANCGCGGTNNGTGGAGCGGGAGNTGGCGGTGTTCATGAGCTCGGGTTCGAAGGGCGAGAGGGGGAAAAACGAGACCGATGACGGGGCCGCAATAGGCCGGACGATACCACGGCAAAACGGTTGGCGGTCGAGTGGATGGCTACGCACATTGTCGCACTGCGCCGCAGAGCGCTGGCGGTGAGATGTCGCGATGTGGATGAAGGAACAAGGGTCGCCACCAGCATAACGTATTTTGCTCGTGAATTCTCGTCGTCCGTCGGCGCCACGCGGTGGCGTTCGCTGCGCGTTCCGAGGGGGTGGGCGCGTCACGCGCCGAGCTCGATCGACGGCCGCCGGCACGGTTTGCGGGGCGGCTCTCCTTCCGGATGGAACGAGGGGACGCATCCTGTTTCCGACGTGCGTAAAAATTGGCGGCCTCGTGCTGAATGTCGCGCGGCGCCGTCGGCGGGTCTCGCAACCTCCCTTTGAAGAGTCGGTCGTGCGATCTACCTCGCAGCGTGACGCGCGGGCCCGTTGGCGGCTGGCTCTGGGGGCGACGTGGGGGGCGGTTGCGGGTTCCGCTGGGGCGCGCGATTCGCAGGTTCGATCAGGTTCCCGATCAAGGAGAGCCCGGTCGAGTAACCGACCAGAGGTCCCCTCGCCCTTCGGTCGTGGGCTTGAACGACCACGAAAATGTTTCCGTCCTTCAGAGGCACCATGCAGGGATTGTCGGCCGGGAGAACACTGGTTCCCGCTTGAACCGGGGCGAGGGGGGTGTCTCTCTGCCACGTCCGCCCCGCGTTGTCGCTGTAGAACAGGGTGGCAAACGAGTTGCGGTCGCCACGGCGATAAAACTCGCTGCCGTCGGTGACGCCTTCGAAGCCGACGGCCATCAGGATCCGCCCGGATGGCAACACCAGCAGATCGGGCATCTTGCCCCGTACGCCCAGCAGACGCCACTTGGACCACGTCGCCCCGCCGTCGTTCGAACGGGTTGTGCCGAAGACGCGACGAGATCCCAGTTCACCGTTTTGCCGCATCACCGTAAACAGTGCGCCCTTCAGGGTCTGGACCAGGTTGACCTCTTTGTCGAACGGCGTCCCGAACCATTGCGGGTCTCCCCAGGTCTGTCCGAAATCGCGCGACTGCAAGTACCAGCCGAACATCGGCATCAGCAGACGACCGTCCGCGGTCTCGATGGGCCGGCCAAAACGCGAGTGCCGGATGTTGAGGGGTTTGCGGATCCAGGACCGCCCACTGTCACGGGACCGCAGCAGCCATAACTCCGGCCGGGTGCGAGACTCTTTGAGTCCGTACGGCGTGTCTGGATGGGTGGTATTCACCTGGAGTTCGCGGGTGTCGTAGATTTGCGCCGGCCGCGTCTCTGCGGGGGTGACTCCCTCGCGCTTGGGAACCACCCAACATTTGACGATCGCAATCAGGTCCCCGTTGCTTAGGACCTGCATCGCGTTGCCCACTTGAAACGTGACCCGTGGATCATCGGGTCTCCAGATCACGCGGGGCCGCGACCAGGTCGCGCCCCCATCTTTGGAGACCACGGTCTTGAGCAGGTCACCCCAGGGGAATGGCTCCCATTGCATTGAGTACAAGACCACCAAATCACCGTTGGGCGCCCTGCTCATGGCCGGCATGCAGGCCACCTCGTCGGCGACCACCACCGTCCGCGCCACCCGGTACTCGTGCGCCGGGGCGCGCGTGCCGCTCACCGAGACGGTTGCCAGCCAAAGGCCGGCCACCAGCGGTGCGATCGAACCTTTCATCGTAGAGTGCTCCAAGGTGGGTGAATGGTCCAACCTGCGGCCGGTCACGCCGCGAGGGGAGGTGACCGCCGATTGCGTGTTGATTGGTTGCCGTCGAAGTCTCAGTTCTCTAGGAGGTCTGTTTCGTGGACGCTGACACAGATGCTGCTGTGACTCCCTTCGCTAAAGATCCACAACAAGCCGGCGGAGCGTTCAAAGAGTGATAGATACGCGAGGCCCTTGCGTTTTCCCTCGCGTGCGATCACGGTCGGATGGATCCACGTTTTCCCTTCGTCCTGCGATAATGCAATCGAGACCTGCCGCCGAGTGAGGAACGGATTGGCGGGGACTGCCGTGTACAAACTGGTTTTTTGGGGCGGTGGAATGTTGAGAAGTTCGTTGAGCGGTCTCGGCTGCCCGGCGGGGAGGATCGAATTCCAGATCAGAACCAGCCGACCGCTGGCCAGTCGCGTCAGATAGCCGGGGGATCGGCTGGCGATGATCCCACTCGGCTGGATTTGCCGCCAGCTCAGGCCGCCATCCCAGGAGAACGCTTCCCAGAACCGGTCCCACGGCGTGCGCAGCAACATGTACAACCGTCTATCCTGCAATTCGACGAGCGTGCCTTCGATGGCTCCGGCGTGAGCGCCCGCCCCACCCAGATCAATGAGATTGCTTCTGCGCCACGTCTTGCCGTTATCCGCGGAGGCATAGGTACACGTTGCATGGCGAGCGGGATCGGTAAGGTAACGCTGGACGGGGATTACGAGCTGACCGCTCTTCGTCTGGATCATGTCGATGATCGCGCCGCAGTACCCCTGGAAGATCCTCTGTCGGTCGAGCCAGGTTTTGCCTTCGTCGAGACTGCGGATCGACCAGACGTCCATGCGCGGATCGATGGCCTTGCCCTGCGCTGCGTCCCACTCCCAGTGATAGGTGCTTTGATCACGGTAGACGAGCACAATCGCGCCATCGGCGGTTTTCACCATGGCGCTCATCGCGATGCCAGGCGGTGGCGGAATCCCGGGTTTCTCCCCGGTGTAGATCGGTCGCGGGGTCGACCACGATTGGGCGTCGTCCGTGCTGTGACGGGTCGCATTTCCGTGGACCGTCATCAGACGGCCGTCGCTCAATTTCACATACGGTCCTAGATGCTGAATCGAAAGCGGTTGGAACTGCGGATTGTCCCAACGCTCTCCCGAAAGCGCGCTCAGCCCGCCAAGTTCCATCAGCGTCAGGCACGACAGGGCCGCGACAGTGACCGGATGTTTCATGCTAGGCGTCGTTCCTTAACTGCGCGGACCCGGGTGTCAGTGACCCGCTCGTGATGACGAGCGTAACGCCTGCTGTGCGGCGAAGCAATCGGATTCCGGGGACGCTTCGGGGCGTCCGTTCGTGGGCGGGAATCTACACCACACTCAGCGAACAGGGTTTGAAGCCGGCCCGCAGGTCGATGGCGTCGCGCGGTTGGCGGTTCCTGGTAGAATGGCCCTCGCAGTACACCGTATGGCTTTTCAGAGGAGACCGCCGTGCATCGGTTCATGCTGGTGATCGCGTTGCTGGTTGTGGCGCCCGATGCGCCGGCGGCCGAACGCCCGAACATTGTGCTGATCATGGCCGATGACTTGGGGTTTGCCGATCTGGGCTGCTACGGCAGTGAGATCCAGACGCCCCAACTCGATGCGATGGCCGCCGACGGGCTGCGCTTTACACAGTTCTACAACACGGCCAAGTGCCACTCCTCGCGAGTTTCATTGCTGACCGGACTCTACTGTAATCAGGCCGGTGGGAGGCAGCTCAGCCGAGGGGCGACGATCGCCGAGGTGCTGGGCGGGGCGGGGTACTTTACGGCCATGGTCGGCAAATGGCATTTGGCACGACAGCCGACCGACTATGGTTTTATGCGTTACTGGGGCCACCTCTCGGGGGCGACGAACTTTTTTGTGGGCGACAATAGCTTTCGGCTCAACGGCGAACCGTGGGAGGTTCCCGCCACCCTCAACGGGCGGCCCTTCTACACCACCCATGCGGTTACCGATTTTGCACTCCAATTCCTAGACGAGGCCGCCACCGCAAAGCAACCCTTTCTGCTCTATGTGGCGTACAACGCACCGCACTATCCGCTACAGGCTCCCGAGTCGGCGGTGCGCCAATACGATGGCCACTACGACCGCGGCTGGGATCAGATGCGCCGCGAGCGGCACCGCCGTCAGATCGCGTCGGGTCTGCTGCCGGCCTTATGGACGCTGAGTCCGCGCCCTGCGCACATCCCCGCCTGGGATGGTCTCAGTGAGGCGGATCGAGCGTGGGAAGCCGATCGGATGGAAGTCTACGCGGCAATGGTCGATGTCCTCGACCAGAACGTCGGACGGTTGGTCGGCCGCCTGCGGGAGCAAAATCTTCTGGAGAACACACTGCTCCTGTTTTGTTCCGACAACGGCGCTTGCCCTTTTGAGCGCACGCGTGGCCGCTATAAGAAGCCGTGGGATGCGACCTCGTACTGGACCTACGACGCCAGTTGGGCGCATGTGGGAAATACGCCCTTTCGACTCTACAAGCAGAATCAACACGAGGGAGGCATCTCCTCGCCCCTGATCGTCCATTGGCCGCGGGGACTGAAAACGCGACCGGGTATGATCACTCGCCAACCGGGGCACCTGATCGATTTGATGGCCACGTTGGTCGATCTGACCGGCGCCAGCTACCCAGCGCGGATCGAAAATCGGCGGATTGAACCTCTACAGGGTCGCTCTCTGCGGCCGATTTTCGACGGGGCAATGCGTCGCGAACACGAGGCTCTCTATTTTCACTTCGGGGGCGATCGGGCCTTGCGGCAGGGGCCGTGGAAACTCGTGTCGGCCAAACGGGGACGCTGGGAACTCTACCACGTAGAGCGGGATCGTACCGAACTCCACGACCTGTCGGGAGAGCAGCCCCGCCGCGTGGCAGCGATGGCGACCGAATGGTTCCGCATCGCGCGAGATGTCGATCGACTGAGCGGGCGCGGGTTGAGTCCGGTCCGCCCTCAGATCACGCGGCTCGATTTCCGTCGGAATACCGGTTCTGGTGCGGTTGTGGGTCGCGGCCAGAAGAAGAACAACTGAAGTGATGGTCGGAGCGACCGCACCCGTTCACCCTCAAACGCCAGAGGTGTCCTGCTTGTCGATTTTGTCAGTTCCTTTGGTTTCGTTGCCGGAGCGGGTCAGGAGTCGCCACACGATAACGATCGCGACGACCGTGTAGACGCCACACAGCGCGAGCAACGGATAGAGCAGGGTCGGGAACACGGTCAGTAGCCGATCTGCCGTGTAGGATTGGATCCAACAGAGAGGCCCCGCCCCCAAGGCAGTCCCGAGGCACAGTTTCCACGTCGGCATCGGGGTCAGCCCGGCTGCGTAAGAGACCAGGTCTGAAGAAGTCAGGGGATTGATGCGCAGCACCAAGACGACCCATACGCCGTGGTCTGCTACGCGCTCACGAAGGTCTCGCAACGACTGCTTGCGGAGCAAGCGGTCGGCGATGCGGCCCCCGAAAATACGCATCAGCTGACAGGCAATGGCCGACCCCACGACGTTTCCCACCAACGACAAAAGTCCGCCCCAGAAGCCCCCAAAGATGACGCCTCCGGGGGCGTACAGAAGTGCACCGGGAAGCGGTGCCAGGACGACTTCCACGACTACCACGAACACGTAGGCGAGCGGCGCCGCGGTACCCAATGCGTCGAAATCGGCGCGCAGCTGAGCGAGCTTGTCGGCGGGGGTCAAGTCGCGGCTGAAGAAGACTCCGAGTAATCCGCCTTGGAGGAGTGACCACAGTGTGAACAGAACGCACGACACGAATAATGCGACCACCGCGGTGTTGCGAATCGCTGCAGCTCGGGTGGGGGTGGGGGGCGCGTGCATGGGTACCGTGTTTTGTAAAGCAGCTCGTGTTTTTGTAAAGCAATCCGTCGATTCGACACCGTAGCGCATGACGACCATTGGTGTCTACGGGAAGGCTGGCTGCGGGGCCGGGCCTGGGTGGGCGGAGGAGGCGGGGTGCCGGGAGTCGCCATCGACGACGCACCGCCTGCCGCCCGCGAAGCGGCGCGGTTGTCACCGCCGCGGCTCGGTTCCTGTCGCCCTGGGGAAGTGGCGCCGAGGCGCCGTTGAATCCGGTGTGATGGGCCCCCGTGGCATCGGGTTGACGGTGACCGTCTGCTCAAACGAGAATCGGAGCACCGCACTAAGGGATGTGATCGAGTTGGAGGAGAGCGATGAGCGCGCGTCGATTGATTTCACTGTGCATGATAGCCGGTCTTTACGCACCGCTATCCGCGGACGACCTGACCGCCGAAATTTCCGGCAGTCTGGATCTGTTGGCCACCAGCGCTGGTGCCTATACCGAGCAGAAAACATGTTTCTCCTGCCACCACCAGACGCTTCCCGTGCTGGCTTTGAATCAGGCGCAGCGGCAGGGAATGAAAATCGACACCGCCGAGATTGGGCGGCAGGTCCGGTTTACCCATCGCTATTTTGCGGGGCGCCGTGAGCAGCTGTTGAAGGGCAAAGGGGTTCCGGGTGGTCCGTTTACGGCGGGGTACGCGCTGCTCTTGCTGGGTGAAAACAAATGGCGGCCTGACGCGACGACCGCAGCCTTAGTGAACTATTTGAAACAGCACCAGGCCGAGGACGGAAGTTGGTGGATTGTGCCCCATCGGCACCCGATGGAACAGAGTCAATTCACCTCGACGGCACTTTCGCTGCGGGGACTTCAGCTGTTTGTTGCCACTGCAAATCCTCGGGGCGATTCGGCCGCTTCCCTCGAGTCACGGATCGGGCGGGCGAGGAAGTGGCTTGATTCCACCCCCGTCGAGACCCACGAAGACAAAGTCTTTCGTCTGCTGGGTCTGAAGTGGTCCGCGGCGCCTTCCCAGCGACTGCGGGCGCTGGGCTGCGAATTACTGAATGAACAGCGCAACGATGGCGGTTGGGGCCAACTTCCGGCGATGGACAGCGATGCCTACGCCACCGGACAGGCGCTGGTGGCGTTGCACCAGGCGGCGGGAGTGACGGTCGATCGACCGGCTTTCAAGCGGGGTGTTGAGTATTTGGTGAAAGATCGAAAATCGGACGGCTCATGGTTCGTCGAGAAGCGGTGCGAGCCGGCACAGGAGTACTTCGAGAGTGGCTTTCCGCACGACGAGTCACAGTTCATTTCGATCGCCGCCACGAGTTGGGCAACGCGGGCCCTGCTGTACTCCGTGAAGCAACGCGGAACCCGCGGCGGTGCCGCCAAATCGAAACGCTGAGGGGGCTGGCGCGGTGTTGTCCGCTCGGCCGTGTCGGCGTTAGGGAGAGGTGACATCGCGAGTGCAGGAAACGTGCTCGTCAGGCGTCTCGCACAACGGCGTCGAAAGGGTCGGCTCGGCGAGGATCTCGGCGAGGGTGGTCTCCCGAAACGCCTGCTCGATGCCTTGTAATGCTCTGTCCATGCGGGCGTGTAAAGGGCACAGTCGTACCCCGTGCGACTTCAAATCGAGCGGACAACGGTCGATCCGTTCTATCGGGTCAACCGCGTTGACCACATCCAGAATCGTTAATTCCTCCGCGTCGCGATTCAGCCTCACGCCTCCGCTGGCGCCCCTTTGGGAGGTGACCAGTTCGGCCCGCCGCAGCGCCTGAAGTACTTTCCGCAGGTAGGGCTCGGGGACTTTCGTCGCCACGGAGATCTGTCCCGTCGTGGCTCCTTGGGGAGCCATGTAGGCCAGTTGCACGATCGCCCGCAGGGCGTACTCAACGGTTCGGGAAAACATCAAACGGCTCCAAAGTGGACATTGACATCCTATTTCCCTTTTCGCTAGTCTGCGGGACGCAGTGAGGCTCGGGTCTGGTGGAAGCCCCGAGTCTGCTGGAAGCTCCGAGTCTGCTGGAAGCTCCGAGTCTGCTGGAAGCAGAGAGAAACGTCCTGTTATAGCCGACGGGCCGCACCCCGCCACCCTGTGCCCTAGGTCGTGACGAGTGGGCTCGATTGGTCGACTCTACACGCGATCGGGCGAACGCTGCATCAACACCGGTCAAATTCTAAACAAGGAACCTTCTAAACAAGGAACCGCAATGAGACGATTGCCAACGGTATTTCTAATTACGCTCCCGCTCGCGGGGTTGCTGTGGATGACCCTCGCCACGCCGCGTTCGGTGTCGGGCGACAAGGGGGCCGAGCCGACCAAGGCCGCGGTGGACCGATCCCGAAAGACGGTGAAGATGCTCGACGACATCTACAAGACAACCGTCGTGCTGATCACCACGCATTACGTGAACGATGATGACGACCTGCCGGCTGGAACGGCCGCGAAGGCGCTGTTCGCAGCCATCAAGAAAAAGGGATGGCACGAGGTGCAACTGCTGGATGTGACAGGCGAACCGTACAGTGACGACAACGTCGCCAGCGATGATTTCGACAAACAGGCGGTGAAACAAATCAAGTCTGGGCGACCCTACGTCGATCGAGTGGTCTCGAGAGACGGCAAGTCCTATCTGCGCGCAGCGACGTCGATTCCGGTCGTTCTGAAAAAGTGCACGATGTGCCACGAGAACTACAAACATGCCAAACCGGGCGAAGCGATTGGTCTGTTGAGTTACACCGTCCCGATTGAGTAGGTCGCATTATCGCGGAAAGCGGCCCGGCAGACGCCCGTGGCGTTGGCAACACGCGACCTCTGGGGCGTGTTACATCTAGGCGACGACACTCCCGCCCAAATGCATTTGTCTCGTCTCCGAGGTGAAGTGGGCAACTCACAAGAATCCGCTCGGGAAATAATGCCAGCGGGCTTGGAAAGAATGTTACCTAACTGTGTGGTCTACGAGCGGCAGCTCAGGTTCTGTGCACAGTCGGATTGGATTGGGTGAGGCACCCGCTTAATGTCGCTCATTAGTCGGGTGGAGGTGTGTCCGGTTCCGTTGCGCTAATCGCATTTCAATCAAAAAGGGACGACCAAGCGGTCGCCCTATTTTGTTTTCTCTTAAGTGGCAACAACGAGTCCTTGACCTGTGACTCGTCGAAGTTAATTTCTTCGACGCCCTTTGTATGTGTGAAAGAGGAGACTGAAAAATCCGGGTTGTCTTCGCCGTCTTCGGTCATGCCGTGCACACGATAGTGTCGACCCCATGATTTGTTCGTCTTCCTTTCCTTTTCTATTCCCATTTTCACCATCATTTCTTTTTTCTTTTGCCTTGTCGAATCACCAAAATACGCGGTGGCAGCTACGTAAACCAAGATCGCGCCGAGCATGATCGCGACAGATAACAGGACCATGATGCCACCCTTGTTTACGGGTTAGCTTTTTCTTTTTCTGTTTTGCAAGAACTTCTATGCGTAGCGCTGTCGCAGCAGCAGTTTCTCACGTCGAAACCCCAATCGCAAATTCTGGGGCTTACGGTGTGCCTATCGAAAAAGGAAAGCCCACCCCGCAAGAGGTGAGCTTGGATAACACGCGACAAACCACCAATGGCAGCGCTGAACGCTAGCTCAGCGGTGCGTGAAGCGACGGCGCCGGTTCGCTAGCGTGTCGTTTCGGGTGGCCCGACCGCGGTGCCTACGGCAATACGAGGACGTTTATTCTGGACCTGGATGGCAATCCACGGTAGAGCCGCTGCGTTGCCGTTTGGTAATCCGAGGCGGAGGCCTGAAAGATGTCGCAGAATGTTTGTGGGTTGCGGTCGACCAGCGGGAACCATGAACTTTGCACCTGAACCATAATGCGGTGGCCCGATCGGAAACAATGGTACGTGTCGGGCATGGTGAAACGTACGCCTGTCGGTTGATTGGGTTCAAAGGGCTCGGGCTTTTCGAAACTGTTGCGGAACTTGCCACGGATCACATCCCCTCTCACGAGTTGCTGATAGCCTCCCATGCGGATCTGTTTGGGATTCGGTGCCGGATCCGGGAAATCATCGGGGTAGACGTCGATCAGCTTTACCACCCAGTCGCTATCCGTCCCCGAGGTCGAGACCGTCAAGTCGACGTCGACCGGACCGACCAGGGTCAGGTCCTCCTCGAGCACGTCGGTCTGATACGTCAGGACGTCTGGTCGTCGCGCGGCGAATCGCTGGTCGGCGATCATATACTCCGCCTTCATGCCGGTTAAGACTCCGCTCATATAGGGTACCGGTTTGGCCGGATTGCTGAGAAATTCGTCGTAGGGACTCGGGTCCGCGTCCGCCGGTGGTTCGAATGAGAGCTGGTCGCCAGCGCAAAAATAGAGTGACTTCCGGGCGGCTTGCGCGGGCGGCCACTGCGCGTACTTCCGCCACTGATTGGTCCCCGTCTCGAACACCCAGGCCTCGGGGTGCGGGTCGTCGTCGATCTCGTACAGATGCCGCTGAAAGAAGGGAAATTCGATGTGGTCGCGGTAGAACTCGGAGGTCTTCGCGTTGAACGGGATGTCCCCGAAAGACGACCCCTCGCCGCGCGCCCATCCGCCGTGTCGCCACGGGCCCATCACCAGCGTGTTGACGGTCTCGGGGTTGCGCGCCTCGATTGACTTGTAAGTCTCAAGCGCTCCAAACAAGTTCTCCGCATCGAACCAACCTCCGACGGTCATCACGGCGGACTTGACATTCTTTAGATGGGGGCGGATGTTGCGCGATTTCCAGAACTCGTCATACGTGCCGTGTCGCATCGTCTCGATCCAGAAGGGGACGTCGTTCTTCAGATACCGCTCGTCGATCTCCGACAGCGTCTTGATGCGCCGATAGAACTCGTAGCCGTCCGGCGTTCCGTAGTCGAACGTCGCACGCGGGAATGTTTTTGTCGGCTCGGGGCGAATCCGACCGTTCCGCGACATCCAGTTGAACATGTGCGCCAGAAAGAAGGCACCGTTGTGGTGCCAGTCGTCGCCCATAAACCAGTCGTTGATGGGAGC